>JAJZPY010000068.1 GCA_021811005.1 Pseudomonadota bacterium
GCTGCCCATCAGGCGCTCCCATCCATCGGAGCGGATCACGCCTTCGCGTCCGTACAGCGTATTGATGACCTGCGCCGAATTGCTGTGCGTCCCGGTAATGAGCACGTATTCGCAACCGGTTTCCAGCACCAGGCGTGCGGCTTCGGCCAGATCGGGATTTCCTTCCTCGGGCGGCTCATCGTAGGCAATGCGCAGGATTTCCAGGGTGTTGGGCGTCACGATGGTGGACTGCGGAATGATCAGTTCCCGCAATGCCGACAACATGTCTTCCGATGCCAGTTCGTCACCCCGGCCGCTGGACAGGATGGGGTCCAGCACCAGGGGAACTTCGGGGTAATCCGAAACGATTTCGGCGATGGCCGCAATGGCTTCCAGGCTGCCCAGAACACCCAGCTTGAACACCGCCACGGGCACATCTTCCAGAATGCAGCGCGCCTGGTCAGCCACCCACTCTGCGTCCAGGGGGAGGACGTCTTCGACGCCGGTGGTGTCCTGAATCGTCACGCCCGTGACCACGGACAGGGGATGGCAACCCATGCTTGCCAAGGTGAGCACGTCGGCCTGCAGGCCTGCGCCTCCGCTCGGGTCGGTTGCGGCAAATACCAGTACGGCAGGCGGGGGAGGCGTCATGGATGAAAGTTGCTCTTCAGGATGTCAGGTTTTATGATGGCGTGCTGACGGGACCATCGGCGGTCCGGGCCCGGCTTTCCGAATCGCTCAAGAAGTTCATTTTAACTCAATTCCAGGATCATCATGGATGCTGCACAGGGTTACAAAACCTACCTCTGCCTGATTTGCGGGTACATTTACGACGAAGAATTGGGGGCGCCCGACGACGGCATCCCGCCAGGCACCCGCTGGGAAGACGTTCCCGTCAACTGGGTTTGCCCTGAGTGCGGTGCCCGCAAGGAAGATTTCGAGCTGATCGAAATCTGATCATTCCGCAGGCCAGTCCACCCATCCCAGCGCGCTGCTCACCAGCACGAGCGCCCCGAACAGGATCCGGTAGCCGGCAAAAACCGTGAAGCGGTGGTGGCTGACGAAGCGCAACAGGGCGCGCACGGTCAGGAACGCGAACACGAAGGAAAACAGCGAACCCACGGCAAAGAGCCCCAGGTCTTCGCGGTGGAACAGGGCATGGTATTTCACCAGTTCGTGCAGCGTGGCGCCAAACAGGGTGGGAATGGCCAGGAAAAAGGAAAACTCGGTCGCGGCCGTACGGGATAGCCCGAAGTACAAGCCCCCCATGATGGTTGCGCCAGACCGGGACATGCCCGGAATCAGGGCGAGCGCCTGGCAGAAACCCACTTTCAGGGCCAGTTGCCAGGTCATGCGGTCCACGGAATCCAGCTCGTGGGGCACGCGCCGGCGCTCGATCCAGAGAATGGCGAAAGCCCCCGCGATGAAAGCCAGCGCCACCGGAACCGGGGCAAAAAGATGCTGCTTGATCCGGCTCGCCAGCAACAGCCCAAGCACGGCAGCCGGCATGAACGCCACCAGCAGGTTGACGGTGAACTGCCGTGCGGCGGGGTCGTGCGGCAAGCCGCGCACCACCGAAAACACCTTGGCGCGGTATTCCCAGCAGACGGCCAGGATGGCGGCAAACTGGATGACGATCTCGAAAACCTTCCCTTTCTCGTCGTTGAAGTCCAGCAGGCTGCCTGCCACAATCAGGTGGCCGGTGCTGGACACCGGCAGAAACTCCGTCAGCCCTTCCACCGTTCCCAGAACGGCCGCCTTGCCCAGCAGCAACAGATCCATGTTGACCTAAACCTTGCGGTAGAGTTCGGCGCCTTTCTCCAGGAACTCGCTGGCCTTGTCGGCCATGCCGCGATCCAGCGCTTCTGTGTCGGTCACGCCCTGCTGCGATGCGTATTCGCGCACATCCTGGGTGATTTTCATGGAACAGAAGTGCGGGCCACACATGGAACAGAAATGCGCCAGCTTGGCCCCTTCCTGGGGCAGGGTTTCATCGTGGAATTCCCGCGCCTTGTCGGGATCGAGGCCGAGGTTGAACTGGTCTTCCCAGCGGAACTCGAAACGCGCCTTGGACAGGGCGTTGTCGCGCAACTGCGCGCCGGGGTGCCCCTTGGCCAAGTCAGCCGCATGGGCGGCGACCTTGTAGGCCATGATGCCATCCTTGACGTCGTTGCGGTCCGGCAGGCCCAGATGCTCCTTGGGCGTGACGTAGCACAGCATGGCAGTGCCATACCAGCCGATCATGGCGGCGCCGATGGCCGACGTGATGTGGTCATAGCCCGGGGCGATGTCGGTGGTGAGCGGCCCCAGCGTATAGAACGGCGCTTCCTTGCACAGCTCCAGCTGGAGATCCATGTTCTCGCGGATCTTGTGCATGGGCACGTGGCCAGGGCCTTCGATCATGGTTTGAACATCATGCTTCCAGGCGATTTGGGTCAGTTCGCCCAGGGTTTTGAGTTCGGCGAACTGGGCTTCGTCGTTGGCATCGTAAATCGATCCGGGGCGCAAGCCGTCTCCCAGGGAGAAGCTCACGTCGTAGGCCTTCATGATTTCGCAGATGTCCTCGAAGTGGGTGTACAGGAAACTTTCGCGGTGATGCGCGAGGCACCACTTGGCCATGATGGAGCCGCCGCGGGACACGATGCCGGTCATGCGGGACGCCGTCATCGGGATGTGGGCCAGCCGGACGCCGGCGTGGATGGTGAAATAATCCACGCCCTGTTCCGCCTGTTCGATCAACGTGTCGCGGAAAATTTCCCAGGTGAGTTCCTCGGCTTTTCCGTCGACTTTTTCAAGGGCCTGGTAGATGGGCACTGTGCCGATGGGGACCGGGGAATTGCGGATGATCCATTCCCGCGTTTCATGAATGTTTTTGCCGGTGGAGAGGTCCATGACCGTGTCTCCGCCCCAGCGGATGGCCCAGGTCATCTTGGCCACTTCCTCCTGGATGCCCGAGCTGATGGCGGAATTGCCGATGTTGGCATTGATTTTCACCAGGAAGTTTCGGCCGATGATCATCGGTTCGGATTCCGGGTGGTTGATGTTGGCGGGGATGATGGCGCGACCACGGGCCACTTCGTCCCGCACGAACTCGGGCGTGATGTGGGCCGGGATGGCCGCCCCCAGCGGGTCGCCGGGATGCTGGCTGCCCAGCAGGCGGGCGATGGAACCTCCCCGGCGTTGCAGGGCGGCGTGCATTTCCTCGCGGCGGCAGTTTTCGCGAATGGCGATGAATTCCATTTCCGGCGTGACGATCCCCTGGCGCGCGTAGTGCATCTGGGTCACGTTGCGGCCGGAAAGCGCCCGGCGCGGCGGACGATGCAGCTGGAAGCGCAGGGCGGCGAGGTCGGGGTCGGACAGGCGGGCCTGGCCATAGGCGGAGGTGGGGCCCTCCAGGGTCTCGGTGTCCGCGCGTTCGGTGATCCAGGCTTCGCGCAACGGCGCGAGCCCTGCGCGAATGTCGATGCGCGCGTCGGGATCGGTGTAGGGGCCGGACGTGTCGTAGACCGTGATGGGCGGATTGGTTTCAGCGCCCAGCGCACTGGGCGTATCCGACTGGCTGATTTCCCGCATGGGGACACGAATGTCGGGGCGGGAACCGGTGACGTGGATTTTGCGGGAACGCGGCAACGGGGCGATGGAAGCTTCATCCACCTTGGCCGTTTCGGCAAGGAATTTTGGGTTGGCGTTCATGATGATGACTCCGATAATTGGCCGTTCAGGGCTTGATTGAGCTTGGCGTAGTCCAGTTCCTTTTCCCAGCGGGAAATCACGATGGTGGCAACGCCATTGCCAATGAAATTGGTGATTGCACGGGCTTCCGACATGAAGCGGTCAATGCCGAGGATCAGCGCCAGGCCGGCGACCGGTATGGAAGGAACCACCGCCAGGGTGGCTGCCAGCGTGATGAAGCCCGCGCCCGTAACCCCGGAGGCGCCCTTGGAGGTCAGCATGGCCACTGCCAGCAGCGTGATTTGCTGTTGCAGCGTCAGGTCGATGTTGAGCGCTTGCGCCACAAACAGGGATGCCATCGTGAGGTAAATGTTGGTGCCGTCCAGATTGAAGGAGTATCCCGAAGGCACCACCAGGCCGACCACGGATTTGGGGCAACCGGCTTGTTCAAGCCGGTTCATGAGGGGAACCAGCGCGGACTCGGAGGACGAGGTGCCCAGCACGGTGAGCAGCTCTTCCTTGATGTACAGAAGGAATTTCAGGATGTTGAATCCCGTGAGCGCGGCGATGGAGCCCAGGACCAGCAGGATGAAAATCAGGCAGGTCAGATAAAAACTGCCCATCAGGGACACCAGGGGAGCCAACGCCCCCACGCCATACTTGCCGATGGTGAAGGCCATGGCGCCGCCGGCACCGATCGGGGCCAGACGCATGATGGTGTTCATCATGCCGAAAAGCGCATGGGAGAACTCCGAGATCATGCGATGCACATACTGGCCGGCAGACCCCATGTGGCTCAGGGACCAGCCAAAAAGAATGGCGATAAGCAGCACCTGCAGCAGGTCGCCGCTGCCGGCGAAGGCATCGAAAAAGGTTTTGGGGATGATGTGCAGGATGAACTCGGCAACGCCCTGTTCCGAAGCGGCTTTTGCGTAACCGGCCACGGCCTTCGGATCGAGGGTTGCCGGATCCACGTTGAAGCCCTTGCCCGGCTTGAGGGTGTTCATGACCACCAGTCCGATCACCAGGGCAAGGCTCGACACCACTTCGAAGTAGACCAGGGCCTTGCCACCCACCCGGCCGACTTTTTTCATGTCGCCGGCGCCCGCAATGCCCAGCACCACGGTACAGAAAATAATGGGGGAGATCATCATCTTGACCAGGGCGATGAACGCATCCCCAAACGGTTTCAGGCCGACGGCATTTTTCGGGGAGACAAGACCGAACAAGGCGCCGGCCAAAATGGCGACCAGCACCCAGAAATAAAGCCGACGGGTCAATCCCTTCATGCGGGTTATCCTAATGAATTCTCGACAGGGCCGGTGCTATTGCATCAGCCGCGCCCAGTTTACCCTGATTCGCGCATCCGGTCGTGCCAACCGGCGCGCGGGCTTGACCAAAAGCAAGACGGGTTTGAAGGGTTGGGGACCCGGGCGGTTCCCGGGTCTGGTACAATTATTTTTTCCGACCTTAGCCTGTTGGAGTTCGTCCGTGAATATCGAACAAGCCCGTTTCAACATGGTTGAGCAGCAAATCCGGCCGTGGGAAGTCCTGGATACGACCGTACTGGATCTGCTCTACGAAGTGCGGCGCGAAGATTTCGTGCCCGAGGCCTGGCGCATGCTGGCTTTTGCCGACATGGAAATCCCGCTGGGGTTTGGCGAATCCATGCTGTCGCCGAAGCTGGAAGCCCGGTTTATCCAGGAAATGCGCCTCAAGAAGTCCGACCGCGTGCTGGAAGTGGGCGCCGGGAGCGGCTACATGGCCGCCCTGTTGAGCCGGCTGGCAGCTGAAGTCACGACCGTTGAAATCCATGCCGAACTGGCAGCTGCTGCTGCCCAGAAACTGCGTTCCCACGGTCATGACAACGTGACGGTTGAAGTGGGGGATGCGGCCCAAGGCTGGCAGCCGGGTCGTCAGTGGGATGTCATCGTGCTTACCGGATCCGTGCCCGTGTTGCCCCAGGCGTTTCTGGATGCGGTTGCCCCTGGCGGATGTCTGCTGGCCGTCGTGGGCGATGCCCCGGCCATGGAAGTGGTGCGCTGGAAGCGCGATGCTGCAGGAAACTTCCATTCCGAAACCCTCTTCGAAACGGTCATTCCCCCCCTGCATCACGTGCAGCAACCCGAACGCTTCACGTTCTGAGGCGTTGCGCGCGACCCGACGGGTGCGCTAAGGCGCATCCGTTTCGTAGCGCACCGATTCCACTTCGATTTCGCGCGCTCCGGCCGGACTCTGGAAACGGACCGTGTCCCCTTCGCGGGACTTGAGCAAGGCGCGGGCCAGCGGCGATATCCAGCTGATATGTCCGCGCGAAAGGTCCGTTTCGTCGATGCCGACAATGCGGTAGGTATGGGATTCTCCAGCCTCGTCGCACACAGTCACCGTGGCCCCGAAAAACACCTGGTCATTGCCTGCCTGCAGGCCAGGATCCACCACCTGGGCTTTTTCAAGGCGTTTGGTCAGAAAGCGGATGCGGCGATCGATTTCACGCAACCGGCGCTTGCCGTAAATGTAGTCCCCGTTTTCCGAGCGGTCGCCGTTGGAAGCGGCCCAGGCTACCGTTTCCACGACTTTGGGCCGCTCCACGCGCAACAGCTGATCCAGTTCGTTGAAGAGGCGGGCATGTCCGCTGGGCGTGATGTAGTTGGGTGTCCCGGAGGGAAGCCTTGCCTGCGGTTCCTCCCGCTCTTCTTCCTCTTCCGCGTCGGATTCCCGGGTGAAAGCCTTGCTCATGATTTTGCAGCCACGAAACGTTCGATCAGGGTCAACAGGTGATGGACGGCGCCCTGATGTTGCAGTGTAAAGCGTCGTCCCGCTTCACCCATGGCTTGTCGCCTGGATCGGTCTTCCAGCAAGGGCGGCAGGATCTGGGGCAGCCGGGCCGCATCGGTCAGTCGGAGGGCAGCCCCGGCTGTCACGGCCGCATCCGCGGCGTCCTGGAAATTATAGGTGTGCGGACCCAGGATCACGGGGCAACCCAGCGCCGTGGCCTCGATCAGGTTCTGCCCGCCGAATGGCAGCAAGCTGCCGCCGATGACTGCCACTTCGGCCACCTGGTAATAAGCCTGCATTTCTCCCATGCTGTCACCCAGCAAAACCCGGGTACCGGCAGGTACCGGACGGTTTTCCGAACGGCGCACGAAAGGGATGGCCAGCCGCCGCAACAGTGACGCGACTTCGTCGAAACGCTGGGGATGCCGCGGAACCAGGATGAGCAGCCGGTCGGGAGCATCCAGCGCCGGCCACAAGTCCAGCAACAGCTGCTCTTCCCCGGGGCGGGTGCTGGCCGCAAGCCAGATCTGGCGTCCTTTGCCGACCAGATGGCGGAGGCTGTCCACGTGCGTTTCGGAAGCCTGGGAAACCGCCATGTCGAATTTGAGGTTGCCGGCCACGGTCACCTGCGGGGCGCCCAGGGCGGTGAAACGCGCTGCGTCGGCCGGGGTTTGCGTGGCGACCAGCGTCAACTGTTCCAGCGTTTCCCGCACCAGCGGCTGGTGCAGGGCGTAGCGCGCCGCCGATTTTTCCGACAGGCGGGCGTTGACCAGCAGCAGGGGAATGTTCCGTTGCCGGCAGGCCGCAACCAGGTGAGGCCAGATTTCGGTTTCCAGCAGCAGTCCGAGCGTCGGCCCGAAATGGTCGAGAAAGCGGTCGACTGCAAAAGGCAGATCGAAGGGCAGGTAACAGCGGAACACCTCCGGGCCGATCAGGTCGGTGGCCGTTTCACGTCCGGTGGGCGTCATGTGGGTCAGCAGCAGCCGGTATCCAGGGTAGTGCCGCCGGATTTCCCGGATGAGCGGCACGGCGGCCCGGGTTTCGCCCACGGAAACGGCATGCAGCCAGATGAGGGGGCGAGGCGGCGTGATCGGGTAGTGCCCCAGCCGTTCCCCCCAGTGCCGGCGATAGGCCGGAAGACGCCGGCTGCGCCAGAGCAGGCGCAGAAAGGCGAATGGCAGCAGCAGCCAGGCAATCACGGCATAACGCGTGCGGGTCGTCAGCATGGCAGGACTTGCAGGATGGTTTCAACCGGGGGGATCTGCTGCCGGCCGCCGCAATTGACGGCCAGGGGACTGCCGTAAACGCCGGTATCTTCCGGGCGGGTGGCCGTGAAAATGGCCACCACCGGGCGACCGAGAGCAACCGCCAGGTGGGCAAGGCCGGTGTCCACACCGACCACGAGCCCGGCATGTCCCAGCAATCCGGCCACGTCGTGCAGATTCAGGGCCGGCGCAGCCAGGGCACCCGGAATTTGCGAGGCGAGACGCTGGGAACGCGCCCGCTCCAGCGGGCTTCCTCCCGGTATGACGGAACGCAGTCCGCGTTTTTCAAGGGCGAGGCCCAGGCGGATCCAGTGATCTTCAGGCCATTCCTTTTGCGGCCGGCTGGTGGCGTGCAACAGCACCGCGTAGGGTTCGGACGGTGCGCAGTCCGGCGCCGCCGCCGGCGCCTTCAGTCCGTAAGCGATTTCGGGGCCAGCCGAATAGCCAAACGCGCAGGCCGCGAGCTGGCGGTTGCGTTCCACCGCGTGAAGTGTCCAGGGCACGGCGAACTTTTCCTGGTAGGCCAGCGTGGCCAGGGGCTCGCGGGCGCTGGCCCAGGTGTAGCCGATGCGGTGGGTCGGGGCAAGCAGGCCGAGGGCGGCGCTTTTGGCCAGTCCCTGAAAATCGATGGCCAGATCGTACCGGCCTTCGACCAGCCGGCGTCGCAGCACCTTGAAGTCATGCCAGGTTTTGCCGGCCAAGGGGGCTTTGCGCCAGCGCCGCGTCGCCACGGGAATGACATCGCGGACAGCCGGGTGGAGTTCCGGAATTGCCCTGAATGATTCCTCCACCATCCAGTCGATGGCCATATCCGGAAAATGTTGTGCGATGTCGGACACGGCGGGCAAAGCATGCACCACATCGCCCAACGAGGATGTCTTGATGACCAGGATTCTGCGCATCCCGCCATTCTAGGCCGTGCAAGGCCCCGAAAGCTACCGCAATACCCCCATGCTAGAATCCGCCCATGAAGATACTGGTCACGGGAGCGGCAGGCTTCATCGGTATGCATGTGGCCAGGCGCCTGCTGCAGGACGGGCATGCGGTTGTCGGCATCGACAATTTGAACGCCTACTACGATGTCGGGCTCAAGCAATCGCGCCTGCAACAGCTCGAGAGTTTTTCCGGGTTCCGTTTCGAACGCATGGACGTCAGCGATGGCCCGGCCCTCACGGCCCTTTTCTCCGGGGCCGGCATCACCCATGTGGTTCACCTGGCGGCGCAGGCCGGGGTACGCCACTCGCTGCAGCAGCCGCAAACTTACGTTGACTCGAACCTGAACGGTTTTGTCCAGATGCTCGAGTGTTGCCGCCACCATGCCGTGGCCCATCTGGTTTATGCCAGCAGTTCCAGCGTGTACGGTTCGAACGCGCGCCAGCCGTTCAGTGAACACCATGCGGCCGACCATCCGCTGAGTCTGTATGCAGCCACCAAGCGTGCCAACGAACTGATGGCCCATGCCTACAGCCACCTGTTCCGTCTGCCGGCCACGGGACTTCGTTTTTTTACGGTTTACGGGCCCTGGGGAAGGCCTGACATGGCCTATTTTTCTTTTGCCCGCGCCATCCTGGAGGAACGCCCCATCGCGCTGTTCAACCACGGGCAGATGCGGCGTGATTTCACCTATGTGGACGACATTGTGGAAGGCGTGGTCCGCATCCTGGGGAAACCGGCCGCACCACGGCCCGGCTTCGATCCGGCAAACCCCGACCCGGCCGCCAGCCATGCCCCCTGGCGAATTTATAACATCGGGCATCATGAGCCGGTGTCGCTTGAACAGTTTGTGGCCACGCTGGAACGTTGTCTGGGAAAAAAAGCGGTGCGCGAATACTTGCCCATGCAGCCCGGCGACGTTGCCGAAACGTATGCCGACACGGCCGAGCTGGCGGAGGCGGTGGGTTACGTGCCGAGCACATCGCTGGAGGCGGGTATCGAACGCTTTGTGCACTGGTTCAAGGGCTATTACGCATGACCCTTTCCGTGATCATCATTGCCAAAAACGAAGCCGAAGCCATCGGAGACTGCCTGGCCTCCGTGGCATGGGCCAGTGAACGCATCGTACTGGACGGGGGCAGCACGGACGGCACGGCGGAGATTGCGCGGCGGCATGGGGCACGCGTCGAAGTGGCGGCCGACTGGCCCGGATTCGGGCGGCAAAAAAACCGGGCGCTGGCCCTGGCAAACGGAGACTGGGTGTTGTCGCTCGACGCAGACGAGCAGGTGTCCCCGGAACTGCGAGCGGAAATCGAGGCGGTGATGCGGCGACCGGATGCCGCTCCCGCCTACCGCATGCCCCGGGCTTCCCGCTATTGCGGCCGGGTGCTGCGTCATGGCGGGTGGTGGCCGGATTACGTGACACGCCTGTTCCGGCGCGGCCAGGCCCGCTTTTCAGACGATCTGGTGCACGAACGGCTGCTGGTGGACGGGCCTGCGGGAACCCTGGGCCATGCGCTGCAGCATGAAACGTACACCACGCTGGACGAAGCCCTCGAGAAGGCCAATCGTTACTCGACCCTGGGGGCGCAACAGGCCTTCGAACGAGGGGAACGGGCCACCCTGGGCCAGGCCTGCCTGCACGGTTTCTGGGCTTTTTTCCGGACTTACGTGCTGCGTCGCGGATTTCTGGATGGCGGCCACGGGTTGCTGCTGGCCGTATCCAACGCGCAGGCCACTTTTTACCGATACGCCAAGCTCTGGCTCAAGCGCCGCTGAACGACTGCATCTGATAGAGGCGGGCATAAGCCCCGTCGCGGGCCAGCAGATCGCGGTGCGCACCCTGTTCGACCATGCGCCCTTCCTGCAGCACCACGATGCGATCGGCATTTTCGATGGTGGAGAGCCGGTGGGCGATGACGAGGGTGGTGCGTCCCACCATCAACCGTTCCAGGGCTGCCTGAACGGCGCGTTCCGATTCGCTGTCGAGCGCCGACGTGGCTTCGTCCAGAACGAGCAGCGGCGCATCCTTCAGGATGGCGCGTGCGATGGCGATGCGCTGGCGCTGTCCGCCGGACAGACGGGCACCATTTTCACCCAGCAGCGTGTCGAAGCCTTCCGGCAGCTGTTCGATGAATTCAAGGGCGTTGGCCGCCTTGGCGGCGGCGCGAATCTGTTCGGGGGCCGCATCCCGCAAGGGGCCGTAGGCAATGTTGCGCGCCACGGTGTCGTTGAACAGCACCACGTCCTGGCTGACCAGGGCGATATTGGCGCGCAGGCTGGCCAGCGTGAGCGACGGCAGGGGATGCCCGTCCAGCAGGATATTGCCCGCAGTGGGGGTGTAGAAGCGGGGAATCAGCATGGCCAGGGTGGTTTTTCCGCTGCCGGACTGGCCCACCAGGGCAACGGTTTCTCCGGCGCGCACATCCAGGCTGAAATCGTCGATGGCCGGCCGGTTGCCGCGCGGATAGGAAAAACTCACGTGTTCGAACTGCAGCCGGCCTTGGGCGCGGTCCAGCACGACCGTGCCGGCATCCTCCTCAGGCTTCTGGTCCAGCAGTTCGAAAATGCTTTCGCACCCGGCCAGCCCCCGTTGCAGCGATTCGCTGATGTCTGAAAGACGCTTGAGCGGAGCCAGCAGCATGATCATGGCCGTGATGAAGGAAACGAACCCGCCCACCGTGGTTTCGTCGGAACCGGCCTGCAGCGTGGCCAGCCAGACGATGGCTGCGACGGCCAGGGCCGCGAAAAACTGCACCAGGGGCACATTGGCGGCCCGTTCCCCTCGTTCGAAG
>JAJZPY010000069.1 GCA_021811005.1 Pseudomonadota bacterium
TTCTGTTGTTTGATTTCCGCGCCCTTTTTTTCATGCGGGTGCTGATCGTTTGCCTTGCGGCTGCGGGGAGGGGGGCGGGGTGGGTGGGCTTTGTGCCCTTTTTCCCTATGCCCGCACTGGCGTGGCCCACGCTTTCGGCCATGCTGGCTTGCGTGCCTTTGGGTCTGGTCGTGGGCCTGGCGGCAGTGGGAATTACCCGTGCGCTTTACGCCGTGGAGGATGGATTCGCGAAATTGCCGCTGCACTGGATGTGGTGGCCGGCTCTGGGTGCCATTGCAGTGGGGGTGATCGGTTACATGGCGCCGCGCACGCTGGGCGTGGGTTACGACAACATTACGGACAGCCTGTCAGGTCATCTGGCAGGGCAGGCCCTGTGGGTGCTGGGCACTGCAAAGCTGGTGTCCTGGACGCTCTCGCTGGGTAGCGGTACTTCCGGCGGAACGCTGGCGCCCCTGATGACGGTGGGCGCCTGCTTGGGTGCGGTGCTGGGCCATCTGGCGGAAACGCTGCTTCCAGGGCTTGGATTGCGTCCGGAACTGGCAGCACTGGTTGGCATGGCGGCCATTTTTGCCGGCTCGGCCCGAACCCTGTTCATGGCCGTGATATTCGCGCTGGAAACCACGTGGCAGTTGCCGGCGCTGCTGCCGTTGCTCATTGGCTGTGGCATGGCCTACCTGTTGTCCAGCCTCACCATGCATCAAACCATCATGACCGAGAAAATTGCGCGCCGGGGCGTGCGCGTCCCGAGTGACTACCACAGCGATTTCTTTTTGCAGGAACCTGTGGCCAATCATGCCCAGCGCCCGGCCGTCACGCTCCACTCAGAACAGACATTGGGAGATGCGAAGGCCTGGTTGGAAAGTGGCAAGCCCGGCAGTTTGCACCAGGGTTATCCGGTGGTGGATGGGGAAGGGAAACTGCTCGGCGTGCTCACGCGCAAGGACATTTATCTGTCAGGACAGGAACATCAGACGCCATTGGGCCAGTTGATTGGCCGGCCGGCGCTGGTGATTGCGGAACATGCGGATTTGCGTCATGCCATAAAAATCATGGCGGCGGCCAATGTGGGGCGCCTACCGGTGGTGGAAGGCGCCGGTGCTCAGACACGTTTGTGCGGCATGCTCACGCGCAGCGACATTCTGGGAGCCTACCGGCGTCGCCTGGCAGACCAGTATCACTCGGACGACCGCAGCGCTTAGAGCCGTTTCAGAGGTGGTGCTTGAGGAAGGTCAGCGTGCGTTCCCAAGCCCGTTTCGAATTCTCGGCATCGTAAACTTCAGGGCGCATCTGGTTGAAGAATGCATGCTCGGCATCGTATTCGTAAATTTCGGGAGGATTGCCTGCGGCGACCATCGCTGAGGTGATTTCATTGACCAGGGCCGGCGTGCACCACGCATCGTGCCGGGCGAAGTGCCCCTGAAACGGAATTCGGATCTGGGCCGGATCAGCAAAATCCCTGGGCGGGATACCATAAAAACACACGGCGGCGGACACTTCGGGCACATGCACAGCGCTCGCGATCGCCAGGGCGCCGCCCATGCAAAAACCCATCACGCCCACCTTGGGGCTCAGCGTCAGCAAATGCCGCACCGCGCCGCGGATGTCTTCGTGGGTGGCTCCTGAAAAGTCGAGGCCGCTCATCATGTGGCTGGCCTCGTCGGCATCCTGGGCGATGCGCCCCTTGAACAGGTCGGGGGCCAGGGCGTTGTAGCCGGCAGCAGCGAGCCGGTCGGCGATGCCGCAGATCTGGGCATTGAGCCCCCACCATTCCTGGATGACCACCATGCCAGGCCGTCCCTGGCCTGCTTGCGCCAGATAACCGCGGCAGCTGCTGCCATCAGGGCGCTTGAAATCGATCATCATGATTCTCCTCCTCTGAAAACAAAAACCGCTTCCTCGGATTGAAAACCGGATTCATCGCAGGCAGGAAAGGTCAAAGGTAGGTTTCTGCCGGGACGGCGGGGAGAATTTCGAAACCGGGGCGTGCAAAATGATAGCCTTGGAGCAGACTGATCCCCGCATCGCTGAGCCAGGAAAACTCTTCCCGTGTTTCCACCCCTTCCGCAATGATCTCGATCCCCAGTTCTTTGCATACCTGGATAATGCCTTTCACGATGGCCTGACGCGGCTTGTTGTGGTTGATTCCTTGCACCAGTTTCATGTCGAGCTTGATGAAGTCGGGCTGAAATTCGCTCAGCAGGTTGAGTCCGGAATACCCGGCACCGAAATCGTCAATGGCCGTTCGGAATCCCAGACGGCGGTAGGCTTGAATGATGCTGCGCAGGTGTGCATGGTCTTCGATCTCTTCCCCTTCGGTGACTTCGAAGATGATCCGGTTTATGGGAAAACCGAATGTGTCAGCGGCAGCGAGGGTGGTGCGGATGCAGAGTTCGGCTTTGTAGACTGCATTGGGATAAAAGTTGATGTTGACGTTGACGGGAATGCCGAGTTCGACAGCCATGCGTATGATTTTTACCCGGCACGCCTGATCGAATCGATAGCGGGTATGGTCAGTCAGCTGATTCAGTACATGGCTTGCCGGTTCGTTGCCAGAGCCTCTCACTAACGCTTCATAGGAGAAGATGTTCTGCTGCACCGTATCGACGATGGGCTGGAAGGCAAAGGAAAAATCGAAATCCAATCCAGCCCCTTCCAGGCAATTGGCACAGGAAAGTTCGACAAAATCTTGAGGGTCCATGGGATATCCGTTGCTTGCCAAAATTATTGGGATTGACGGGTTACGTGTCTCATTTGCCACGCTGCTGCGAGCCAGCCTGAAATCATGAGAAGGCCACCCAACGGAGTGACCATGCCCAGCCAGTGCAAACCCGTGAGGGCCAGCAGGTAGAGAGAGCCGGAAAAAAGCACGGTGCCAGAACCCAGCAGGGCCGATGCCCACCGCAGTTCCGGGATGCGGGTGGCGCCCAGACCGATCAAACCAAGCGCATGCCACATTTGGTATTCCACTGCGGTATGCCACCATTCCAGCGCAGGGGGGGAAAGGAGATGGCGCAGGCCATGGGCTCCAAACGCCCCAAGAGCAACCCCGGTTGCGGCCAGCAGCGATCCAAAAAACAAGGTGTTGAAAGGCATGGGTGGCAGCTCAGTGCAGGGCGTACATCGGGCCATTGCCTTCGGCTACGTGGTGGCCTGCGATGACGGTGGCAATGGATTTCCCGTAAAAGAAGGGCATGCCGAAGTCGGCCGAGCCGGCACTTCCCAGGGCGGCTATGTCATTGACGGCGGTATACGTGGAATTGAGGACGTAGGGATCGATGACGCCCAGCGAGGTGGTGATGGATGCGGCAGGGCCCGTGTTGGGGGTGAACGTTACCGGACTGATGGTCGTGTATTGTGTGGGCCGGTAATTGCCGTTGCTGTCGTAGTTCATGCCCGGGATGATCAGGAAATTGTAGTTGGAGCCGCTGTCGATAAAAGACGAATTGAAGATCTGGCCGCTGTAAGCCGCTGTAAAGTTGCCGGAACTGTCCAGAGCGAGGGTGCTGTAATTCTGCAGGGAGTTGTTTGTCTGGGTGTCGATGCCGAAGGTGATGCTGCCCGCGGCTGTCGGACAGGCCAGGCCGGAAACGGCAGGCATTTGCATGATCAGGCCATTGTTGTTGATCGCAAAGAAAGCCACCGGATTGCTGACCTGGCTGGCTGTGGGCACAACGGCCGTGATACAGGTTGAGCCGGTGCACTGGTAGTAATTGCCGTTGTCCGCAATGAATGGGCCGACGCCCAGCAGGCCATTGCCTCCGATGCCGTTCAGCGTGCCGATGCTGCTGTTGCCGCTGGTGCAGGAGAATGGGGGCGGGGTCATGGAAGGCGTATTGTCGTCATCAATGATCTCGATGGGAATCGGCGACGAGGTGGCTTCACCCGCGATTTGGACTGTGGCGTTGTAGACGCCGCCCCACATGTAGCCACTCAGAAACTGCGCGCATTCATAAAAAGTGGGGGCGGTGGAAAATCCGAGGGGGCTTGCCACGCTGTGCAGCAGGCGCAGGCCATAGGAGCCGCTATCCACAACCACATGATCGATGCTTTTGCAATTGGTGCCATTGCACACGGTAACGGTTACATAGGGCAGGTTGACGGTGGAATAGCTGCTGATGCTGGGGTTTTGGCTCACGGACATCAGCGCCTGGTTGCTGGCCAGGGTCGGGGGCGTTGCTGCGGCATTACAGTCGGCTGTGGGCACGGACCCCGTGCTGGTGGTGCTGCTGCCACTGCCTCCACCGCCACCACAACCGTTCAGGAGCAAGACACTGAGCGGCACAAGAACAAAAAAACGCAGAAACCATGAAATCAAGGTTCGACTCCCAGTGTGGAAACGGAAAGTCCGGCAGGAACCAGCGCAGGGGCATAGGCAGAGCCGGAAAATGCGCGCATGTGTCCCTGTACATGCGCCACCAGACTCTGGCTGCGGATCTGCACGGGAGCGTTGCGGCCCTTGGGGTTGCGGGCTTGCATGCCTGCGGCATACTCGGGGAAGTAGCTGCCCAGCAGTTGCGACTGGTCGGGGATGATGGGCCCGTCCCAGCGGATCGCGAACACGGTGCCGCCACGGGAGAATTCGGTGATGGTCACGTTTTGGGAAGTCACCACCGTCTGTGCCTGCACCCCCTGGGGCAACTGGGCCAGCTGATGCCCCGGGGCAGTGACAACCTGGCCGCTATTAAGGATGGCGGAAGCCGGCCCTCCCAGGGCGGCATAGAGTGGGGTGGCGCAGCACAGGGCGAACGTCGCCCCAGCCAGCAGGATTTTTCCAGGAAACGGCGACTGCATGAATTGACGCTCCGAAGTTCTGAGAAAATTGACGGCAAAACAGCGCACAATATAAGTCATCATAACGAGGGCAGGCAGGAGGGGTCAACGAAGGGAAGCTGTCGATCGTTCCAGGATGACTGTCACAGGAGAGAAAACATGAAAGGGGTTTGTAATGCCTTGCTGCTGGGGCTCATGGCCGTTGGGCTAGCCAGGGCGGACATGGGCGTGGCCATCGGCCAGCCTGGATTCTTTGGCATGATCGAGTTGGGCAATGCACCTGTCCCGCAAGTGGTCTTCCCGCAGCCGCTTCTGGTTCAGCCGCCTCCGGTTGGCGTGATGCTGCCGCCCCCGATCTACCTCCGTGTTCCGCCAGGCTATGCCCGGCACTGGCGCTGGCACTGTCATGAATTCAATGCCTGTGGCCGCCCGGTGTATTTTGTTCGGGAGCACTGGTACAACCAGGTTTATGTGCCCTATTACCTGCATGGCGAGCCGCGCAGGGATTGGGATGAACGGCGAGGCGGGCGCCGAGAGGGAGGAAGGGACCGCGGTGAACGCCGTGGCCGGGACTGATGGGTTTTTGCGGAAAGCCTTGCGGCTTTCAGGAAAAACTACCAAAACGAAATGTCAGAAACGATAGCCCACGCCGAAGAAACCGATCGTATTGCCCAGGCGCAGGTTGGTGGTGGATGAAGGGCCGACGGGAGCCGGGTCAACCAGGTTGTTGATGTGCAGCGTGGTGTTGGTGTGCACGTAGGTGAGCGAACCTGTCAGGAAGTAGGGGGTTCTCTTGATGTCATAGTTGAACCCCGCGCTCCCCACCCATCCCCAGGCCGAATCGATGGATGCACCGTTCGGGGCAAACCCCTGTCCTGTGGCGTTGAGGGACAAACTGCGGAATTCCGTGTAGGTGACCCCGGCTCCCAGATAGGGGCGGAATGCTGAAGACGCATCCAGGAAATAGTAGCGGCCCACGAGCATGGGGCTCCAGAGCTTGACCGAGCCGATTTCAACCGTTGCGCCCTGGGTGAGCACGGCCTGACCCATGGAGAGATTGGTTTTTGGCGGAAAGCCGATGTCGAGCACCAGGCCCAGATGGTCGGTGTACATGTGACCCAGGATCAACGCGCCCGTGGTGGTGCTGGAAGCGGATGCGGACGACAGCGGCAACGGACCGGGCAGCGCGGTGGAGGGAGGGAGAATCACGTTGCCTGAATAAGACAGTGAATCTGCGCTGATGCTGGGACTGACATAGGCGGCACCCACGGCGACGAAATTGTCCCCGGCCTTCAGGGCCCAGGCGGATGAGGTGCCAAACAGCGATATTCCAAGCAAGGCAGACGCAACAAGGCGTGATTGAACCATGGTTTCTCCTCTTTATTTATAGTTTTCCCGAGTGAAAGTTTTCAGGGCTTGGCCCGCCCCTGCAAACATTCCGGCTAGCATCCTTCAAATGGTCCTGAATTTCAAGCCCTGCTTGTGATTTGGCCTGGGTGGGGCCAGCTGGTGACTGCGGCGCCGAAGGCATAGCCCTGGCTGCGAACCGTGCGTACCGGATCGGTGCCCGAAACGGCACGCAGTTTGCGACGGATATGCGAAATCAGGGTGTCGATGGTGCGGTCGGTGGTATGGGGATCCCGTCCGTGGAGCATGCAGCGCAGGGATTTACGGCTTTGCGGGCTGCTGCCTGAGCGGGCCAGGCAATGCAGGAGGTCGAATTCGCGACCGGTGAGGTGAATGCGTCCTGCCAATCCATGATGCAGGGTACGTTCCAGGGGATCGAGCGTGAAATTGAGGAATTTGAGCAGAAGGCCGGAATGGTTGCGCATCATCTCTGCCGCACGGCTGCCCAGGCGGCGGGCACGCATGGCAACTTCCCGCCAGTTGAAAGGTTTTTCAAGGTAGTCATCTGCGCCCGATTCCAGTCCCGCGATGCGGTCCTGGTCCAACTCCTGGCTGCTCAGGACGATGATGCCCACGGCCGGGACGAGCGAACGGGCCAGCCGCACGAATTCGAGCCGGCTTCCCGGCTCAGGCCCTCTTCCCACGAACACCAGTTCGAATGGGTGATGCGCAAGCAAATGGAGTCCTTCGGGGAGGGTGTTGCAGCAGGTGACGGGGATTTCTTCGGCAGCGAGAGTTTGGACGAAAAGAGCGGCAGTTGCGGGGTCTTGTTCCAGCAGCAGTGCGTTTAGCGTCATTTTTATTTTTCGGCCTGATTGCAAATGGAATAGACTAACCCCAGTTCAAATCACATGCAACCAAAAGTCGGACGTTGTCGATGCCGGTAATGACCTTTGCGCTGATCGCCTGCAATCTGCTGGTTTACCTGGCCATGGGGCTGACTTACGGAGTCTGGGATTTCACGCCGGACATGCTGCTGCGCTGGGGGGCCAATGCGGGTGACATCACCTTTGGGCTGGGACAGTACTATCGGCTCCTGACGGCAAGTTTCGTGCATGTGACGCCGGCGCACATTCTCTTCAACATGGTGGCGTTCTACCAGTTGGGAACCATCGTGGAACGCATCGTGGGAGCACGGCGGGTACTCGCGCTCTATCTTGTTTCGGCACTGACGGGCTCAGTGTTGAGTGTGCTTTTCAATCCGCCGTTTGTGGTGAGCGCCGGGGCATCCACGGCAGTCCTGGGCTTCGAAGGATTTTTCCTCGCGCATCTCTACCGGTACCGTCACGTTTACCCGCCCGGTCTCATGTTCCAGACCCTGTTCTGGGTGGCGCTCGCCATTCTGCCGACTGCGTTGAACCAGGCCATGAATGTGGATCTTTGGGGCCATGTGGGCGGCCTGGCCGGCGGGCTGGTATTTGCCCAGCTGTTCGGAACGCCGCGAAGGAGGTGAAGGCCGTGACGACTGAAATCGACCCGGCATTGCTGGCCATTTACAAAAAGAGCGACTACCGGGTGCACGATGCCGCAGTTTCCCATTTTGTCATGCACATCGACGAACCCTGCGAACCCTTGCGTGCACTCATGCTGCGCTCTGGCGTGCATTCTGCCTGTTTCGTCAGCGCCTACAACCCTCGCAGCGAACCTCGCACGGAAGCAGAGAACGTCAGGGCCCAGGAGTGCCTGCGCCAGGACGTGTCAGGCCTGGGCCTGACATTCCTGGAAGGCGTGGGGGAGGATCCCGGCGGGGACTGTGCGGGAGAGCCTTGCCTGCTGGTGCTGGGCGCCAGCCGGAATGACACTGAATCATTGGGCCGGCGGTACGGGCAGAATGCGGTGCTGTGGATGGAAGGGGACGGCATCCCGAAGTTAATGTTGCTGCGCTGATCGCCATCGCCCCGAAAGGGCATGCGCGATACCCCACAGACCCAGGCTGCCCCAGGCCACCAGCCAGGCGGAAGCGGCCTGTTGTCCGCCGCAACGGTCCAGAAGCCAGCCCACCACCATCGGGGCCAGCAGGCCGCCGCCGAATCCGGCCAGGGAATAAATGGCCATGGCGGCACCGCGTACCTGAGGGTTGGTGCTGGCCACCAGCCCTGCCGTGAGGGCGGCCGAATCAGCCATGACCATCCAGAAATAGAACGGCAGGATCGCGATCAGCCAGACCGGATGGGGGGCTGCCAGGCCCGAGAGCCATGCCAGCAGCCCTGACAGGAGCATGACCCGGAACACGTGACGCCGACGGTCGCCGCGCGTGGCCGATTCATTGCCGAAGATACTGGCGGGAATGCCGGCCAGGTTGATCAGCGCAGCCAGATTTGCGGCCGAGGTGGGCAGAGCGCCTTGGGTGCCGGCGTAGGCGAGCAGGGCCACGATCCAGGCGCGAAAACCAAACAGTTCCCAGCAGTGGGCTGCATAGCCCAGCACATAGTAGCGAACCTTGCTGTCCCGAAGTGCAAGCCATTGCCCCCGAAGTACCGAATGGGGCGGGCGGGTGGCCGGCGTTTTGTGTCCGGCCAGTGTCCAGACTGCCGCACCTGCGATGAGAGGCTGAACCCCGGCTACGGCAAAAGCGACAGGCCAGCCCCAGCGGCTGGAAATCCAGCCGGAACAGGCATAGGACAGGCTGGCCCCAATGCCGAAAGTGGAGGTATAGAAGGCGATGAAGCGCGACTGCTGTGCCGATTCGACGCGGTCGGTCAGCGCGCGCAGCCCAGGCATGTAGGTGCCGGCAAGCCCTGCGCCCGAAAGGGCCTGGCACAGGCAGGCAGACCAGAAACCCTGGGCCAGGGTGGCGAATGCGAGGCTGCCGGCGCCTCCCATAAGCGCGCCGAAAGCAAACACCTTTCGTGCATCCACGCGATCGGTCAAACCTGACAGCCAGGAAATGGCGCAAATGTAGCCGGCAAAATAGCTGCCGCCCAGAACGCCGGCTTGACCTGCAGAAAGATTCCACGTCGACTGCAGCGTCGGCAACAGCGCCGGGACGGCGGAGAACCCGGCCATGGCCAGGGCTTCGGCCGAGCACAGGAGCAGAATGGTGCGGAGGGGCGACATCGGTTCCAAAGTTTGGAGGTGTTAGAATGAACGCAGGAAAACAGAATGTTCAGCCTAACATGCCCAACGCGATAATCGAAGTGTCGGAACAGGAGTCGCATCAGCCTGCAGGGGCCGCGGAACGGGTGGCGCGGGCGTTGCTCGAAGGATTCGACCGGCATTACCGGCTGTTCCGGGAAGCCGCACGCGAGGCTTCGACGCTGTTTGACAAGGCAGACTGGCTGACCTTGCAGCAGATCACCACCGACCGCATCCGGTTTTACGACATCCGGGTCCACGAAGCCGTGCAGCGCCTGATCACGGAGTTTTCGGCCGACTCGCTGCCGGATCATTTGTGGCAGCAGATCAAGCGCGAATACATTGTGCTGCTGACAGAGCACAAGCAGCCGGAGCTTGCGGAAACGTTCTTCAATTCCGTGTGCTGCCAGATCCTGCACCGATCCTACTACCACAACGCTTTCATATTCGTGCGTCCCGGCGTGTCCACTGAGCACATCGACTCGGTCCCCCCTTCCTACCGCAGCTATTACCCGTTGCGCGAGGGTTTGCGCGGCACCATCCATCGCATCATCGAGGACATGGGGTTCAAGCGATCTTTCACCGACCTGCGCCGCGACCAGCGCCGCCTGTTGCGGGCCTGGCGATTGCATCTGCCCGGGCCGCTCGTGCTGGAAGCCAATCACCAGATCCAGGTTCTGAGCGCTGTTTTTTATCGCAACACTTCTGCTTACGTGGTGGGCAAGATGATCAACGGCGGCCAGCAATATCCGTTCGTGGTGGCCGTGATGCATGACGGGCAGGGCGGCCTTTCGGTGGACACGGTGCTGCTGACCACAGAACAGCTGGCCATTCTGGTGAATTCGAGCCGGGCCTATTTCCTGGTGGACATGGAAGTGCCGTCGGCTTACGTGGATTTCCTGCACAGCATGCTGCCCCACAAGCCCAAGGCCGAACTCTACAGCATTCTGGGGTTGCACAAGCAGGGGAAAACGCTGTTCTACCGCGATTTCCTGCATCACCTGGAACACTCCAGCGACGATTTCATCGTGGCGCCCGGCATTCGAGGCCTGGTCATGTGCGTGTTTACCCTGCCTTCGTTTCCTTATGTGTTCAAGGTGATCAAGGACGTGATTTCGCCGCCGAAGCAGATCAACCGGGATCAGGTCAAGGAGAAGTACCTGCTGGTCAAATCCCACGACCGCGTGGGACGCATGGCGGATACCCTGGAATATTCAGGGGTGCCTTTCCCCAAACGGCGATTCACGCCGGAATTGCTGGAGGAGCTGCGTGCGCTGGCGCCGTCCTCCATCGTCGAGGAAACCGAGGACGCCCTGGTCATCCGGCACCTCTACATTGAACGTCGCATGGTGCCGCTCAACATCTACATGGACAAGGCCAGCGACGAACAACTGGCCCACGTCGTGAACGAATTCGGCAATGCGCTCAAAGAGCTGGCGGCCGTCAACATTTTTGCGGGAGACCTGCTTTACAAGAATTTCGGGGTGACCCGTTACGGGCGCGTGGTGTTTTACGATTACGACGAAATCGACTACCTCACCCGCTGTCATTTCAGGAAGATGCCCGAACCGCGTCATGCGGAGGACGAGTTTGCTGCGGAACCCTGGTATTCGGTCGACCCAAACGACGTGTTTCCCGAGGAGTTCGGGTATTTCCTGCTGACCGATCCCCGCGTGAGCCGGGCCTTTCTTGCCCACCACCGGGACTTGCTGGACTATCGCTGGTGGCAGCGCATGCAGGCCCAGATTGAAGCGGGCAAGATGGCCGATGTGATTCCCTATCCGCAGTCGCAACGATTTTCCGTGATGTTTTCCGACGGCATCACGCATCCCCGAAAAGCCCGCCCCGCCTCGATTCCAAGCAGCCTGGCCAGTCATCCGCGGGCGCTCACAAGCGGGCGCAAGCGTCCTTTGGGGCGTTTTTCGTTTGACAGTGATTAATGTGCTTGCTATAGTAGCGAACTCTACTCGACGGACGCGGGGTGGAGCAGTCTGGCAGCTCGTCGGGCTCATAACCCGAAGGTCGTAGGTTCAAAT
>JAJZPY010000070.1 GCA_021811005.1 Pseudomonadota bacterium
CAAGGCCTGCGTGATGGCCTGCATGAAATTGCCGCCGCCAACGCCTTTGGTTCCGGAGCCATCGCCATCCCCGTCGCCGCCGCCGAAGGACGGGATCTGGCTTGCGCCGTTGAGAAGCAGGGAGGAAGGGTTCGTCAGGCTGCTCAAACCGCCGATGAGGCTCATGAGAGGGTCTCCAGAATGATAAGGGTCGTCTGTCCGGCAGCAGGGTTGCTGCGCCAGTTTTCACTGTAGTGGAAAGCGCCATGCCCAAAGGGTGGAATAACGGGTTGAATCATGGTCTATTGCAGGCTTGGAGCGGACCGGAAGTGTCGCGGTGTAAAAAGGTTTCGGGAATGCGTAAGGGGGCGTAAAAAGTTGTAAAGTGGATCGTGCCGATGGGAGGTCGGCGCCGGCGCTTGATTATGATGAAAACCTGACCCCAACCGGAACGCAATTCATGGTGAAAGTGCTGTTGATTGACGACGATGTGGAACTGGTCGACATGCTGCGCGAATATCTCCAGGGTGAAGGCATTGCCGCCACGGCAGTCCACGATGGCGAACAGGGACTGGCCGAAGTGCTGAGCGGCGGATACGGCCTGGTGGTGCTCGACGTCATGATGCCCCAGCTCAACGGGCTGGAAACCCTGCGTCGCATCCGCATGAAAAGCTGGATTCCCGTGCTGATGCTGACGGCACGCGGGGACGACACGGACCGCATCGTGGGGCTCGAACTGGGTGCCGACGATTACGTGCCCAAGCCCTGCACGCCGCGCGAACTCACGGCCCGCATCCGCGCCATCCTGAGGCGTTCCCAGGCTTTGGGCGGCGACGAGGCCTCGTCGCTGCTCGAAGCCGGGCAGCTTAAAATGTGGCCCACCCAGCGGCGCGCGGAATGGAAGGGCGTGGCGCTTGAACTCACCAGCACGGAATTCAACCTGCTGGAAATCCTGGCGCGTCATGCCGGGCAGGCGGTCAGCAAGAAACGGTTGTCGGAACTGGGATTGGGACGACCGCTGGCCCGTTTTGACCGCAGCATCGACGTGCACATGAGCAAGATCCGCAGCAAGCTGGGCCTGCTGTCCGACGGGCGTTCCCACATCTACACCGACTACCGGCAGGGATACCGGTTCATCAAGGAATAGGACATGGGACGTCTTTTCTGGAAATTCTTTTTCTTCATCTGGCTGGCGCAGCTCACCACCATCTGGGGCGTGGGCAGCGCCATCTGGCTGCTGCGTCACAACGAAAGCCAGAACCTGGAAGGCGTGGACACCAGCCGCCCGGTGACGTTCGGGGTGGAAGCGGCCGCCGCGGCCCTGGGCTACGGCGGCCCGGAAGCACTGCGCAGCCTGCTGCAAAACCACATGCGCCATCCGGTCTATGCCGTGCGCGAAGACGGGAAGGAAGTGCTGTCGCGCCCGGTTTCGCCGGAAACGCTGACTGCCGTGCGCCAGGCGCTCCAGCACGGGCTGGGCTCCGGCACCATCCGGCAGGTGGCGAGCGCGGGACACACCTACCTGCTGTTCGTGCCCGATGGCGGCGTGGAGGCCGGCGGCAAGCCGCCGCCGCGCCTGTTTCCCATGGTGCCGGTGGTCATGGGCACGGTGGCCAGCCTGATTTTTGCGGCGCTGCTGGCCTGGTATTTTTCCAAACCGATCCGGCTGCTGCGGCGCGCGTTCCAGTCCGTGTCCGAAGGCCGTTTCGACATCCGGGTGGCAGCGCTCATGGGGCGGCGGCGCGACGACCTCGCCGATCTCGGGCGCGATTTCGACCAGATGGCCGACCAGTTGCAGGGGCTGATCGAAGGGCAGCGCCGGCTGCTGCATGACATTTCCCATGAGCTGCGCTCGCCGCTCGCGCGCCTGCAGGCGGCCATGGGGCTGGTGCGGCAACAACCCGAAAACATCGAACCGTCGCTTGCACGCATGGACCGCGAATGCGTTCGCATGGACCGGCTGGTGGGTGAGCTTTTGACGCTCTCGAAGCTGGAGGCGGGAGGGCAGGGCACGCCGCCGCAGACGGCCAATTTCGCCGAGCTGCTGGGCGATATCGTGAACGTTGCCTGCTTCGAAGCGCGCGCGCAGGGCAAGGATGTCCTGTGGAGCGGGTCGGGCAGCGCGGAAATCCAGGGCCATGTGGAGCTGCTGCAGCAGGCCGTGGAAAATGTGGTGCGCAATGCCGTGAAGCACACGCCGGAAGGGACCACGGTTCACATTGAAACCGCCGTCGAGGCCTCGTTGCAGTGCCTGCGGCTGGTGGTGACCGACGAAGGCCCGGGCGTGCCCGAGGAAGAACTGGGCCTGATTTTCGAACCCTTTTACCGGGGCAGCACCCAGGAAAAAAATACCGATGGACACGGGCTGGGACTCGCCATCGCGCGCCGTGCGCTGGAAGCGCACGGCGGCAGCATCCGTGCCACCAACCGGGCAGGGGCGGGGTTGCGCGTGGAAATGATGATTCCCACCACCAACCTGTTTTACCTGGAATCGGTCATGCCGCGGGCTGCCGCCTCTTCATGACGCAGGACGCCGCCGGGTGCGAAGCCGGGCCTTCCGAAGCGCGGCTGTTCATCGCGCTGCGTCCGCCGGCGCCGGTGCGTGCGGCGCTCCGGCGCTACCAGCAAGACTGCCGCTGGCCGCAGGGGGCGGCACCCGTTTCTCCGGACAAGCTTCATGTGACCTTGCACTTTCTGGGCAACGTGCCGCGCACGCGCCTGCGCGACCTTCTGCCTGTCCTCCGCATGGCAGGCAGTCCCTTTCGCCTGTCGCTCGACGCGGCCTCGCTGTGGCCGGGCGGGATCGCCACCCTCACGGGTGCCGTGCCGCCTGAACTGCAGGCCTTGCGTGCCGGGCTTGCAACGCGGCTTGCAGCGCTGGGGCTTGCGGTGGATGCGCGCGCATACAAGCTGCACCTGACGCTGGCGCGCAGGGCAGGGGGCTTGGTCTGGCCGCAGGCGGCCCCCGTTTTTTCCTGGCAGGCCACGCGCTATGTCCTGTTCGAATCGGCCCATGCCGCCGCACTTCCCTATAAAATGCTGTGCAGCTATCCCATGCGCGGCAATGCGGCGCAGGATATTTCGACTGCACACCTGGAGAGTCCTACATGAAACCGATCCCCGTGGGAGCCCGAGGCTCCTTTTCGCTCGTGGTCACTGCCGAGCACCTGGCCAACCGCTTCAAGGATTCCATGTTGCCCGCCGTGCTGGCGACTCCCGTGATGGTGCTGATCATGGAAAACGCAGCCCTCAATGCCATCAAGCCTTATCTGGAAGGGGATGAAAGCGCCGTGGGAACCCGGGTGGACGTGATTCACCTGGCGGCAACCCCGGTGGGGATGACGGCCACGGCCCACGCCGAAGTCACGCGCGTGGACGGGCGGCGCATCGAGTTCCGGGTGGAGGCCACGGACGGCCTGGACACGATCGGCACGGCCACTCACGAGCGCATGCTGATCAACATGGTGCGTTTCAATGAACGTTTGCAGCAGAAAGCCGACCGGGCGGCTGGAAAGCAAAAATAACCATTTGAATTAAATAGATTAATTGCAAGCGGTCGGGTGCATCAGGCGGCTTGCGGTGAAATTATCGATAATCTATAATCAACCCCTTTAGGCGACGGAACCCTGGGATGTGGATCGTTAGAATAGCCCTGCAGCGGCCTTACACTTTCATCGTGATGGCAGTCCTCATTGTGCTGCTGGGGCTGTTTTCAATCCGCAAAACGCCCACGGACATTTTCCCCAACATCCGAATTCCCGTGGTGGCCGTGGTCTGGCGCTATGACGGCCTGCCCCCGGAGGAGATGGCCAACCGCATCGTGTCGTTCAGCGAACGCACGGCTTCCACCACGGTGAACGACATCGAGCACGTGGAGTCGCAGTCGCTCAACAGCATTGCGGTGGTGAAGTACTTCTTCCAGCCCAACGTCAACGAAGAAATGGCGGTGGCGCAGATCACGTCGATCTCCCAGACCCTGCTGCGCATGCTGCCCAACGGCACGACGCCGCCTTTCATCCTGGCTTACAACGCCTCCAGCGTGCCGGTCATACAGCTGGCCCTGTCGAGCCCCAAATTATCGGAATCGCAGCTCTTTGACCTGGGCAACAATTTCATGCGCACCCAGCTGGCGACCGTGGCCGGAGCGTCCTTGCCCTGGCCCTACGGCGGCAAGCAGCGCCAGGTGCAGGTGGACCTCGATCCGGTGGCCTTGCGGACTTACGGGCTGTCGGCGCAGAACGTCACCAATGCCATCGGCAACCAGAACCTGATCATTCCGGCCGGGACCCAGAAAATCGGCGATCTCGAGTACTACGTCAAACTCAACGCCAGTTTTGACAGCATTGCCGAGCTCAACGACATTCCCATCCACACGGCCAACGGCAGCGTGGTGTACGTGCGGGATGTGGCGCACGTGCGCGACGGCTACCCGCCCCAGACCAACATCGTGCGGGTGAATGGCGGCCGGGCCGTGCTCATGAGCGTGCTCAAAACCGGCAATGCCTCCACCCTCAACATCATCGACAGCATCAAGGAGATGTTGCCCGGCATCCGGCAGGACATGCCCGCGGACATGTCGGTGGAACCGCTGGGGGACCAGTCCATTTTCGTGCGCGCCGCCGTCAGCGGCGTGATCCGGGAAGGGGTGATCGCGGCCGCCCTGACCGGGCTCATGATCCTGCTGTTCCTGGGGTCCTGGCGCAGCACCCTCATCATCACCATCTCGATCCCGCTGTCCATCCTGGCGTCCATCATTTGCCTGGCCTGGCTGGGCGAAACCATCAACATCATGACGCTGGGCGGGCTGGCGCTTGCGGTGGGGATTCTGGTGGACGATGCCACGGTCACGATCGAGAACATCAACTGGCATCTGGAGCAGGGCAAGGACATCGAGACGGCCATTCTCGATGGCGCCCAGCAGATCGCCATGCCGGCCCTGGTGTCCACGCTGTGCATCTGCATCGTGTTCATTCCCATGTTCCTGCTCACGGGAGTGGCCCATTACCTGTTCGTTCCGCTGGCCGAGGCGGTGGTGTTTGCCATGCTGGCGTCCTACGTGCTGTCGCGGACGCTCGTGCCCACCCTGTCCAAATACTGGCTGCATGCCCATTCGCCGGAAGCGGCGAACGCCCGCCGCAATGCCTTGCAGCGCTTCCAGGCCGCTTTCGAACGCGGTTTCCATACCCTGCGCGACCGCTATCACGAACTGCTGGAAATGGCGTTGCACCATCGCAAGGTGTTCGCCACGGGGTTCATGGGGGTAGTCCTGCTGTCCGGCCTGTTGCTGCCCTGGCTGGGGCAGGATTTCTTCCCGAGCGTGGATGCCGGGCAGATCAAGCTGCACCTGCGCGCCCGCACGGGCACCCGCATCGAGGAAACAGCCGCTTTGTCTGATGCGGTGGAACGTTCGATCCGCGCAGCCATTCCCCAGTCCGAGCTGGAAAGCCTGGTGGACATCATCGGCCTGCCCTACAGCGGCATCAATCTCTCTTACAGCACGTCGGCGCCCATCGGTCCGGCCGATGCCGACATTTTCATTACGCTCAAGCCGGGCCACAAGCCCAGCGACGTGTATGTGAAATCCTTGCGTCACCTGCTCACCGAGCAGTTCCCGTCCACGACCTTTTCCTTCCTGCCGGCCGACATCGTCAACCAGATCCTCAATTTCGGGCTGCCGTCGCCGCTCGACGTGCAGGTCATCGGCAACAACCTGCAGGCCAACCGCGCCTATGCCAACGAGTTGCTGGCCCGCCTGCGCCACGTGCCGGGCGCGGCGGACATGCACATCCAGCAGGCCTTCGACTACCCGCAAATCAATGTGGACGTGAACCGCAGCAATGCCAAGCTGCTGGGCTACACCCAGCAGGATGTGGCCACCAACCTGCTGATTTCCCTGTCCGGCAGCTTCCAGACCAGCCCCACGTTCTGGGCCGACCCCAGGACCGGCGTGGAATACAACGTGGCGGCCCAGGCGCCGCAGTACCGCATGCAGACGCTGCAGGACCTGGCCACCACCCCCATCACCACACAGGGCAACCCCCAGCCCCAGGTTCTGGCCAACCTGGCGAATTTCCACCGCAGTGTCGGGCCCGGCGTGGTCACCCATTACAACGTCAAGCCCGTCATCGACATTTTCGGCACAGTGCAGGATTCGGACCTCGGTTCCGTGGCCGGGGATGTGCGCCGGGCCGTGGACGAGACCTCCGCCCATTTGCCGAAAGGCTCCAAGGTGGTGATCCGGGGACAGGTGGAAACGATGCAGACTTCCTTCAGCGGACTTGAAATCGGCCTTGTGGGCGCCGTGATTCTGGTGTACCTGCTGATCGTGGTGAATTTTCAGTCCTGGCTTGACCCTTTCATCATCATCACGGCTTTGCCCGGTGCCCTGGCCGGGATCGTCTGGATGCTGTTCCTTACCCACACCACCCTGAGCGTGCCCGCGCTCACGGGGGCCATCATGTCCATCGGGGTGGCCACGGCCAACAGCATCCTGATCGTGAGTTTTGCCCGCGAGCGCATGAATGCGGGCCTGCAGGCTTCCGCGGCGGCCCTGGAAGCCGCTTATACCCGCTTCCGTCCGGTGTTGATGACTGCACTTGCCATGATCATCGGCATGCTGCCGATGGCGCTGGGTTTCGGCGAAGGCGGCGAACAGAACGCCCCGCTGGGCCGGGCCGTCATTGGCGGCCTGCTGTTTGCCACGGTGGCCACCCTTTTCTTCGTGCCGGTCGTGTTCAGTCTGATTCACGGCCGGAATTCCCCCATTCCCACCCAGGACCCGAACTGAGCCATGTCCAATCCGTCCCATATCCGCACTTTCATCAAGCTCGGCGCCTCCCTGGCCGCAGTCGTGGTTCTGCTGGCCGGGTGGGGAATCTTCAGCCGCATGCGCGCGCAGGATGCCCTGGCGCAGGAAGCCCACCAGGAATCCGCGATTCCGGTGGTGGTGACCAAGCCGGCTGCCGAGGTCACGAGCGAAGACCTGGTTTTGCCGGGCACGCTCCAGGCTTATACCGACACGCCCATTTATGCCCGCACCAACGGTTACCTGAAACGCTGGCTGGTGGACATTGGCGCACCCGTCAAGGCGGGACAGCTGCTGGCGGAAATCGACACGCCCGAAGTGGATCAGCAGGTGCTTCAGGCCGAGGCGGACCTGCAGACGGCTGAAGCCAACAACGACCTGGCCCAGCTCACGGCCAAGCGCTGGAAGGCGCTGCTGGCCACCAAGACGGTTTCGCAGCAGGACGCCGACAACAAGGCCGGCGATGCGGCCGCCAAGCAGGCCGTGCTGGCTTCGGCCCGCGCCAACCTGCATCGCTTGCGGGAACTGGAAGGATTCAAGCGCATCGTGGCCCCTTTCGACGGCGTGATCACGGTGCGCAACATCGACGTGGGCGACCTCATCGATGCGGGCACCGGCAGCGGCAAGGCACGTGAACTGTTTCACATGGCGGCCATCCGGCGCCTGCGGGTGTACGCGCAAGTTCCGGAAAGCTACGCCCAGGACATGAAGGTGGGCGACAAGGCCGAACTGCAGGTGCGCGAACATCCCGGCCACTCTTTCGAAGCCAAAATGGTCAGCACGGCCAACGCCATCGATCCGGCGTCCCATACCCTGCTGGTGCAACTGGAAGCCGACAACGCGTCGGGTGCCTTGCTGCCTGGCGGGTACGCGGAAGTGCATTTCAAGCTCAAGACCCATCCCGGAACGTTGCGGGTGTCCGCCAACAGCCTGCTGTTCCGCCCTGAAGGCATGCAGGTGGCCGTGGTGGGACAGGACAACAAGGTGGTCCTGCAAACGGTCACCATGGGACGCGATTTCGGCAAGGAAGTGGAAGTGCTGGCGGGCCTTGCGGCCGACCAGTCCATCATCCTCAACCCGTCTGACTCCCTGGTGAGCGGGCAGGCGGTGAAGCCGCAGACGCTGCCCCAGACTTCGCGGAACGGAAAATGAACCGGCGCCTGGTTCCCTCCGCGTTGGCCCTGATGCTGGGCGCCTGTTCGCTGGCGCCCACCTACCAGGTGCCGGACTCGGCCCCCGCACCCCAGTCGTTCAAGGAAAGCCAGGGCTGGAAAACGGCCGTTCCCGCCGACAGCGCTGCGCGCGGCGCCTGGTGGGAGCAATTCCAGGACCCCACGCTCAATGCGCTGGAAGCCAAGGTGGGCGCCGCCAACCAGGATCTCAAGGCTGCCCTGGCCCGTCTGGACCAGGCCCAGGCCGCCGTGGGCGTGGCGCGTTCCTACTATTTCCCTACGGCGACCGCGAACGCCGCTTCCGTCAATCAGCGGGTCTCCACCAAGAAGCCGTTCTACTTTGCGGCGTTCGATCCCAAATACCAGGACAACCTGCTGGGGCTGAACGTGAGCTACGAGCTGGACGTGTGGGGGCGCATCCGCAACGCGGTGGCGGCCAGCGATGCACTGGCCGTGGCCAGTGCGGCCGATCTGGCCACGCTGGAACTCAGCACGCGCGCGGAACTGGCCAAGGACTATTTTGCCTTGCGCAGCTACGATGCCGAACAAGGGGTGCTGGACCGGGCCGTGGAGTCCTACCGCACGCTGTACGAGTTGACGCAACAGCTTTTTGAAGGCGGCGGCGCCAGCGCAACGGACGTTGCCCTGGCAAAAGTGCAGTGGCAAAACGCCACGACCCAGGCCACGGACAACCGCCTCAAGCGCAGCCAGATGGAACATGCCATTGCCGTGCTGACCGGGGAATCCGCTTCCACCTTCTCCCTGCCGGCACAAGCCGGGTTCACGGCGCTGCCGCCGCCGGTGGCATTGGGATTGCCTTCCTCGTTGCTGGAACGCCGCCCCGACATTGCCGCTGCAGAACGACGCGTGGCTGCCGCCAATGCGGAAATCGGCGTGGCGCGGGCCGCTTTTTTCCCGGTCTTCGGATTGAATGCGGCCGGCGGGTTTGAAAGCGGGAATACGGCCAACTGGCTTTCCGCGCCCAGCCGCTACTGGGCCATGGGTCCCACAGCCGCATTGACCGTGTTCGATGCCGGCCGGCGCCAGGCCGTGACCGACCAGGCCCATGCGGTGTTCGACGAAGCGGCGGCCAACTACCGGCAGACGGTGCTGCAGGCATTCCAGGAGGTGGAAGACAACCTGGCGGCCCTGCACGACCTGGAACAGGAGTTCCAAAGCGTTTCGGAAGCGAACCAGGCGGCAGGGGAAGCGCTCAAGCAGGCCAATTTCCGCTATCAGGGCGGTATCGCCAGCTATCTCGAAGTCATGACCGCGCAGAACCAGGCCCTGCAGTCCGAATTTGCCGTGAGCGACCTGCGCGCGCGCCGCCTGATAGCCAGCGTGCAGCTGGTCAAGGCCCTGGGCGGCGGCTGGCAGGCGGGAGCGCAAGGTGCGGCGCCGGATAGCGGACATGAGCACCCCTAAGCATCCTGAAACGGCCTGTCTTGAACGCCGCTGCATGCGTGACAGCATCCGCGACACGCTGGTGTCGCGCATTCTGGACGGCACCTATGCCCCGGGCGAGCGCCTCATCGAGCTCAATCTCGCCCGCGAATTCAACGTGAGCCAGGCACCGGTGCGGGAAGCGTTGCGTGAGCTGGAGGCTTCGGGTCTGGTGGAATCGCAGCGTTACCGCGGCACGCGCGTCAGTGCCCCGCAGCCGGCCGATCTCCAGGAAGCGTTTGAAATGCGTGCCGTGCTCGAGGAACGGGCAGCCCAGCTTGCCGTGCCCTGCAGCGCGGAAACGCTGGCTTTCCTGAAAGAAGTATTGAAGAAAATGCATGCGGCGGCGGCAGCCGGAAACGCCAGCGTGTACGCGCGGGAAGTGGTTCATTTCCATCGCCGGGTGGTGGAAGCTTCGGGCAACCGGGTCTTTCTGCACACCTGGGATGCGCTGCAGCTGGAAGTGCGCATGCAGATTGCCGCATTGCACGTCAACAGCGAACTTCCCCACTATGCCCGCGCCCATGACGCCATCCTGAACGCCTTGCGCGAAGGGAACGGCGTTCAGGCCGGCCAGCTCCTGCGCCAGCTCATCGAACGTTTCCTGGCCACGGTCGTGCGCGCAACCGCCACCGCCTGAAACGCTTCAGGAGCCTGTCCGCCGGGCCAGCACGCCAAAGCCCGAAGTGGGCTGGCAAAACTCGCGGCGCAACACCACTTCCTGCATTTCCAGCAGGGCAAAGCCTGACGAGGCCAGCGCCTGGGTCAGGTGATCCCGGCGATGGCGGTAGCGGCCGCTGGGACCCAGCTCGAAAGAATGATCTCCCGTTGTGGATTCCACCGTGAACGCGAGGTGTCCTCCGGCCCGCAAGGACCCCGCCAAGGCGGCGAGAATGTCCGAGAGGTCGCCAAAATAGATCAGGGTGTCTGCCAGGGTCACCAGGTCGAAGGCCTGGGGATTCTGCTGCAGGTAGGCCGTCAACTCGGCAACCGTCAGGGTGTTGTACAGGTTTCGTGCGGCAGCCTTGGCCACCATGCCGGGTGAAAGATCCACGCCGGCGAGATGGCGCGCGTAAGGCGCCAGCATCGGGCCGCACAAACCGGTACCGCAGCCTCCGTCCAGCACGTCCAGTGTGCCGTTGGGAGCGGGCAGGGCTTCCAGCAGGCCGGAGATGATTTCAGGGCCGCGATATTCGAGCTTGCCCGTGAGCCGGTGGTCGAACTCTGCGGCCATGTCGTCGAAAACCGTTTTCACGAAGTCGTCCGATGCGCGTGCCGGCACAGCCTCCTGGGTGCAGGCGGCGAGATGGTGGCGCGCCACTGGATTGCCGGGTTCCAGGCGCAACCATTCCCGGTAGCAGTCAGCGGCTTGCGACAGGAGGTTCAGGCGGTAGTAGGCGATGCCCAGCATCTTGGGGTGCTTCCCGTCC
>JAJZPY010000071.1 GCA_021811005.1 Pseudomonadota bacterium
CAGAGCCAGGATCCGGACGCCATGCCCAACCGCTTCTATACTTACGGCGTCGTGGCGCGGCTCGCCATGCTGGCAGCCGCCCTGGAGCTGGAAGACATGGCCGCAACGCAGGAGGAGTGAGCCCCCATGAAACTGGCCTTCATCGTAGACCCGCTCACGTCCCTGCAACCGAAAAAGGATTCCAGCATCGAAATGATGCGAGCAGCCGTGCGGCGAGGCCACACGCTGCATGCCATCGAACCCGGGGGACTGCATCTGGCGCAGGGACAGGTTCTGGCCCGCGCCATCCCCATCACGCTCACGGGCGAAACATCGCCCTGGTTTTCCGCCCAGGCTCCCGCGCTCCTGCCGCTCACCCATTTCGACGCCGTGCTGATGCGCAAGGATCCGCCCGTGGATTCGGAATACCTTTATGCCACTTATCTACTGGAACTTGCCGAAGGCGCGGGGGCCCGCGTCTTCAACCGGCCCCGGGCGCTGCGCGATTTCAACGAAAAGCTGGCAGCGGCCCGCTTTCCGGAGCTTTCTCCCCCGCTGCTGGTCTCCTGCCGCGAAGACGTGCTGCGCGATTTCGTGCGAACCCAGGGCGACGTCATTTTCAAGCCGCTGGACAGCATGGGAGGCAACGAGATCTTCCGCGTCTCGGAACAGGACCCCAATTTCGGGGTGATTCTGGAAACCATGACACGCCGGGGACAGCGCACCATCATGGCCCAGCGCTACCTGCCCGCCATCGTTGACGGCGACAAGCGGATTCTGGTGGTGGACGGGGAAGTCATGCCTTACTGCCTGGCGCGCATTCCCGCCAGCGGAGAAACCCGTGGCAACCTGGCGGCGGGCGGCAGCGGCCGCGCCCAGCCCCTGTCGCCGCGCGACCGGTTCATTGCCGAAGCCGTGGCCCCCACGCTGAAGGCAGCCGGCTTGCTGCTGGCCGGACTCGACGTGATCGGCGACTGCCTCACGGAAATCAACGTGACCAGCCCCACCTGCATGCGGGAAATCCGCGATCAGACGGGCGTGGATACCGGCCAGGCCGTCATCGAAGCCCTGGAACGCACTGTTCGCTGATCAGGCCGGCAGGGCAAGCCGGCAGATGCGATCCACCAGTTCGCCAAAGGAAATCCCCTGCGCCGCAGCCGCTTGCGGCAGCAGGCTCATGGCCGTGAGCCCCGGCAACGTGTTCACTTCCAGGCACCACAGCTGACCGCCACGATCCAGGCGGAAATCGCTGCGGCTGTATCCTTTCAGTTTCAGAGCCCGGTGCGCCTGCAGCGACAGCTGCTGCACCTGGCAGGCGATGTCCGCCGGAAGGTCCGCGGGAAAGACCTCCTGGGCGCCTCCCGGCTGATATTTCGCTTCGTAGTCGAAAATTTCACCGCGCTTGAGAATGATTTCACCAACGGCCAGGGCCCCATCGCCCAGCACGGGGCACGTCAGTTCCCGCCCCGGAACGAAGCGCTCGATCATCACTTCGTCATCAAAAGCCCGCGCCGCCGCCACCGCGGAATCCAGTGCCGCGGCTTCGCGCACCACGGAAAGCCCCACGGTCGACCCCTGCTTGCTCGGCTTCACGACCACCGGCCATCCCAGGCGCTCGCCCACGGCCCGGGCATCGGCAGGCGCCATGATCCAGTCCGGTGTCGGCACAGCCGCCGCCACCAGCAACCGCTTGGCAATGTCCTTGTCCATGGCCACGGCGCTGCCCAATACCCCACTGCCCGTATAGGGAATGCCGGTCATTTCCAGCAGACCCTGCATGCGCCCGTCCTCGCCCGAACCTCCATGCAATGCCAAAAACCACAGGTCGATGGAGGCATTCCCGGGCGGCTTCAGGAGTTCCTGGAGTGAGGAGCCGCCGTTGGCGCCGGCCGCCGGCGGAACCGCCGTCACGGCGCGCGAAAAAAGGGCCGCTTCCTGACCGGCATCGAGCCAACCGTGCCGGGTATCCACGGCCCACACGCGGTGCCCGCGCTCGCGCAAGGCCTTGACCACCTGGGCCGCGCTGGCGATGGATACATCGCGTTCCGAACTGTCGCCCCCCAGCAGCACAGCCACATTCAACACAGGTTTCACTGTTCTTTACCCGCTGTTTCGCAAGCCGGCAGCCACACCGTTGATGGTCAGGTAAATCGCGCGCTTGACCGCTTCTTCCGAACGGCCCGCACGGAAATTGCGCAACAGGTCCACCTGCAGGTGGTTGAGGGGATCCAGATAGGGGCTGCGTTCCCGGATGCTGCGCGACAGGGTCGGGTTGGACTCGAGAAAACCCTTCTGGCCCGTGATGGCGAACAACGCCTGGGCCGTGAGCTCGAACTCGCGTTCAATTTCCGAAAACACCCGCTGGCGGAGGTCGGGATCGGACACCAGCGCCGCGTACCGTCCCGCGATGCTCAAATCGGTTTTGGCCAGCACCATGTCCATGTTGGACAACAGCGCCTGCAGGAAAGGCCAGGTCTGGACCATCTGCTGCAGCTTCGCCAGGCCATCAGGATGCCGGGCCCGGAATTTTTCCACGGCCGTCCCAAATCCGTACCAGCCCGGGATGATCATGCGCGACTGGCCCCAGCTGAAAACCCAGGGAATGGCCCGCAAATCCTCGATACGTTCAGATTTCTTGCGCGAAGCCGGCCGGCTGCCGATATTGAGCTCCGAAATTTCCCGGACCGGTGTCGCTTCACGGAAAAAGCGGTCAAAGCCGGGAGTTTCGTAGACCAGTTCGCGATAACGCCTGAAGGAGTATTCCGCCAGCTCTTCCATGACCTCGTAAAACGCTTCGCGCCCTTCCAGGTCCTTGTCGCGGTCGAGCAGGGTGGCTTCGATCGTGGCGGCCACCAGGGTTTCCAGGTTGCGCCGGCCGATGCCGGGATCGGAATATTTGCTGGCGATCACTTCGCCCTGTTCCGTGAGCCGGATCTGGGCATTCACGCTGCCGGCAGGCTGGGCCAGGATGCCGTAGTAGCTGGGTCCACCCCCGCGCCCGACCGAACCGCCGCGCCCATGGAACAGGCGCATTTCGATGCCGTGCTCGGCAAACACCTGGACCAGGGTTTTTTCCGCCTTGTAGAGTTCCCAGTTGGCCGTCAGGAAGCCGCCGTCCTTGTTGCTGTCGGAATAGCCCAGCATGACTTCCTGGGTGTTGTGGCGACTGGCCAGCAGCGTGCGGTACAGCTTGAGCGAAAACAGGCGCGACATGATGGCCCCGCAACCGCGCAGATCCCCGATGGTTTCAAACAGGGGGATGATGTTCATGGACAACTGCGGCGTCTCGCCCGGGCGCATGAGCCCCACTTCCTTCATGATCAGTGCCACTTCCAGAATGTCGCTGACGCTGTCCGTCTTGGAAATGATGTAGTTGGGCAGCGCTTCCGGGCCCAGGCGCTGCTGCAGCAGGGCGGCCATTTCAAACGTGGCCAGTTCGCTTTGCACGACATCGCTGTACTGGGCAAAAGGGAAACGCAGCGGCCGGGGGCTGCCCAGCTCGCGGACCAGGATTTCGATGCGCTGGTCTTCGTCCAGGGCCTGGTAATGGATGCCCGTGCCCGCATGATGCAGCAGTTCGGCCACGGTTTTTTCGTGAAACTCCGAATGCTGGCGCAGGTCGAGCGGTGCCAGGTGGAACCCGAAGGAGGACACCGCACGCTGCAGGAGGCGCAGGCGCCCTCCGGCCAGCAGTCCCGAACCGTGGCTTTGCAGGGAAAGCCGCAGGATTTCAAGGTCTGCTGCAAATTCCGACGGCGAACGGTAAGGCTCGGGTTGCAGCACCGCCCCGTCGTCCACCCCTTGTATCAAGCGCTTCGCGGTGTGGCTGAGTCGCGCATGAATATGGGTGATGGCGCGACGGTAGGGCTCCTCCATCCGGCTGTCCGCCATTTCCGGCGACTGCTCTGCCAGGCGGATCAAGTCTTCGGAGAGCGAAACCAGGCGCGAGGACAGGGACAATTCGCCCCGCAGCGACAGCAGCTGCTGCAAATAGAACTCCAGCACCACGGCGCTGTGCCGGCGCAAGGCATGTTCCGTCACGTCGGCCGTCACGAACGGATTGCCATCGCGATCTCCACCGATCCAGCTGCCCATGCGCAGGAAGGAGGGCAGATCCCGGGCGACTTCCGAATAATCCGGATCCGATGCCAGGGCATCCTCGATTTGGGAGCACAGGCGCGGTACTTCCCGCAGGAACGTGTACCGGTAGTAGGACAGGCCGTTTTCGATTTCGTCGTGAACGCGCAGCTTGAAGGTGCGCAATTCGTTGGTCTGCCACAAGGTCAGTATGGCGCGGCGCAGGGACGCCTCGTTTTCGACGCGCTCTTCCGGCGTCATGGCCACCCGCGTGCGTTCGCCCAAGCGGCTGGCAATCATGAGGTGACAGTCCAGAACGCTCTTGCGCTGGACTTCCGTGGGATGCGCAGTCAGCACGGGAGATACCAGCGCTTTTGAAAAGAAGTCTTTCAGGTCGCCTGCCTTGACGCCCTCCTGCTTGATGCGGTGCAGGGCCAGGGCCACGCTGCCTTCACGCGGCGGGGCGCCCGCCTGGGAATAGGCGATGCGCCGCCGGTTGTGGTGCAGGTCTTCGGCGATATTGGCCAGGTGGGAAAAATAACTGAACGCCCGAACCACCGCGATCGTGTGCTCCGGGCTCAGGCCGTCCAGGCTGTGGTCCAGCAGGGACCGGGCTTGCGGGTCTTCGCTGCGGCGGTAGCGGATGGCTGTCTGGCGGATGCCTTCGATCAGCTGAAAAATATCCTCGCCTTCCTGCTCGCGCAGGGTATCGCCCAGGATCCGGCCCAGAAAACGGATGTCTTCGCGCAGCGGGTGGTCCTTGTCTGCCGACGATGCGTTCATGCCAACCCCCGGACAGCTGCAGGCTTCGTGCTACACTCCGTGCCCATAGACGATCCCCGCCCATTCCGCTCACACACCATGTCATCCGCTCCAAAAATCACGATTGCCACCCGCGAAAGCCGCCTTGCCTTATGGCAGGCCGAACATGTCCGGGATCGATTGCTGGAATTATATCCGCATGCCGAGGTCCGGTTGCTGGGAATGACAACCACCGGCGACCAAATCCTGGATCGCACCCTGGCCGCAGTGGGTGGAAAAGGGCTGTTCGTGAAGGAACTGGAGCTCGCCATGCTCGAGCGGCGCGCCGAAATGGCCGTCCATTCCATGAAAGACGTGCCGATGGAACTGCCCCCCGAATTCACGCTGTGCGTGGCAGGAGAGCGCGAAGACCCAAGGGACGCCTTTGTCTCCGGCCAATATGACTGCCTGGAGGAACTGCCTGCCGGCGCGGTGGTGGGCACTTCCAGCCTGCGCCGCGAATGCCAGCTGCGCGCCCGCCACTCCCACCTTTCCATCCGGCCGTTGCGAGGCAATCTGGACACGCGCCTGCGCAAGCTGGATGCCGGGGAGTACCAGGCCATCATTCTGGCTGCTGCCGGCTTGAAGCGCCTGGGGCTTGCCAACCGCATCCGCTCCCTGCTGCCCCTTGAAGCCAGCCTTCCGGCAGTTGGCCAGGGAGCCCTGGGGCTCGAATTCCGCACCGACCATCCCCACTTGGCAGACTGGCTTGCGCCGCTGCGCAACGCCGCCAATGAAGCCTGCGTATGGGCAGAACGCACGGTCTCCCGCCGCCTCGCCGGCAGCTGCGACGTACCGCTCGGCGCCCATGCCACGATCGAGAACGGCATCCTGAGCCTGCAAGCGTTCGTCGGCAGCCCTGATGGCCGCCGCATCGTGCGCGCAGCGGGTCGCGGGGACGCCACAGCTCCCGTGGAATTGGGAGAAACTGTGGCGGAACAGTTGCTTGTCCAGGGGGCGGCGGATATCCTGAACTCATGTCGGAGTGCGGGATAAGGCGGAGTCCATGGTGTCGCGCGAACCACTTGCCCGGCGCCCAGGCCTTCTGATCACACGGCCGCAGGCGCTGGGAGCCGAGCTCGCAGCCCGCGTTGTCCAGGAGGGCGGGAGGGCCTGGTTGTTTCCAACGCTGGAAATCAGGCCGCTGCCGTTCAATGCCGAGCAGGCGAAGGCCCTGCTTGCCCCTGCTGACTGGATCGTTTTCATCAGCGCCAATGCGGTCTCGTTCGGCTGGCCCTGGGTGATCCGCTGCGCGCCTGTGCGCGCGCAACTGGCCGCCGTCGGTCGCGCCACGGCAGAGCGCCTGGAACAACAGAGCCGGTTGCCCGTGCTGCACCCCACCCAGGGCGCCGACAGCGAAGCGTTGCTGGCCCTGCCGGAATTCTCGGCTCCTGCCGGAAAAACAGTGGTGATCGTGCGTGGCCGGGGAGGGCGGGAGTGGCTCAAATCGACGCTCGAATCGCGCGGAGCGCATGTGAACTATCTGGAATGTTATGAGCGCTGTCTGCCACACTCCGACCCCGGGGAACTGGACGACGCCCTCGCGCAGGGCGCCGTCATCAGCGTCCAGAGTGCGGAAGCTCTGAAAAATTTGTGGACCCTTGCCGGGGAAACCCGACATGACGTCCTGCAACGCTGCGATTTTCTGGTGTCTCACCCAAAAATCGCCGCCGCAGCCCAAAGCCTGGGCATCCGGCACATTCATGTGACGGAGCCTGGCGAAGCGGCGCTGGTTGCATACTGGAAAACTCTAACCACATTGTCGCCATCATGACTGACCTGCCTGCCCCTCCGGCCCCGACGCGCCGCCGGCCTGCGTTCCTGGATCGCCTCAACGCCCGCAACGGCCTGTTGTGGGCTCTGCTGGCCCTGGTCCTGGTGGGGGTCCAATGGCTGGAGTCCCATGCAGAGATCGCCCGCCTGCAGCGGGAACTGGCCCAGCGGCTGGGCGAAGCCGACACCCTGGCCAGGCAAAACCAGGCCACCTCCCAACAGGCGGCCGAAAGCACGCGCGAAGCCGATGCGCGGCTGGCCGCCCTCGAAAGCCGTGTTGCGGAATCCCAGAACCAGCAGGTGGAACTCGAAGCCCTGTACCAGGAGCTTTCCAGGAACCGGGATGACTGGATTCTGGCTGAAGTGGAGCAACTGGTGGTGATTGCCAACCAGCAGCTGCAATTGACCGGAAATGTCCAGTCGGCGCTGTCCGCCCTCCAGGCGGCCGACCTGCGTCTGCAAAAAATCAGCAAACCGGCCTTCATTGCCGTGCGCCAGGTCCTGAACCAGGACATCGATCGCCTGCGGGCCCTCCCTTACGTGGATACGACCGGCATCAGCATCCGCCTGGACGATGTGGCGGCGGCGGTGGATTCACTGCCCCTGGCTTCCGAAACCCGGCCGGCCCATGCGCCCCCGGCCCAGCCGGCCCCTGCGGAAGGGGTTTTTACCCGCATGGCGCACGAACTGTCCCTGGAGCTGGCCAAGGCCGTTCAAATTCGCCGCATGGACACGCCAGAATTGCCGCTGCTGAGTCCGGACCAGGATTTTTTCCTGAGGGAAAACCTGAAGCTTCGCCTCATGTCTGCCCGTCTGGGCGCCCTTTCGCGCAACGAAACCAGCTACCGGGCCGACCTGAAAGCCGCGCTGGTCTGGATGAACCGCTATTTCGACCGCAGCGCAAAACCGGTGCGCGCTGCACTCGACACGCTGCACCAGCTGAGCGACACCCCGGTCAACATCGCGCTGCCTGACGTCAATGCCACGCTCAATGCCGTGCGCAAGGCGCGGGCACCGCGGGAAGGGACCCATCGATGAGGACCCTGTTCTGGTTCCTCACGCTGTTTGCCCTGGCCACGGCCGTGGCCCTGGCTGTGGGGCTCAACACGGGCTACGTGCTCATCGTCGTGGCCCCGTGGCGCATCGAAGTCTCGCTGGCCGTCTTCGTCATCGGCCTGGTGCTGGGATGCCTGGGGCTTTACGCGCTGTCGCGACTGGTCATCACCACGCTGAGCCTGCCCACCCGGGTCCAGGCGTATCGGCTGCGCCGCTCCCGCAACCGCGCACGGAGCGCCCTCTACCAAGGCCTCACGGCCTACTTTGAAGGCAATTTCAGGAAAGCCGAGCGCCAGGCTGAAGTGGCCCTGGAAAGCGAAGAATCATCGGCACTGAGCGCCGTCATCGCCGCCCGGGCCGCCCACGAACAGCGCCGCTTTGAAGCACGCGACCGCTACCTCGACAAGGCCGCCACCCTCGGCCCGGAAGCCCGGTTGCTGCACCTGACCACGCGGGCCGATCTGCTGCTGGACGAACGTCGCTACATGGAAGCGCTCGAACTGCTGCGCGAAGCGCACCGTGTCGCCCCCAAACAGGTGCGCGCACACCAGCTGCTGCTCAAGGCGCAGGTTGCGACTGGCGCCTGGAAACCGGTTCTGGAAACCGTGGATTTGCTGGAACATCTGTCGGGCATTGATGCCGTGCAGGCCCACCGGGTCCGCCGCAACGCCTGGCAGCAGCTGCTGAGACACAGCGCCCATCACCAGGAAGAACTGCTGGCGGTGTGGCGCAGCATTCCTTCGGCCACCCGTTCAGACAACGTCCTGGCCCACAGTGCCGCAGGCTATCTGATCGACCTGGGGCTGCACAAGGAAGCCCAGGCCATTATCGAGCGCAACCTGGAAAAGGAATGGGACACCTCGCTCGTGGCGCTTTACGGAGAATGCGTAGGGGATTCCACGCTGACCCAGATCGAAAAAGCCGAAGGCTGGCTGCGCGACCATCCGGACAATGCCGTCCTGCTCCTGACCCTGGCCAAGCTGTGCATGCGCCAGTCGCTCTGGGGCAAGGCACAAAGCTACCTCGACGCCAGCCTGTTCATCGAGCATTCAAGGGAAGGGCAGCACCTGAAAGCCCAGCTCACGGAAAAAATCGGCGACGCCCGGATCAGCCCGCGCCAGCACCCCGATCCGGGTCCGGAATACGGCGCCGTCTGATGCCCCGCCCCCTCAGGATGCGGGCTGCTGGCTCTTGTCCACGGAAGGGGTAAAAGGGTCGGAATAAAATTCCGACTCGGGCAGGCCGCGTGTCTGGGTAAACGCCTTGAACCCCGCCTCCACCATGCGCGGCGCGCCACAGGCATAGACCTGGTAACCCGAAAGATCCTTGAAATCGTCCAGAATCGCCTGGTGAACCAGCCCGGTGCGGCCGGTCCAGCCGTCTTCCGGCGCCGGATCCGACAGCACCGGAATGAACGTGAACTGCCCGTCCCCCGTTTGCCAGCCGGCAGCCAGATCGCCCATGTACAGGTCGGCACGGCTGCGAACTCCCCAGTACAACACCATGGGGCGGGTGATTCCGCGCTGGCGGGCGCATTCGATCATGCCTTTGATGGGGGCAAAACCTGTGGCACCGGCCATGAAGATGATGGGCTTGTCCGAATCCTCACGCAGGAAAAAGGTGCCCAGCGGCCCTTCAAAACGCAAAATGGCCCGTTCTTTCAATTCGTTGAACACGAACTCCGAAAAACTGCCGCCCGGGTAGTGGCGTATGTGCAGTTCCAGAAACCCCTTGTCCTGGGGCGCATTGGCCAGGGAAAAGCTGCGTCGCTTGCCATCCTTGAGCAGGAAATCGATGTATTGTCCGGCCAGGAACTCGAATTTTTCATTGGCCGGCAACTTGAGCTTGAGCACGACCACATCGTGATTGGGACGCTCGATGGACTCCACCCGGCAAGGCAGCTTCCTGATCTGGATGTCCTTCATGCCCGCCACTTCGCGCGCTTCGATCACGAGATCCTCGAGCGGCTTGGCACAACAAAAAAGCGCCTTGCCTTCGGCGATTTCCCCGGGAGTAAGGGCGGAAGGCTGGTAGTCTCCATAATCCACGGTGCCGCTGACCACCCGCCCTTTGCAGCTGCCGCAGGCGCCGCTGCGGCAACCGAACGGCAGGCCATAGCCTTCGCGCTGGGCCGCCTGAAGAATGGTTTCCCCGGGTTCGACCTGGAATTGGTGCCCGCTGGGCTGAATCGTCACGCGTACTGACATGGAGTTTCCTGAATGGCTGCTAGAATCAAACGATGCAACGCTGGTTAATCATAGGTTCGGGCGACGTCGCCAGGCGCATGGTGCCCCTGATGCGGGTTGCACCAAAGCTGTTTGTCTTGTGTCGGGACCACGCCAGCGCTGCCCGCTGGCGATCGCTGGGGGCCACCCCCCTGATGGGCGACCTGGACCAACCGGCCACCCTCGGTCGTCTGTCAGGGCTGGCCCACGTGGTTTTCCATTTCGCCCCTCCAGCCACGGACCGTGCGGGGGATCCCCGGACAAAACACCTGATCGCAGCACTGGAGCGGGGTGCAAGTCTACCACACACGCTGGTCTACATCAGCACCACCGGGGTTTACGGCGACTGCCAGGGGGCACTGGTGGACGAATGCAGTCCAGTCCGGCCCACTACCGCCCGGGCAGCCCGTCGGGTGGAAGCCGAAACCCTGTTGCGGGCGTTCGCCGTACGCTCGGGTTGCCGCGTCAGCATTCTCCGGGCTCCCGGCATTTACGCCGAAGACCGGCTCCCCCTCGAGCGGTTGAAACGCCAGGACCCCCTGCCCGAACTTCCGTCGGATCCCTGGACCAACCACATCCACGCCCGGGACCTGGCCCAGGCCGCGCTGGACGCCGCCCATCGGGCCCGTCCCAACCGGGTCTACAACGTGGTGGACGACTCCCGGCTGCGCATG
>JAJZPY010000072.1 GCA_021811005.1 Pseudomonadota bacterium
GAAGCCCGCGCCGCCGGTGACAATGATCATGGATGAATTGTGCCGATCGTTGGAATATGAAGCAGGGGATATTATCAGGAAGGCCGGGCTTGAAGCCATGCCTTTGGCCCCTTTCGCCGCCTGTACAATTGCGTATAATTTGTATTATGTAAAGTCAAGGCGGTAGAAAGAGCCCCGCACAGCGGCGGGGTTCTTTTGTCGGTCCGGTGCCCTGCCGCGTTACTTGACCACGCGCATCCAGGGGGATTTGCAGTTGGATACCGCGGGATAGTAAGCGTTGCTGTCGGGGCAGTAATACAGCAGGTCCTGCGATCCGGAGGGCGCTGCGCCCGGGGCCGAAGACGCAGGCGGCGGCGCATTGCGCGGCGGCATGGGGGCCGGGCCCTGGGCCGGTGCGGCCGGGCGGCTGTAGTTCAGGCTGGAGGCCGGGTCGAGGCGCGTGACGCGTGTGGCGCCGCCACCGCCCAGCACCTGGACGCGGTCGCCCACGCGGAATGCCTCGTCGGCTCCTTGCGTCACGGCGATCACATAGCCGTTGTCGAGGCGGATGGTGAGCTCAACCCCTTCCTGGGTGGAGGCGGAACTTTGTGCCGCTTCGCCAGCCGCACCGCCGGCCAGTGCCCCCAGTATGGTGGCGGCCGCTTCTCCGTTGCCCTGACCCACCGTGTGGCCCAAGGCTGCACCCGCCACGGCGCCGCCAATGGCGCCCAGGGCGCCGGGTTCACTGGACTCGATTTTCACTTTGCGGATGCTTTCGATGGTGCCGATGCGCACGGACTGTTCGCCTCGCACCTGACTGTAGGTGTAGTCTGATCCACCCACCCCGGGCGTGGTGCACCCCTGAAGTGTCCAGGTTCCTGCGAGGGCCATGGCCAGTACGGCAACGGATTTTATTTTCATGTAATTCTCCAAGATGTTCTTTTAACTGAATGTAGTTAAAAAGTATTCTATCGCAAGTCCGGGTTCTGCGGTAAGTTGGACCAGCCTTTCAAATCGGCACGGTGCCCTTCCGCCCCTGAACTTGGAGCATAACGCAGCACGCAGGTTCCCGCGCGCGGCGCTTTTGTAAATGTGCGCAAAAAAGCATGGCGGCTGCGCGCCTGCTCTGTGGTACCCTCGCCTTTTTTCCAGAACGACCAGGGTGTTTGTCACATGGCGCAGTACGTATTCACGATGAACCGGGTGGGCAAAATTGTCCCTCCCAAGCGGCAAATCCTCAAGGACATTTCCCTCAGTTTCTTTCCCGGAGCCAAGATCGGCGTGCTGGGCCTGAACGGTTCGGGAAAATCCACGCTCCTGCGCATCATGGCCGGCGTGGACAAGGAATATGAGGGAGAAGCCACACCCATGCCCGGTCTGTCCATCGGCTACCTGCCCCAGGAGCCGCAACTGGACCCGGACATCACCGTGCGCGAAGCGGTGGAACAGGGGTTGGGCCAAATCATGGAAGCGCGCAAGGCGCTGGAAGCCGTCTATGCCGCCTATGCCGAGCCCGAGGCCGATTTCGACCATCTGGCGAGCGAGCAGGCTCGTCTGGAAGCCATCATCAATGCCGCTGATGGACACAGTGCCGAACTGCAGATGGAAGTGGCCGCCGATGCCCTGCGCCTGCCTCCCTGGGATGCCCGAATCGGGAATCTGTCGGGCGGGGAAAAGCGCCGCGTGGCCCTGTGCCGCCTGCTCATTTCCAAGCCGGACATGCTGCTGCTGGACGAACCCACCAACCACCTCGACGCGGAAAGCGTGGACTGGCTTGAGCAGTTCCTGCAGCGTTTTCCGGGTACTGTGGTGGCCGTGACGCACGACCGCTATTTCCTCGACAACGCCGCCGAATGGATCCTGGAACTGGATCGCGGCCACGGCATTCCCTGGAAAGGCAACTACAGCTCCTGGCTGGAACAGAAGGAAGATCGCCTGAAGCAGGAGGAAGCACAGGAATCCGCGCGCCAGAAAGCCATCCAGAAGGAACTGGAGTGGGTGCGGCAAAACCCCAAGGGACGCCAGGCCAAATCCAAGGCGCGCCTGTCCCGCTTTGAAGAACTGAGCTCGCAGGAATACCAGAAGCGCAACGAAACGCAGGAAATCTTCATTCCGGTGGCGGATCGCCTGGGCGACCAGGTGATCGAGTTTTCGGAAGTGAGCAAGGGGTTTGGCGACCGTCTGCTGTTCGACCGCGTGAGTTTTGCGATTCCGCCGGGCGCCATCGTGGGCATCATCGGTCCCAACGGGGCAGGTAAATCCACCCTCTTTCGCATGATCACGGGGCAGGAAAAGCCGGACTCCGGGGACATCCGCATCGGGCCTTCCGTCAAGCTCTCCTACGTGGACCAGTCGCGTGATTCGCTGGACAACAAAAAGACCGTGTGGGAAGCCATTTCAGGCGGCTCGGACATCCTCACCGTGGGCAAGTACGAAACGCCTTCCCGTGCCTATATCGGCCGCTTCAATTTCAAGGGAGCGGACCAGCAGAAAATTGTGGGCAACCTTTCGGGGGGGGAACGCGGCCGCCTGCACCTGGCCGGCACCCTGATCCAGGGCGGCAACGTGCTGTTGCTGGACGAGCCGTCCAACGACCTGGACGTGGAAACCTTGCGGGCCCTGGAAGACGCCCTGCTTGAATTCGCCGGCTGCGTGCTGGTGATTTCCCATGACCGCTGGTTCCTCGACCGGATCGCCACGCACATCATGGGGTTTGAAGGCGACTCCCAGGTTGTCCTGTTTGCCGGCAACTACCAGGAATACGAAGCGGACAAGCGCAAGCGCCTGGGTGAAGAAGGGGCCCGGCCGAAGCGCTTGCGCTACAAGCCGCTGCACGGCTAGGAGGCTCTGCCTCCGGATGCCGGGGGGGCCGGTTCCTGCAGCAGGCCGATGAGCTCTTCCGTGGAAATCGAGCTCGCCTCCCCTGCCCCTTCCAGCAGGCTATCAGCCAGGTGGCGCTTGCGTTCATGCAGCGCCACGATTTTTTCTTCGATCGTGTCGCGCGAGATCAGGCGATAGACCGTGACCGGCCGGGTTTGTCCGATGCGGTGGGCGCGGTCCGAGGCCTGGTCTTCCACGGCCGGATTCCACCAGGGATCCATGTGGATGACATAGTCGGCTGCCGTCAGGTTGAGCCCCACCCCGCCCGCCTTAAGGCTGATCAGGAACAGGTCGCCTTCCCCTTCCTGGAAAGCCTTGACGCGTTTTGCCCGTTCGGCGGCCGGCGTTGAACCGTCGAGATACTGATAGGACACGCCGCGTTCGTTGAGCCCTGCGCGGATGATTTCCAGGTAATCCACAAACTGGCTGAATACCAGGGCCCGGTGGTCGCTTTCACGCAACTCCTCGACGATTTCCATGAGGGCGGTGATCTTGCCCGAAGCCCATTCGCGATCCGGCAGGATGAGCGATCCGTGGCAGCAGGCGCGACGCAGTTTCATGATGCCCGCCAGTACCCGGATCCGGTTGGGCTGATCTTCTCCTTCCACCGTGACGCTTTGCAGGGCTTCCAGTCGCACGGCTTCGTACATGGCCCGTTCGTCCGGGCTGAGATCGAGCGTGAGCGTGACTTCGGTGCGTTGCGGCAGTTCCGACAGCACCTGGGTTTTGGTTCGCCGCAGGACGAAAGGCTGGATCAGCCGGCGCAGACGTTCGCGTGCTTCGCTGTCGTTGTTTTTTTCGATGGGCGTGGAAAAACGTTCCGTGAAGGAGTCCAGGGAGCCCAGCAAGCCGGGATTGATGAAGCGGAACAGGTTCCACAGCTCGCCCAGATGATTCTCGATGGGCGTGCCGGTGGTGATCATGCGGAATTTCGCCTTGAGCTTCATGGCGGCCTGGGAGCGCTTGGTGCCGGCGTTCTTGATGGCCTGTGCTTCGTCGAGCACCACGGTGGCCCATTCCTTGGCAGCCAGGGCATCCGCTTCCTGCTGGAACAGGGTGTAGCTCATGATGACCAGATCGCCCGGACCGGCATCGGCAAAATTGCGGTCGCGTGCGCTGTTGTTGAGCCAGCGGATGTTGAGGGAAGGCGCGAAGCGGTGCGCTTCGCTGTCCCAGTTGCCGCACACGGACGTTGGCGCCACCACCAGGGCCGGCCCCTGGGAAGTCCGGTGCAGCAGCAGGGCGAGCGTCTGCAGGGTCTTGCCCAAGCCCATGTCGTCGGCCAGGCAGGCGCCTGCCCCGGCCCTGGCATGGCGCGCCAGCCACTCGAAGCCGACGCGCTGGTAGTCGCGCAGTTCGGCCTGCAGTGCTTCGGGCATGTCCGGTTTCCAGGCGGTGAGCGCATCGCGCCGCTCCAGCAGTTCACGCCAGCCGGGATCGCTGTGGGTTTCGACCGTTTCATCGACCACGTTGGACAATTGGGAGGCGGCCAGGGCATGGATGCGCAGCAGATCGGCATGCTGTTCGGACAATCCGCCCAGTTCCCGCACCCGTTTCAGCAGCTGTTCGCTCAGGGCCAGATATTGGCCGTCCTTGAGTGCCACGAAGCGGGTGCCCGGAGTGGAAGCCGCTTCCAGCAAGGCCTTGAGCTCAACCACCGTGTTGGCATCCACGGCGACGCTGCCCGTGACGCCCAGCCAGTCGCCCTGGGAAGAGACCTGTAGGCTCAGTTGATTGGTATCCACTTCACCGCGAATCTTGAGTGTTTCACCTTCCGGCCAGCGCAGCTTGACGTCCTCCCGTTCCCGCAGGGCCAGCAGGAGCTCGCAGGCCGTGGCTGGATTGAGGCTGTGCCCGTGGTAGGGATAGTCCGAGGTCTTGATCCAGGGCAGGCAGGCTTCAAACACCTTGTCCGCAGCCGCAACCTCCTGTCGCAGGGAACGCAGGACTGCCTTGTGGACGGGTTCGTCCCCCGTGGCATAACCCACGCATTCCGGTCCTGTGCCGGGGCTGTACGGGAGTCCGCGGTCGCCTTCGGGGTAGACCACGAGTTCCACTTGCAGGCCGGTGGGCGCAGGAGACAGGAGCGCGTAAATCTGGGGGGCGGCCGGTTGGGCTTCCACGTTGCCGCCGCCGATGTCGGAGCGCACGCGAAAACGCAGCGCCAGGCCTTCGACCGTTTTCTTCAGGCGGTCTTCAGACCCCTTGGGCAGCAACAACCCGTCCTGCCCCAGAATCTTGAGCGCCCGGTCCTGGTCGGCGTTGAGCTCGATGAGGCGCAGACGGTTGCGCAGGTCGCGCTGCAGATAGAAACGCGACCCTTCGGTAAACTCGGGATGCATGGCCAGACGCAGCTGGTGGCGTTCGCGCGTGATCACGATTTCCGGTTCTCCGCGCACCAGCTGGATCGGCTGATCGGGCTCGTGGGCCCAGAACAGGAGCGGATGGCCCACGAGCTGCACCAGTGCCTGCTGGCAATCGATGCGCTTGTCGGTGCTTTTCTTCGTCATGTCGGCCTGACGAATGGTCGCGATGGCGGCGCGGTCCTGTTCCGTGAGGCCTTCCAGGTCCTGCTGCGCCGTGAGCATGCGATTGAGCGTCACGGCTTTGCCGCTGCCCCAGGGATTGCCCGCCGTGCGTCGTTGTTCCCGTGCTTCGAGCAGGCATTGGCCGTTTTCGGGCAGGTAGGTGAGGTGCCAGGCAAAACGGATGTTCTTGGGGGGCGGCGTGGTGGTGGAAAATTCGTTGCCCAGGCGGTCCAGCGCGCCCAGTGCCCGTTCCCAGAGCGGCTGGCGCCGGATCGCATCGGCCAGCGAAACGGTCCCCAGTTCGTAATGGAGTTTTTCCGCGCGCTCTCCGGCATGACTGCCGTCCATGCGTCCCAGCAGTTCGAGTGCTTCGGCGGCAATCCAGCGATAACCCTGTGATTCGGCCTTGGCGGCCAGATCACGCAGGCGATCGCGATCGATGCGCTCACCGGCGCCATCCACCCACCAGTTCGCCAGGGCGCGAAAAAGCGTTCCGAACGGGTCGCGTTCGGCGGATTCGGTGCGATCGTCGGCCGGCAGCACTTCCACCGATTGCGTGGCGCGGGCAGCATGGCCCAGACAGGCGTATACCGACAGCATGGAAGAACCGCCTTTCATCACGGCGGCGATATGGCTGGATGCCTTTTCCAGACGCTTGGGATCGCCACTGGCGATCAGGGCCACCACATAGGCTGCACCGCTCAGGCCGGCCATGCCGGCTTTGCGCAGGTCCTGGGCTTTTTTGCCATCCTTGAGCACCGCTTCGAATACCTTGAGGCCCTCTTCCATCTGGCCACGCAGCACATGGGCCAGGCCGGCCACGGGCGTGACGTTGCTGCTCCCTTTGCCGCGCGACAGCAGGATGGCATCGTCGATGTGGCCGCGCATCACCATGGGTTCGCTCAAAACCGTGGCAAACCAGTTTTTCTGCTCGTCACGGGCGGTTTTTGCCCGGTCTCTCAGCCAGGACATGGGGCCGGCACAGGAATCGAGACGGCTCAGGCGCACGGCCAGCAGGGTGGCCGCCACCGGAAGGCTGATTTCAAGCGGCAAGGCATCGAACTGTTCAGGCTGGAAGGGGTTGTCGAAAATGGTCACGTAGGGATTCTTGCTGCGCCATTCCGACGAGAAATAACTCTGGATGGTCTGGGCAAGGCGCGTGAAATCTTCGTAACGGCCTGCATAAAGGGCCAGGCGCAGATCGCGCACCCCTTCGGCAAATTGGCGCACGAAATAGCCGTAGCGGTAATCGGCGATTTTGAAAACCGCGCGGATGGCGTCCACCAGGGCGGCGCAACGCGGCGTTTTGGCCAGGGTGCGCGCCACCTGTTCGGCCCGCGCAGCTTCGCATTGAACCCGCGGCCCCTGGGCGACGAGCGCGCCTTCGCTCACTAGGGTTTCCAGGGCGGGGGTGAGGGTGGCGAGGGTCCAGGGCTGCCCGTCGGCGTCCAGCGACTGCGCCGCTTCCAGGCATTGCAGCAGCTGGGTTTTGGTGACAGGCAGGTAGGCCAGGGACACCAGTTGGAGCAGCTCCAGCTGATGCCGCGCCAAGGCGCCCTGCTCGGTGCCCTCGTCAGGCAGCGGACTTTGTACAGCGGGTGTCCCCATAAGCCTCTTTGCGATTGGTTCGGGAAAAGTTTGCGTACAGACCAACAAACGATTCTACGGCTTCGCTTGTCATATGCCAAGGCCCTGATTTTTGGTCATGTTTTGTGCTCTGCAGCGTGTTTTTCCGGCAACGGGCGTTTACATAACTTTTCACTGAAAAATCCGGTCTCTAGCGAACGACGCCTTGTCATGGGCTCCTGTCCCCAGTTAGCATTGCAAGCTGCCACGTCAAAGGATCCGGTAACCCGCATGAGCACGCCCCTGATCGAGTTGGACGACCTGCATTTCAGTTACGGATCGCGCCGGATTTTGAACGGGGTCAGCCTGACCCTGGCCGAAGGCAAAGTGACGGCCATTCTGGGTACCAGCGGTTGTGGAAAAACCACCCTGCTCAAGCTGATCGGCGGCCAGTTGCGCCCCAACCGGGGTGCCGTGCGTTTTCGCGGACAGGTGGTCCATGAAATGAACACGGGCCAGCTCTACCGGATGCGCCGGGAAATCGGCATGATGTTCCAGCAGGGCGGGCTGTTCAGCGATCTCACCGTGTTCGACAACGTGGCCTTCCCCCTGCGCGAACACACCCGGCTGCCCGAGCGGCTCATTCGTGACCTGGTCCTGATGAAGCTGCAGGCGGTTGGCCTGCGCGGCGCGCGCGACCTGTTTCCGGCCGAGCTGTCCGGCGGCATGAACCGGCGCGTGTGCCTGGCCCGTGCCATTGCCATGGACCCCACGCTCGCGGTGTACGACGAGCCTTTTGCCGGACTTGACCCCATTTCCCTGAACGCCGTGGCCAAACTGATCCGCGAACTGAACGACTCCATCGGCACCACGTCCATCGTGGTGACCTACGACGTGAGCGAATCGCTCAAGGTGGTGGACTACATTTTCCTGCTGTCCGAAGGCGTGGTCGTCAGCCAGGGCGATCCGGCCAGCCTGAGCGCATCGCAGGATGCCTATGCGCGCCAGTTCATTCATGCGGAACCTGACGGGCCGGTGGCCTTCCAGCAGCCTGCCCCGCCGCTGGCCTCGGATTTTCGCTTTAGCACGCCTGTCGCACGCCCATGAGTCCCAACCTGGTTTCCTGGCTGCGTTCCCCCAAAGGCCGCCTTTTCGGCGGGCTTTTCATGCTGGCCGTTGCCATCGCGCTGGTGGGGTATTTCAAGTTTCATGGCACCACATCCACAAACCAGGCGGGCGGCCGCCGCCCGCCCCTTGCCCCCGTTTCGGTGGCGGTGGCCCGCAACGAGGATTTTCAGGTGTGGATGACCGGTCTGGGCACGGTGACGCCGCTCTATACCGTCACGGTGCGCTCCATGGTGGACGGCCAGCTGATGCAGGTTCATTTCAGGGAAGGCCAACTCGTCAAGGCGGGCGACCTGCTGGCTGAAATAGATCCCCGGCCGTTTCAGGTCCAGCTCGACCAGGCCCTGGCCCAATTGGCCCATGACCGCGCCCTGCTCCAGAACGCCAAGCTGGACCTGTCCCGCTACAAGGCGCTGGCCGCCACCGGCGCCGCTCCCCAGCAACAACTGGACACCCAGGTTGCCCTGGTGGCGCAGTATGAAGCTTCGATCCTGACCGACCAGGCCCAGGTGGACAATGCCAAGCTGCAGCTGGTGTATTCCCGGATCACGGCGCCCGTGACCGGACGCCTCGGCCTGCGCCAGGTGGACCCGGGCAACATCATCCACAGCACGGACACCACGGGGCTGGTGGTACTGACCCAGCTGTCGCCCATCACCGTGATTTTCCCCCTGCCCCAGGACGCCTTGCCAGCCATCCTGAACGGCATGAAATCGGGCACCCTGCGCGTGGAAGCCTGGGATCGTGCCAACACCACCCGCCTGGCGGAAGGTGAACTCCTGACCGTGGACAACCAGGTGGACGTGACCACCGGCATGGTGAAGCTGCGCGCCCAGTTCCAGAATGCGGACTACAGCCTTTTTCCCAACCAGTTCGTCAACGCCCGCCTGCGGGTGGACACGATGAAAAACGCATTGGTCATTCCGGCCTCGGGCGTGCAGCAGGGAGCCGACGGCCCCTATGCCTACGTGCTGGATGCCCGGCATGTGGTTTCGGTGCACAAGCTCAAGCTGGGACCGTCGGACGGCGTTCACGTGGCCATCCAGGAAGGATTGACTGCCGGTGATCCGGTGGTGACCGACGGTGTGGATCATTTGCGCGAGGGGGCCACCGTCGAAATATCCGGTCGCGGCAAAACAGCGGCAGGACCTTGAACATCTCCAGGATTTTCATTGAACGTCCGGTGGCGACCTCGCTCATCATGGTCGCCGTGCTGCTGTCCGGCTTGATCGCCTGGCGTTTCCTGCCGCTTTCTGCCTTGCCGGAAGTGGATTACCCCACCATTGAAGTCACCACGCTCTACCCCGGCGCCGGCCCTGAAGTCATGGCGTCCGCGGTGACCGCTCCCCTGGAGCGCCAGTTTGGCCAGATGCCCGGCCTCACCCAGATGAGCTCCACGAGTTCTGGCGGGGCCTCGGTCATCACGCTGCAGTTCGCGCTCAGCATGTCGCTCGACGTGGCCGAACAGCAGGTGCAGGAAGCCATCAACGCCGCCGGCACTTTCCTGCCCACCGACCTGCCCATGCCGCCCCTGTACAACAAGGTCAATCCGGCCGACGCCCCGATCCTGACCCTGGCCGTCACTTCGCCGGCCATGACCTTGCCGCGCCTGCAGGACTGGGTCGATACCCGCCTGGTACAGAAAATTTCCCAACTGCCGGGCGTGGGCATGGTCAGCATGGGCGGCGGCCTGAGGCCTGCCGTGCGCGTGCAGCTCAATCCCGGCGCCCTGGCCGTGCGCAAGCTGGGATTCGAGGACATCCGCACCGCCATCGCCAACAACAACGTCAACATGCCCAAAGGCAGCTTTGACGGGCCGGAGCGCGCCGCCGTGGTGGACGCCAACGACCAGATCCGTTCCGCCGAGGACTACCGGCAAATCATCATCACGTACCTCAACGGGGCTCCCGTGCGCCTGGGCGACGTGGCCACGGTCACGGAAAATGCCGAAGACGTGCACCTGGCCGCCTGGCGCAACGGCACGCCGGCCGTCATCGTCAATGTGCAGCGCCAGCCTGGCGCCAATGTCATCGAAGTGTCCGACCGCATCAAGCAACTGCTGCCGCAATTGCAGCAGTCGCTGCCCCAATCGCTGGAGGTTTCCGTCCTGACCGACCGCACGACCACCATCCGGGCGTCGGTCCACGAAATCCAGTTTGAGTTGCTGCTCGCCATCGCCCTGGTGGTGATGGCCATTTTCCTGTTCCTGCGCAACCTTCCGGGCACCATCATTCCGAGCGTGGCCGTTCCCGTATCGCTGGTGGGCACACTGACGTTCATGTACCTGGCCAATTTCAGCATCAACAACCTGACGCTGATGGCGCTCACCATCGCCACCGGCTTTGTGGTGGACGATGCCATCGTCATGATCGAAAACATCGCGCGCTACCTGGAACAGGGCGAACCCCCACTGCAGGCGGCCATCAAGGGGGCGCGGCAGATTGGGTTCA
>JAJZPY010000073.1 GCA_021811005.1 Pseudomonadota bacterium
CGGCAAAAAATCCCTGCTCGACAAAATGCCGGGAGACGTCTGGCAGCGCTTTGCCAACCTGCGCCTGCTGCTGTGCTACCAGATGACCTACCCCGGCAAGAAGCTCAACTTCATGGGCAACGAATTCGGCCACGGCAGCGAATGGCAGGTCAAATCCGGACTGGACTGGAACCTGCTGGAAACCCATTGGCACCAGGGCGTGCAAAAACTCTGTCGCGACCTCAACCGCCTCTACCAAAGCCGGCCGGAACTGCACGACCTGGATTTCGAGCCCGCCGGTTTTCGCTGGCTCGAGTGCGACGATGCCGACCAGTCCGTGCTCAGCTACCAGCGTCTCGCGCGTGACGGCCGCACCCTCATCGTGGTCCTCAACCTCACCCCGGTGCCGCGTCCGGGTTACCGACTGGGCTTGCCTTCAGCAGGCCACTGGCGCGAACTCGTCAACACCGACTCGACCTTTTACGGGGGCGGCGACCTCGGCAACGGCGGCGCCCCGTTGCAAAGCCGGCCCCAGCCCTGGAACGGGGCACCCTGTTCACTGTCGCTCACCCTTCCGCCCCTTGCCGGCCTCATCCTGGAGTCCTGCTGACATGTCCGATCTCAACCAAACCCCCGCCTGGGCCGCTCTCGAACAGCATCAGCGCGCCGTGGCGCCGCTGCATCTGCGCGATTTGTTCGCGCGCGACCCCGGCCGCTTCGAACGCTTTACGCTGCAAGCCGGGCCCCTGTTTCTGGACTATTCAAAAAATCGCGTCACCGACGAAACCCTGACCTTGCTGCTCGCCCTGGCAAACGAAGCGCAGCTGTCAGCATGGATCGAGCGCCTGTTTCGCGGCGAACGCGTGAATGGCACCGAACGCCGCGCCGCCTTGCATACCGCCTTGCGCCATCGGGGCGATGCGCCCGTGCTGCTGGACGGCCGGGACGTCATGCCGGACGTGCGGCGCGTGCTGGAGCAGATGAGAAAGTTTTCCGAATCCGTGCGCAGCGGCGACTGGCGCGGCTACACCGGACAGCCCATCACCGACGTGGTCAACATCGGCATCGGCGGTTCCGACCTGGGTCCGGCCATGGTGGTGAGCGCGCTGGATGCCGATTGCGGACCACTGCGCCTGCATTTCGTGTCGAACGTGGATGGCGCCGACCTGTCGCGCACCTTGCGCACGCTGAGCCCCGAGCAGACCCTGTTCGTGATTGCCTCCAAAACCTTCACCACCCAGGAAACACTGCTCAATGCCCATTCGGCGCGCGACTGGTTTCTTGCCCAGGCCGGGGACCCGGTCCATGTGGCACGCCATTTCGTTGCGGTTTCCACCCAGCGCGACGAAGTGGTGCGCTTTGGCATCGACCCGGCCCACATGTTTGAATTCTGGGATTGGGTGGGCGGACGCTACTCCCTGTGGTCTGCCATCGGGCTGCCGATTGCGCTGGCCGTCGGCATGGATCGTTTCGATGCCCTGCTGGCCGGAGCCCATGACATGGACGAGCATTTCCGACGCAGCCCCCTGGCGCGCAACATGCCGGTGCTCATGGGCCTGCTGGGCGTGTGGTACATCAACTTTTTCGGCGCCCAGACCCAGGCCATCCTGCCCTACGACCAGGGCATGCACCGCTTTGTCAGCCACATCCAGCAGGTGGTCATGGAAAGCAGCGGAAAAAGCGTCACGCGCGAAGGCCGTCCGGTCCCCTGCGCCACAGGCAGCGTGGTGTGGGGAGGCCCCGGCACCAACGGCCAGCATGCCTATTTCCAGCTGTTGCACCAGGGCACGCCGCTGGTCCCGGCGGATTTTCTGGCGCCCATCGAGTCACGCACGCCGCTGGGCGAACACCACCGCGTGCTGCTCTCCAATTTCCTGGCGCAGCCGGAAGCCCTGATGCGCGGCAAGACCGCCGCGGAAGTGCGCCACGAGCTGGAACGAACCGGCCTCAAGGGCGACGACCTTGAACGGCTGGTTCCCCACCGCTGCTTTTCCGGCAACCGCCCCAGCAATTCCCTGCTGTTCCAGAAGCTCGACGCCCGCACCCTGGGTGCCCTGATCGCCCTCTACGAGCACAAGACGTTCGTGCAGAGCGTGCTGTGGAATATCAATGCATTCGACCAGTGGGGCGTGGAACTGGGCAAGCAGCTGGCGCGCGATCTGCTCTCCGAACTCTCCGACGCGCCCGGCCGCGCCCCCCATGATGCGTCCACCAGCGGGCTTCTGGCCTACGTGCGCAGCCGCCTGTCAGGCCATTGAGCGTTCCCGTGAAAGTCCTTTTCGTCACTTCCGAAATCCACCCCCTGGTCAAAACCGGAGGCCTGGGCGACGTGAGCCACGCCCTGCCTCTGGCCTTGCGCCAGGCTGGCGTGGATGTGCGCGTGCTGGTGCCGGGTTACCCCAGCGTGATGGCCCGTCTGGGCAAAGCCACTGCCCTCTGCACGCTGGAGGCCCTGTCCCCCATATGGTCGCCTGCACGCTTGCTGGAAGCACAGCTGGAAGACACCGGCCTGCCGCTGTGGGTGGTGGACTGCCCCAGCCTGTACGATCGGCCGGGCGGCCCCTACCAGACCCCTGACGGCCGCGACTGGGAAGACAATGCCCTGCGTTTCGGTTTCTTGTGCCATGTGGGAGCCTGGCTCAGCAATACGCCTGCGCCGCTCTCCTGGAGTCCGGACGTGGTCCACTGCAACGACTGGCAGGCTGGCCTCGTTCCGGCCTTGCTGCGCCATCGCCAGGGCCCGTTCGTACCCAGCGTGATCACCATCCACAACCTGGCGTTTCAGGGCAATTTCGACCCCCTGTGGGTGACGCGCCTGGGATTGCCCATGGATAGTTTCCATCTGCAGGGCCTGGAGTTTTACGGACGCCTGTCGTTTCTCAAGGCCGGCATCAATTATGCGGACCGGATCACCACGGTCAGCCCGCGCTACGCGCGGGAAATCCAGACGCCGGAGCTGGGCTGCGGCCTGGACGGGCTGCTGCGCCACCGAAGCGCCGATCTGGTGGGGATTCTCAACGGCATCGATGACAGCTGGAACCCGGCTCACGATCCGGCATTGCCGGCCGCCTTCGACGACCGGCGCCTGGCAGCCGGCAAGCGCCGCAACAAGGCCGTGCTGCAGGGCGAGTGCGGGTTGGCCAAGGATCCGGACGTTCCCCTGCTGGGCCTGGTGAGCCGCCTCACGTACCAGAAAGGCATCGACCTGCTGCTCGAGGCGCTGCCCGTACTCATGGCGCAACCGCTCCAGCTGGCCGTACTGGGCAGCGGCGAAGCCGTGATGGAAAGCCGGCTGCGCGAAGCGGCCAGCGCCTACCCCGGCCGCGTGGGCGTCACCCTGGATTTCGACGAACCGTTGTCGCACCGGATCATTGCCGGCAGCGACCTGTTCCTCATGCCCTCACGCTTCGAACCTTGCGGGCTGGCCCAGATGTACGCCATGCGCTACGGCACCCCGCCGGTGGTGCGCGAAACCGGCGGGCTGGCGGATACGGTGGTGGACTGCACGGATGACGCCCTGCGCGAACGCAAGGCGACGGGATTCACCTTTCACAACGCCACGCCCGACGACCTGGCGGCCGCCGTGCAGCGCGCCCTGGCAACCTATGGCAACCGCACGGGATGGCGCCTGCTGCAAAAAACGGGAATGCGCCGGGATTTCAGCTGGAAGCGGGCCGCCGCCGACTACGTCGGCATCTACCGCGCCCTCTCAGGGACAACCTGACCTTCCGGTCACAACCAGGTCATCAGGCCCATTTCAAAAGGGTGGGCCAGCCCGGGATGTTGCGGATAAAGACGGATGTGGTAATCGAGCTGGCCGCAAAGTTCTGGACGCAAATCCAGCGCGAACAGATGTTCGCGTCCGCCCTCCAGCAGCCCCTGGCTTTCGAACCGGAACGGAGGCACGGGCCGGTTGCCGGTGAGGGGGCGATTGAGCAGCAGTTCCAGGCACAGGTCCGAAGCCTGCAGCCCATCCAGGTCCACCGCCACTTCCACCCGCATGCTGGAGCCGAAGGTCAGGTGCCGCAGTGGCACATCCAGGCGACGCAGGGTCACGTGCGGCCAGGCTTTGCGCACCCGCGCTTTCCAGGTGGCCAGGTCGCGCGCCAGGGCAAACCCCGCTTCCCCCAGCTGTGTGCCCTGGCGCAGGGCCGGCACATAGTAGCGTTCGAGGTACTCATTGAGCATGCGGCCGGTATTGAATTGCGTGAGCGTGGTCGCCATGGCCGCCTTTGATTTCGCCACCCAGCCCGTGGAGAAGCCGAACTTGCCGCGCTCATAATAGAGCGGCACCACCTGGTCCTGCAGGATTTCGTAGAGGGTGCGCGCATCTTCCAGGTTGCGCCGGCTTTCATCCAGGTAGTCCGGGGCCGGACGGATGGCCCAGCCGTTTTTGCCGTCGTACCCTTCGCCCCACCAGCCATCCAGCACGCTCAGGTTGAGCGTGCCGTTGATGCCCGCCTTCATGCCCGAGGTGCCGCTCGCTTCCATGGGATAGAGCGGGGTGTTGAGCCATACGTCCACGCCCGCCACCAGGCGGCGCGCCAGCCCCATGTCGTAATTTTCCAGAAGCAGGATCTTGTCCTGGAACTCCGGCATCGCCGCAATGGCATGAATGCGGCGCATCATGTCCTGGCCCGGCTGGTCCGCCGGGTGGGCCTTGCCGGCAAAGATGAACAGCACCGGACAATGGGGATTGAGCACGATCTGGCGCAGCCAGTCGAGGTTGGAGAACAGCAGGTCGGCCCGCTTGTAGGTGGCAAAGCGGCGCGCGAAACCGATGGTCAGCACGTTGGGATCATGCAGGTCGGCTTGCTTGAGCACGCGCTCGAGGTGCGCCTCGTTGCCCAGATTGCGGTAATGCCTGACCGACACCCGTTCACGCACGGCATAAAGCATTTGCGACTTGAGGGATTGGCGCACGCTCCAGTAGAGATGATCCGGAATGTCGTTGACGCTGTTCCAGAAGGTGCGGTCGGACAGACGGTTGCGCCATTCGCCGCCGATGAAGCGGTCGAACAGGTCCATCCATTCGCGGGCCAGGAACGTGGGCACGTGCACGGCATTGGTCACATACCCCATGGGGTTTTCCTGTGCCGGAATCTGTGGCCAGAAACCGCCGCAAATGCGCGAACTGACTTCGCCGTGAATGCGGGACACGCCATTCTGGTGGCGCGAGCCGCGCACGGCCAGGGCTGTCATGTTGAATTCCGATTCGCCCCCGCCCGGGTCGTCTCCCAGCGCCAGCAGTTCGCCCATGTCCAGGCCAAGCTCGCGGGCAGTCCCTTCAAAGTAATGGGACACCATGTCGCGCGCGAAGTGATCATGGCCTGCCGGCACCGGCGTGTGGGTGGTGAAAACCGTGTTGGCCGCCACCGCTTCCAGCGCCGCATGCCACTCCAGGCCCGCATCCTTGACCAGGCTGCGCATGCGTTCCAGCACCAGGAAAGCCGCATGGCCTTCGTTGATGTGCCATATCGTGGGCTTGAGTCCGAGGCGCGCCAAGGCCCGCACACCGCCCACGCCCAGCACGATTTCCTGTTCGATGCGGATCTTGCGGTCGCCGCCATAGAGCCGGTGGGTGATTTCGCGGTCGTCAGGCGCGTTTTCCGGAAGATCCGTATCCAGCAGGTGGATTTTGACGTTGCCCACCTGGGCCCACCACACCTTCACCTGGATGGTGCGCGAACCCAGGGTCACCGGCACGTGAATTTCCTGACCCTGTCCGTCCACCGCAGGCCGCACCGGCAGCTCTTCGAAGTCGGAATCGGCGTTGAGCGCAATCTGGTTGCCTTCGCGATCGATGGTCTGGGTAAAGTAGCCCTGCCGGTACAGCAGGCCCACGCCCACAAAGGGCAGCCTCAGGTCGCTTGCGGCCTTGCAATGGTCGCCGGCCAGGATGCCCAGCCCGCCGGAATAGATGGGAAAGCTTTCGTGGAACCCGAATTCGGCGCAGAAGTAGGCCACCAGATCGGTTTCCGCCAGCTTGCCGGGACGGCGCAGCGACCCGTTGTGATACGTGTCAAAAGCGGACAACACCCGGTTGTAGGCAGTCAGAAACGCCTGGTCTTCAGCGGCCTCGTTGAGGTGGTTTTCGTCGATGCGGCGCAGAAACCGGATGGGATTGGCGCCCACCAGGTCCCACAGGCGGGGATTGAGGCGCGCAAAAAGGGTGCGTGTGGGGCGGTCCCAGCTGTACCAGAGATTGTTGGCCAGTTCCTCCAGCCGCGCCAACTTGGCTGGGATTCTCGGGTTGGTTTCCACCACGAACCGGGTACCCGGCCACTGACCGTTTTCCATGAACGTTCCTTAAAGCAATCGTATCCAGCCTAACACAGGTTTCATGTGCCCAGTGGCTCCAGGCTGCGAGGTTTCATGCGGTAATCGAGAAGGGTTCCCTTGCGCGCCCGGTTGCCCTGATAGCGCTTGAGCTCGCTGGGCGTCAATTCGGCCAGCACTTCCGTGCCGGCGCGGTTCACCCCATGCACGACCACACCGCCCGGCCCCACCGGGCAAACCGACAGCAGGGCTTCCCCGCGCTCGAGCCCCATCAGGATCACGCCCCGTCCGCGCGGCATGGCACGCAACTCGTCGGCAGCAAACACCAGCAGGCGTCCTTTTTCCGACAGGACGGCCACCTGGCCAAACTGGGGCAGGCAGCGCGCCGCAGGAATGGGCGTCTCATCCGCTTCCAGGGTCAGGAATGCTTTCCCGCCCTTGACGCGCGAAACCAGGTCTTCGGCCGCCACCACGAACCCCGCACCGCCGCTGCCCGCCACCAGGTAGCGTTCGCCCGGCGACACGGCAAAGGCACGGCACACCCGGGCGCCGGCTTGCAGGTCGATGAGGGTGGTCACCGGCACGCCGTCGCCACGGCCGCCCGGGATGTCCGAAGCTTTCACGGTGTAGGCCCGTCCCTGGGTATCGAGCACCACGATGGCATGCACCGTGCGGGTTTCCATCACGGCCAGAGGGCCGTCGCCCGCCTTGTAGCCAAACTGGCCCGCATCGAGCTGATGCCCCTGGCGCGAACGGATCCAGCCGTTGCGCGAAAGGGTGAGGGTCACCGGTTCGTCCAGCACGGTGGGAGCCACCACCGTCGCTTCCACGGCTTCGATCAGGGTGCGGCGCGCATCGCCGTACTGTTTGACGTCCGCCTCGATTTCGCTGCACAGCAGTTCCGTCTGTGCGTCGCGATGGTCCAGCAGATGGCGCAGGTCGCGCCGTTCAGCCTTGAGCGACTTGAGCTCCTGTTCGATCTTGATGCCTTCCAGGCGTGCCAGCTGGCGCAGGCGGATTTCAAGGATGTCTTCGGCCTGCACTTCGGTGAGCCCGAACTGGCTCATGAGGGCGGCCTTGGGCTCGTCCGATTCGCGGATGACGCGAATGACCTCGTCGATGTGCAACAGCGCCAGCTGCCGTCCTTCCAGGATGTGGATGCGCCGTTCCACTTCGTTCAGGCGGTGGCGGCTGCGTCGCACCACGGTTTGGTAACGGAAATCCACCCACTCCACCAGGATGGTGCGCAGATCCTTCTGGCGCGGCCGTCCGTCGCGCCCCAGCAGCACCAGGTTGATCGGCAGGTTGGATTCCAGGCGCGTGTGCGCCAGCAGCAGGTTCACGAATTCCTGGGGTTCCTGACGGCTCGACTTGGGTTCAAACACCAGCCGCACCGGCGATTGCTTGTCCGATTCGTCGCGCACCGTGTCCAGCGCGCCCAGCATCAGGGCCTTGAGGTTGGCCTGCTCGGGTGACAACGATTTCTTGCCTTCGCGCGGGCGCGGGTTGGTCACTTTTTCCACGTCTTCCAGCACGTCGCGGGCCGAAACCCCGTAAGGCAGCTCGGTCACGACCACGCGCCACTGGCCGCGCGCCAGTTCCTCCACCGTCCAGCGCGCACGCGTCTTCAGGCTGCCGCGGCCGCTTGCGTAGGCGGCAGCGATGTCTTCCGGGCTGGAAATGATCTGACCGCCGCCCGGCAGGTCCGGACCCTTGATGATCTTGAGCAGCTTGGGAAACGGCAGGTCGGGATCGCGCAACAGGGCGATGGCCGCCTTGCCCACTTCGGCAAGATTGTGCGAAGGGATTTCCGTGGCCATGCCCACGCCAATGCCGGTGGCTCCGTTAAGGAGCAACAGGGGCAGGCGGGCCGGCAGCAGCTTGGGTTCCTGGAACGAGCCGTCGTAGTTGGGCCCGAAATCCACGGTGTCGCGGTCGATTTCCGCAAGCAGCAGCTCGGCCACCGGCGTGAGCCGGCATTCCGTGTAGCGCATGGCGGCAGCACCGTCTCCGTCGCGGCTGCCAAAGTTGCCCTGGCCGTCGATCAGGGGATAGCGCAGCGAGAAGTCCTGGGCCTGGCGCACCAGGGCCTCGTAGGCCGCCATGTCGCCGTGGGGATGGTATTTACCGATCACGTCGCCCACCACCCGCGCCGATTTCACGTGGCGCGCCGGGCGGTACAGCCCCAGCTCGTGCATGGCAAACAGGATGCGGCGCTGCACCGGCTTCTGGCCGTCGGCCACGTCCGGCAGGGCGCGGCCCATGACCACGCTCATGGCGTATTCGAGATAGCTGCGTTCGACGAACGCCGACAGGTCGAGTGACTCTTCTCCGTTGCCTTCTGCCAGTCGCGGCTGGTCCGGCGGCGGATTGCCGGGCGGCGCGGCTTCGGCGGCGGACGAAAAAAGATCGCCGGTCACGGCCGGATTCGGGGTTTTGCTTCGGGTCATTTAAATATCCACTTCCACGTCGGAGCCGTGCTGTTCCATCCATTCGCGTCGTGCGCTCGCTTCGCCCTTGCCCATCAGGCGCGAAAAGACGGTGTGCGCCACGCCACGGTCATGCGCCAGGATGCGCACCGGCAGCACGCGCCGGGTGTCGGGGTTCATGGTGGTTTCCCACAGCTGTTCGGGGTTCATTTCGCCCAGGCCCTTGAAGCGTCCCACGCTCCAGCTGCCAGACCGCAACCCTTCCTTCTGCAGCCGGTCTTCCAGCGCCGAGAGCTCGCCTTCATCCAGGGCATAAAGCTTGCGCGCCGGACGCTTGCCGTGCGGGGGCACGTCGATGCGGAACAGGGGGGGGCTGGCCACGCACACGTGACCGGCAGCGATCAGGGCCGGGAAATGCATGAAAAACAGCGTGAGCAGCAGCACCTTGATGTGGCTGCCGTCCACGTCCGCATCCGACATGATCACGATGCGTTCGTAGCGCCGCCCGGTCAGGTCTGGCTGCTCATCCGGTCCGTGCGGGTCCACGCCGATGGCCACGGCGATGTCGTGGATTTCGGTGTTGGCGAACAGACGGTCGCGATCCACTTCGAACGTGTTGAGGACCTTGCCGCGCAGCGGCAGGATGGCCTGGCTGTGCTTGTTGCGGGCCAGCTTGGCCGAGCCGCCGGCGGAATCGCCTTCCACCAGGAACAGTTCGCGCTCGGTCACGTCGTCCGACTCGCAATCGGTCAGCTTGCCGGGCAGCACCGCCACCCCGCTGCCTTTTTTCTTTTCCACCTTCTGGCTCGACTTCATGCGCGCCATGGCCTGGCGGATGGCCAGTTCGGCAATTTTCTTGCCCCATTCCACATGGCCGTTGAGCCACACTTCGAACGGATCGCGGATCATGCCCGAAACCAGTTTCAGGGCATCGCGGCTGGTCAGCTTTTCCTTGGTCTGCCCCTGGAACTGGGGATCGAGGATGCGCGCCGAGAGCACGTAGTGCAGGCGCGCCGACACGTCTTCCATTTGCAGGCGCACGCCCCGTGGCAGCAGGCTGTGGTGATCGATGAAGGACTTCACGGCTTCGAACACGCCGGTGCGCAGGCCGGCCTCGTGGGTGCCTCCCGCCGCCGTGGGAATGAGGTTGACGTAGGATTCGCCCTGTCCGCCGCCTTCCTCGAACCAGGCAAAAGCCCAGGCTGCCCCTTCCCCTTCGGCAAAGCTGTCCGCCTCGGAGCGCGTTTCCACATAGCGTTCGCCGGCGAACACGGGGACGGCAGGCTCCTGATGGTCCGAAAGCTCTTCCAGGTAGCCTTTCAGGCCTTCCGGATAATGCCAGGTGCGGGTGGGCTGCGCCTTGTCGCGTTCCACGTGCAGAACCACGTTCACGCCGGGCAGCAGCACGGCCTTGGCGCGCAGCACGCGCTCGAGTTCCTGCAGCGACACCTGGGGCGAATCGAAGTAGCGCGGATCGGGCGTGGCCCGCACCAGTGTTCCGGATTCGGCTGCCGGGCATTTGCCCGTCACGGCGAGCGGTTCCACCACGGCCCCGTCGGCGAAAACGATGCGGTGGATTTTCCCCTCCCGCCGGACCGTCACTTCCAGGCGGCGGGAAAGCGCATTGGTGACGGACACCCCCACCCCGTGCAGGCCGCCGGAAAACGCGTAGGCGCCGGCGCCCCCCGTTTTGTCGAACTTGCCGCCCGCATGCAGGCGGGTGAAAACGAGCTGGACCGTGGGT
>JAJZPY010000074.1 GCA_021811005.1 Pseudomonadota bacterium
CCTCCCGCCAGCAAGATAACCGACAGCCACTTCAAGACCTGGTGCGTGGCGCGGCTGCTTTCCCCCACCCAACCCATGGACAGGCTCACCACCAGGCTGGTGGCCCACACGCCCAGACCGAGAAAGGCCGGCCCCAGCAGGATCAGCGCCGCATAGATCAGCAGCCGGGAAAACCAGGGGCGCTGGGGCGCCGTTCCCCAGATGGCATTGAACGTGTGGTCCACCGTGATGACCAGGGAAAAGACCGTCCCCATGAGCAACGCCAGTCCGGCATAGGTGAGCTGGGAGGCATGGCCCGAAAACTGGGTCATGTAAACGCTGATGATGCGCCCGGCGGAATCGGGCAGCATGTTGGCCACCAGAAAATGCTGCACCGACTGCTTGACCTTGATGAATCCCGGAAAGAAGGAAAACAGGGTGATGCTCAGGGTGACCAGGGGCACCAGGGCAAAAAGCGTGGTGGTGGTCAGGCTGGAGGCAGATTGCAGACAGCGTCCGTGCCGGAACTTGCGGCCCACGTACCACAGGAAGCCGGCCACGTCCCGGGCACAGGCCACCCACCTTTCATTGCGCACCGGCGGGTTCATCGGCACCCTACAGCTGGGGGCTCATGCGTTCGACCCGCACGTCCAGCTTGTTGAGCGCGCTCAGATACGCCTTGGCGGAAGCCACCACGATGTCGGTGTCGGCGCCCAGCCCGTTCACAATGCGGCCGCCCCGCGCCAGCCGGACCGTGACTTCGCCCTGCGATTCGGTGCCGCTCGTGATGTTGTTGACGGAATAAAGCTGGAGCGAAGCGCCGCTGTTGACCACTTTCTCGATGGCCTTGAAAGTGGCATCCACCGGCCCGCTGCCATGAGACTGGGTGGCGCATTCTTCCCCGCCCACCGAGACCACGAGCCGCGCCTGCGGCAGCTCGCCGGTTTCGCTGTGGGCCATGAGGGAAATCAGCCCGTAATGTTCGTTTTGCGGCTCGGTCAGTTCCTCGCTCACGATGGCGTGAAGATCTTCATCGAAAATCTCGTGCTTTTTGTCCGCCAGCTCCTTGAAACGCTGGAATGCGGTGTTCACGGCCACTTCCGAATCCAGTTCAATGCCCAGTTCCTTGAGGCGGGCCTTGAAGGCGGAACGTCCGGAATGCTTGCCCAGCACCAGCTTGTTGGCGTTCCAGCCCACATCTTCGGCACGCATGATTTCGTAGGTTTCGCGGTGCTTGAGCACGCCATCCTGGTGAATGCCCGATTCGTGGGCGAAGGCATTGGCCCCCACCACCGCCTTGTTGGGCTGCACCGGAAAGCCGGTGATGGTGGAAACCAGCCGGCTGACCGGCACAATCTGCGTGGTGTCGATGCGCGTGTCCACATTGAACACGTCATGCCGCGTCCGGATGGCCATCACGATTTCCTCGAGGGCGGCATTGCCTGCGCGCTCTCCCAGGCCATTGACCGTGCACTCCACCTGACGCGCTCCGGACAGCACCGCTGCCAGGGAATTGGAAACGGCCAGGCCCAGGTCATTGTGGCAGTGGACTGAAAAAATCGCCCGATGCGCATTGGGAATCCGCTTGATCAGGCTTTCGATGAGGGCGCCGTACTGAAACGGGATGGCATAACCCACCGTGTCCGGAATATTGATGGTGCGGGCGCCAGCGTCGATGACGGCTTCGATGATGCGGCACATGAAGTCGGGGTCGGAACGCACGGCATCTTCGCAGGAAAACTCCACGTCGTCGGTGTACGTGCGGGCCAGGGTCACAGCCCGGATGGCGGCCTCCATCACCTGTTCCGGCGTCATGCGCAGCTTCTTTTCCATGTGGATCGGCGAAGTGGCGATGAAGGTGTGGATCCGGCCGGACGCTGCCGGAGCAATGGCCTCCCCTGCCCGCCGGATGTCGTTTTCCTGGGCTCGGGCCAGCGCGCACACCGTGCTGTCCCTGATGACCGACGCCACGGCCTTGACCGCCTCGAAGTCACCCGGGCTTGCTGCCGGAAACCCGGCTTCCATCACGTCCACACGCAGCCGTTCCAGCTGGCGACCAATGCGCACTTTTTCTTCGCGCGTCATGGAAGCGCCGGGACTTTGCTCGCCATCGCGCATGGTGGTGTCAAAAATGATCAGTTGCTGGCTCATGTTCGGCCCCGTTTCACGGAGAAATTCCGGCAGGAAAACCCCAATTTTAGCGCACTCCACGGCCCCCGGGCGGAGCAGGGTCTGGGCTGGCCCCGGCATCGATTTTTTTACTTTAAGACTCTCTTAAGGTTCGACAGGTTAAATGTCACCCAGATACTGTCATCACCCCCTGGTGGCAGCGATCTCCCCCCTTATTGGTGGCCGCCCCCGGCCACCATTTTTTTTGCCCCCGGTCCGGACGAAATCCATTAAGAAATCGTTAAGGATTCCCCACTACATTCCGGAGAAAACAATACCCAGGGGGAGCCATGTCCGCCGTATCCTACCGCCGGCATAAAACCTACGACCCGCTGTTGCGCCTGGTGCACGCCTGGAATGCCTGCGCCATCCTGATGCTGGGCGCCACCGTGTGGCTGTCCGGGCTTTTTGAATTTGGCCCGGCCCGGAAAACGCTGTGGCAGTTCCACGTCTATCTGGGTTATGCCCTGGTGGTGGGACTGGCGGCCCGCCTGGCGTGGGGCCTGGCAGGCCCCACCCATGCCCGCTTTTCCGATTTGTGGCATCCCGCCGCCTGGCGCGACGCCGTCCTGCGGCGGGTGTTCCCCCCGCCTCGCCTGGGGCATGACGCCCTCGCCAGCGCCGCTTACCTGACCGTCTATGCAGTGCTGCTCGTAATGGCGGGAACCGGGCTTTCGCTGGCCGCCGTGGAACACGGCATGGGCCCTTTCGCGCCCTGGCTGACCGACAGGAGCTGGCTCAAAAGCACGCTGAAACCGCCGCACGAACTTGCCTATGACGCGCTCATGGCCTTTGCCGTGGTGCATGTGGGCGCCCTGGTCTGGCATGAATCCCGGCACCAGACCCCGCTCGCCCAGTCCATGGTGAGCGGTTTCCAGTACCGGGTCATGGAAGAAAAAGAGGATGAACTGCATGCGTAACGTGTTTGCATCGTGCCTGTGCCTTGCGGCCTTGAACGCACCGGCAGCCCCCTTTCAGGAGCTTCTGGGACAATATGAAACCCAGGCACGCCAGGAAAACCCGGCGTTCAACGGGTTTTCCGCGGCCCGGGGCAAACGCTTCTACGAAGAAAAACGGGTTGCCAGTTCGGGCAGGCAAAGCGGCTGCTTCGATTGCCATTCGCCAAACCCCGCGCAGCCCGGGAAAACCCACGCCAACAAAATCATCGACCCCATGGCCGTCAGTGCCAACTCCAAACGTTTCACCGACCTGCAAAAAACCGAAAAGTGGTTCCGACGCAATTGCGCTGACCTGATCGGCCGTGCCTGCACAGCCCAGGAAAAAGGCGATTTCATCGAATTCCTCGCCCATTACAAATAATCCTGGAGACTCCCATGAAAAAATGGCTGCCCTACCTCCTGTTCGCCTCCACGGTGCTCTCGGTCACCGCCCTGCTCGCCACCTCCGCAAACGGTCAGGAACATGAAAGCCAGGAACCGTTCCCCAAAGTTGAAAACGCGGCCTGGCACAGCGAGTGTTCCGGCTGCCACATGCTCTATCACCCGGCATTGCTGCCGACCCGTTCCTGGAAAAAAATCATGGGCGGCCTCGACCAGCATTTCGGGGAAAACGCGAGCCTTGACGCGGCCCAGCGCGAAGAGATCACCCGCTTTCTGACCAGCCATGCGGCCGACCGCCAGCTCAATGCCCGCTCGCGGCGCATCGTGCAGTCCATCCCGCCCGACGACGCGCCGCTCCGGTTTTCAAGCACGCTCTACTTCATTGCGCACCACGATGAAATCCCCAACACCCTCTACCAGCGCAAAAGCATCGGCAGCGCATCCCATTGCGCGGCCTGCCACCATGGGGCCGAACAGGGTGAATTTTCCGAGTCCACGGTCAGGATTCCGCGATAATATATTTTCATGCGCACCTTACTGGTTGAAGATGACCCCCTGCTGGGGGACGGCATCCGGGCAGGACTGAAACAGGCCGGTTACGCCGTGGACTGGGCACGCGATGGCCAAACTGCCAAAGTCTCCCTGGAAACGGGAGACTATGCGCTGCTGGTGCTGGATCTCGGCCTGCCCAAGGTGTCCGGCATGGATCTCCTGAAGTGGCTGCGCGCCAAAGGGGACCGCATTCCGGTCCTGGTGCTGACCGCGCGCGACACGGTGGCCGACCGGGTGGCCGGCCTGGATGCCGGCGCCGACGATTACCTCATCAAGCCTTTCGACCTGGACGAACTGATCGCGCGTCTGCGCGCGCTGTCCCGCCGCAGCAGCGGCCAGGCGGCGCCGCTGTTGCAACATGGCGGCATCGAGCTGGACCCGGCCGCCCGCCAGGTGCGCAAGGACGGCCAGCCCATCGACCTGTCCGCCCGGGAATTCACCCTGCTGCAGGAACTGCTGTTGCATGCCGGCCGGGTGCTGTCGCGCGAGCAGCTGGAGGAACGCCTGTACGGCTGGGGCGAGGAAGTGGAAAGCAATTCGGTGGAAGTCCACATCCATCACCTGAGAAAAAAACTGGGCAGCGGTCTTATCCGGACCCTGCGCGGTGTCGGCTACGTGATCGACAAGCCATGAATTCGCTGCGCCTGCGCCTCGTCCTTCTGCTCTCCCTTGCCGCCGGCATCACGCTCAGCTCTGCCGTCTATTTCACCCACCGGGCGGCCCGCCAGGAACTCGATGCGCTGTTCGACGCCCAGCTGTCCGAAACGGCCAACGTCCTGCTGGGCACGGCCCGGCGCGAAATGGCCGAACGGATCGAGCACGGCACGGACGAAATGCCGGTCGCCACCGAATACGAACAGACACTGGTCTATCAGGTGTGGGACCACAACGGCCTGATCGTGCGTTCGGCCGCGGCGCCACCCACCCCCCTGGGTCCCAGGGCTCCCGGGTTCATCCAGGCCAATGTGGACGGCAAGCCCTGGCGCCTGCTCACCCGCTGGGATCCCACCCACGAATTCATGATCCAGATCGCGGAACCCATGGATGGCCGGGAACACGTGGCGCGGCTGATCGCCATCAAGATGCTCGCTCCCTCGGTCACCCTCATCCCGCTGCTGACCCTGCTGATCTGGCTTTCGGTGGGGACGGGCTTGAGGCCCTTGCGCCAGCTCCGGCGGGAAGTGGTGCAGCGGTCCGCCCGGCGGCTGGAGCCGCTCGCCTTGCAAAGCGTGCCCATTGAAGTCACGCCGCTCGTCTCCGCCCTGAACGACCTGTTCGGCCGTTTGCGACAATCCATCGAATCGGAAAAACGTTTCACCGCCGATGCGGCCCATGAACTGCGGACCCCGCTGGCGGCGCTCAAGACCCAGGCCCAGGTGGCGCAACGGGCCCAGTCTTCCGAGGACCGGGACACCGCCTTGCGCCACGTGATTGAAGGGGTGGACCGCGCGACCCACCTGATCGAGCAGCTGCTGACCCTGGCCCGGGTTGACCCTGAAACGGCAGGCGACCTCCACCGTCCCGTGCCGCTGCGCGCACTGACCGTGCAGGCCCTGTCGCGCGCCGCCTCGTTTGCCCATCAGCGCCAGATCGAGCTGGCGCTGGAGGAAGGCGAGGAAATGCAGGTGAACGGGTACGAAGGGCACCTCGACATCCTGCTGCGCAATCTGCTGGACAACGCCATCCGCTATACGCCCACCGGCGGGCAGGTGCACGTGGGCATCGTCCGCTCCGGACAGGAAACGGCGCTCACGGTTTGCGACAATGGGCCCGGAATTCCCGTGGCGGAACGCCGTCGCGCCCTGGAACGGTTCTACAGGCTGCCGGGCAGCACCGCCGAAGGCTCGGGCCTTGGCCTTTCCATCGTGCAGCGCATCGCCGAACGCCATGGCGCCGAAGTGAGCCTGCTGCCCGGGCCGGAAGGCCACGGACTTTGCGTGCGCATCGCCTTCCCCACCGCGCCTGCCTGACAGTCCCGCCCGGCGCGGGGCCGCACCACCCCGGAAACGCTGCTATCATTTAAAGCGACTCCGGGAATCCCGATGACCCTTGAACATTTCATGCCGCGCTCGCTTCCGCCAACGCTCAAGGCGCTGGAGGAACTGGCCCTGGATTTGCGGTGGAGCTGGAATGTTCAGTCCAAAGCCCTGTGGCGCTGCATCGATGCCGACCTGTGGGAAGCAACCGGGAACCCCGTACTGATCCTGGATACCGTTTCACGGGCGCGCCTGGATGCGCTTTCCCAGGACGAAACTTTCCTGCAGCTGCTGGAGTCGGTGAAAACCGCCCGCAACAGCTACCTGCAAGCGCCCACCTGGTTCGCGGAACAGGGCGACGCCGGCAAGGTGGCCAACATCGCTTACTTCAGCATGGAATTCTGCCTGTCCAAGGCACTGCCCATCTATTCGGGCGGGCTGGGCGTGCTGGCAGGAGACCTCATCAAGACCGCGAGCGACATGGGGCTGCCCATGGTGGGCGTGGGATTGCTCTATCAGCAAGGCTATTTCCGCCAGAGCCTGGACGCCCAGGGCCGCCAGCTGGCCTTCTTCCCCTTCAACGACCCGCTGTGGCTGCCGCTCTCCCCCACCATCACGAGCGAAGGGGAATGGTTGCGCATCATGCTGGACCTGCCCGGAAGACACATGACCCTGCGCGTCTGGCAGGCCCAGGTGGGGCGGGTGGCCCTTTATCTGCTGGACAGCAACGACCCCTGGAACGACCCCCGGGATCGCGGCATCACGGCCGAACTGTACGGCGGCGGTCCGGAACTGCGCATCCAGCAGGAACTGGTGCTGGGCCTGGGCGGCTGGCGACTGCTGCAGGCGCTCGGCCTTGAATGCGATGTGTGCCACCTGAATGAAGGGCATGCGGCCTTTGCCGTGCTGGAGCGGGCCCGGACTTACGGTGACGCCCACGGCGTGGATTTCGCAACGGCCCTGTGCTGCACGCGCGTGGGCAACGTGTTCACCACCCACACGCCGGTGCCCGACGGCTTCGACAAGTACGATGCGGCCCTCGTCCACCAGTATCTGGGCGACTACGTGACGGAGCTGGGCATGGAGTTTTCCGAATTCATGGCGCTTGGCCGCGCCCGGCCCGAAGATGAAACGGAACCGTTCAACATGGCCTGGCTGGCCATGCGGGGCAGCGGCGCCATCAACGGCGTCAGCCGGCTGCACCGCGAAGTGAGCCGCAGGATTTTTGCGCCGCTCTATCCCCGCATACCGCTCCCCGAAATCCCCATCGGCCATGTGACCAACGGCGTGCACGTGCCCACCTGGAGTTCGCGCGCCGCCGACCAGCTCTGGCAGAAGTCCTGCGGCGAGGACCGCTGGCGCGGGGATCTCAGCGGTCTCGAAACAAATTTCCGCCAACTGCCCGACGAAGCACTGTGGGGGCTGCGCTCGGCTGCGCGCTCCCGGCTGGTCCACTGGTTGCGCCAGCGCCACCAGCACCAGCTGATGGCCCGGGGGGCCACGCGCAGGCAATGGGAGCGCCAGGCGGACATTCTGGATCCGGACATTCTCACCATCGGCTTTGCCCGCCGCTTTGTCGCCTACAAGCGGCCCAACCTGCTGCTGGAAGATCCGGCACGCCTGGAACGCCTGCTCACCGACCCGCACCGCCCCATCCAGCTGGTGATTGCCGGCAAGGCGCATCCCCAGGACGGGCAGGGGCAGCAGATGATCCAGGACTGGCTGGGTTTCCTCAACCGTCCCGAAATTCGCACGCGCGCCATTTTCGTGGAAGATTACGACATGGGGGTTGCCTCCGAGCTGGTGCACGGCGTCGATCTCTGGCTCAACACCCCGTTGAGGCCGTGGGAAGCGAGCGGCACGAGCGGCATGAAAGTGCTGGTGAACGGCGGCCTCAATTTCTCCGAACTGGATGGCTGGTGGGCCGAAGCGTACTGTGCCGAAGTGGGCTGGGCGCTGGGTTCAGGGCACGAGCACCCCATCAGTCCCGAGTGGAACCGGTCGGATGCCGATACCCTGTATCGCATTCTGGAAAACGAAGTCATTCCCGATTTTTACCTGCGCGACGAACGCGGCATGCCCCAGGCCTGGCTGGCCCGCATGCGCGAAAGCATGGCCCGCCTGACCGGCAGCTTTTCCAGCAACCGCATGCTGCGCCAGTATGCCGAACGTTTCTATTTCCAGTCCGGGGCCGCCTACCGCGAACGGCATGCCCACGGAGCGGCGCTGGCCCGCGACATCAGCCTGTGGCTTGCGCGCGTCCAGCACCAGTGGAACCAGGTGCGCATCGGACTGGTGCGACGTGAAACCCGGGATGGCCTGCACGACATTTCAGCCCAGATCTACCTGGACGGACTGGCGCCCGAAGACGTGCGGCTGGAACTTTTTGCCAACCCGGCCGTGCCGGAAGAAGCGCCCGAGCACGTGCCCATGACGCTCGCCAGTCCCCTGCTGGGCACGCAGGGCGCCTACCTGTACCGCGCCGCGCTGCCGGCGCGTCGCCCGGCGACCGACTACACCGTGCGGCTGCTGCCCCATCACCCGCACGCGCGCCTGCCCCTTGAGCTGCCTCTCGCCTGCTGGGAGCAGTGACTTTTTCCACAGGAAAACGCCATGTCCGACACCGCATCCCGCCCGAGCCCTTCCCTCGCACCGGACACGCCGGAGCGGCCCGACCGGGAATTGCTGCGCGACCTGAACGACTACTGGCATGCGGCGCTCTACCTGTGCGCCGGCATGATCTACCTGCGGGAAAACCCGCTCCTGAAAGTGCCGCTGCAGCAGGAACACATCAAGAAACGCCTGCTGGGCCATTGGGGTTCCGATCCCGGCCAGGCGTTTGCCTGGGTCCACCTCAACCGGCTCATCAACGCCCACGACCTCAACGTCCTGTTCGTTTCAGGTCCGGGGCACGGGGCGCCTGCCGTACTGTCCCAGGCCTATCTCGAAGGCACTTATGGCGAAACCTATCCGGAAATCACGCCCGACGAAGCCGGCCTGCAACGTTTCTTCCGGCAGTTCTCCTTTCCGGGAGGCATCGGCAGCCACTGCACTCCGGAAACCCCCGGCTCACTGCATGAAGGGGGCGAACTGGGGTACAGCCTGTCGCATGCCTTCGGCGCGGCTTTCGACCACCCCGACCTGATCGTGGCCTGCATGGTCGGAGACGGGGAAGCTGAAACCGGCCCCCTGGCCACCGCCTGGCATTCCAACAAATTTCTCAATCCGGCGCGCGACGGTGCGGTGCTGCCCATCCTGCACCTCAACGGCTACAAGATCGCCAACCCGGCGCTGCTGGCGCGCCTCGATGACGCGTCACTGCAATCCCTGTTTTCCGGCTACGGCTACCGGCCCTATGTGGTGGCCGGCGATGATCCGGAAATCCTGCACCCGCTCATGGCCGACACGCTGGACCATGCGCTGGCCGACATCCGCGCCATCCAGCATCGCGCCCGCAACGAAGGCATCACGGAATTGCCGCGCTGGCCCCTGATCATCCTGAAAACGCCCAAAGGGTGGACGGGGCCGCGCCGGGTGGACGGACACCAAGTGGAAGGGTCCTGGCGCGCCCACCAGGTGCCCTTGAACGTTCGCGGCAACGCCGAACACCTGGCGCTTCTGGAATCCTGGCTGCGCAGCTACGACCCCGGCCACCTGTTCGATGAACGAGGCCAACTGGCCTCACGGCTGCGCCACCTCGCACCCCAGGGTGCGCGGCGCATGAGCGCAAACCCCGTTGCCAACGGCGGACGCCTGCTGCGCGACCTGCACCTGCCCCAACTGGAAACCTACGCCCTGGACGTCCCCCTGCCGGGTCGCCAGTACGAAGAAAACACGCGCCCCCTCGGGCGTTTTTTGGCGGGCATTCTGGAAGCAAATCCGGACAACTTCCGTTTTTTCTGCCCGGACGAAACGGCTTCCAACCGCCTGGACGACATTTACCGCGTCACGGGCAAAGCCTGGATGGCGCGCACGCTGCCCGAAGATGCGGATGGCGGCCATCTTTCCCCGCACGGCCGGGTCATGGAAATGCTCTCCGAACACACGCTGGAAGGCTGGCTGGAAGGCTATCTCCTGTCCGGCCGGCATGGCCTGCTGGCCTCCTACGAAGCTTTCATCCACGTCATCGGCTCCATGTTCAACCAGCATGCCAAGTGGCTCGAGAAATCCCTGGCCGTGCCCTGGCGGGCCCCCATCGCCTCGCTCAACCTGCTCGTCACGTCCACCGTCTGGCGCCAGGACCACAACGGGTTCTCGCACCAGGATCCCGGATTCCTCGATCTCGTCACCAACAAGAGCGCCCAGGTGGTG
>JAJZPY010000075.1 GCA_021811005.1 Pseudomonadota bacterium
GCTTTCTGCCGCAGGCTCCACCACCGCCACGGCGGGCTCTTCTTCATCTTCCGCCAGCAACCTGAACTCCCTGCAGGCGAGTTTCCAGAATCTGGTGAGCGCCCTGAACAGCGGCACGGGCGCTGGTGGCACGGCCACCGCGGCCAATGCCCCCACCTTGCAGGCTTTCCTGCAAAACCTGCTGCAGGACGTCCAGAATCACGGCACCAGCCTGACCCTCGGCTCCTCGGTCAGCACCGCGGTCTGAAGGCAATTCCGCCGGCAGGGCGCCGCAGCCCTGCCGCGCGCCGGTCGCCGTGCGGCAGAACCTCGGCGAATTGACTATAATGGCCGCGATGAACCGCAGGATTCCGGCCGCAAGCCTTTCCCTCCATGGTTGAATTCGCCTTCTCATGGCGTCGCGGCATTGCCGCCCTCGCCCTGCTGGTTTCGCCCCTCCTGACCCTGGCATCTCCCGTCAACCCGCCGGAACAGTCCAGCGTTTACCTGGAAGAGCTCACTTCCCCCGAACTGCGGGCCCTGATCGCTTCCGGAACCACCACGGCGCTGGTCCCCATCGGCGGAACCGAACAAAACGGGCCGCACATGGTGCTGGGCAAGCACAACGTGCGCGTGCGCATTCTGGCCGGAGCCATCGCGCGCCAGCTGGGCCATGCGGTGGTCGCGCCGGTGATTGCCTACGTGCCGGAAGGCACCATCGATCCGCCGGCGGCGCACATGCGCTATGCCGGAACCCTGTCGGTTTCCGGGCAGGCCTTTGAAGCCGTGCTCGAAGGCGCTGCGCGCAGCCTCAAGCAGCATGGTTTCCGCCACGTGGTGTTTGTGGGGGACCACGGGGGCTATCAGAAACTGGAAACTCGCGTGGCCGAGCGCCTGAACCGACAGTGGGCAGGACATTCCCCATGCCGGGCCCATGCCCTGACGGCCTATTACGACGCAGCCCAGGAGCCCTTTTCGGCTGATCTGGAGAAACACGGCTTCAGCGCAGCCCAGATCGGCACCCACGCAGGCCTGGCGGATACCGCCCTGGCACTGGCCGTGGACCCCGCCCTGGTGCGTCCGGGCGCCCAGGCCTCGGCCATGCCGGATGCGGCCGGTGTGCATGGCGACCCGCGACCGGCCACCGCCGCCCTGGGCGAGCCGGGGGTGCGGCAGATCGTGGAAACGTCGGTGAAAGCCATCCGCGCCATGACGGCTGCCGATGACCGTACCCCTGAATTGAATACTCCAAGGAGATGATGTTGAAACAGACACGAACCCTGGCAGGACTGCTTGCACTGGCTGCCCTGGGCACCCTCGGGTTGGCTTCCCTGCAAGGAACCGCAGCCGAAGAGCCGGTCGTCACGGTCCATGGCATGCCGCCGGTTGTGGACCCCGGCAATCTCTACAGCGAAACGGGCCCCGATCACCTGAGCGACGCGGTGCGCAACGACCTGGCGCGCATTTACGTGCCCAACCTGCGCTCCAATGACGTTTACGTGATCGATCCCGCCACCTTCAAGGTGGTGGACCGCTTCAAGGTGGGGCACGGTCCGCAGCACGTGGTGCCTTCCTGGGACCTGCGTACCCTGTGGGTGGCCAACAACGACGAACGCCACAACAACGGCAGCCTCACCCCCATCGATCCGCGCACGGGAAAACCCGGAGCGCCGGTGCCGGTGGATGACCCCTACAACATGTATTTCACGCCCGACGGTACTTCGGCCATCGTGGTGGCTGAAGCCCGCCGCCGCCTCGATTTTCGCGATCCGCACAGCATGAAAATGCAATATTCGATCGAGACGCCCCAGTGCGGCGGCATCAATCACGCGGACTTTTCCATTGACGGCCACTATGCCCTGTTCACCTGCGAATTCAACGGCAGCATCGTCAAGATCGATCTCGACCAGCGCAAGGTGGCGGGCTACCTGAAACTCCAGATGCCGCGCACCCGGTTCGTGGACACGCCCAGCGGCGCCGCCCGCGGCGCGACGGAAATCTGCAGCGCGGCCCGCGGCATGCCGCAGGACATCCGCGTGTCGCCGGACGGCAAGCGCTTCTACGTGGCGGACATGGACGCGGACGGCGTCCATGTCGTGGATGGCGACGCCTTCAAGGAAGTCGGTTTCATCAGCACCGGCCCCGGCGCCCATGGCCTTTACCCCAGTCGCGACGGCAAGCTGTTGTACGTGGCCAACCGCGGCTCGCATAAAGTCCATGGCGGGCCGCACGGCCCCGGCAGCGTCACCGTCATCGATTTCGCCACCGGCAAGATCGTGAACCGCTGGCCCATTCCGGGGGGCGGCAGCCCCGACATGGGCAACGTCAGCGCCGACGGCAAAACGCTCTGGCTGTCAGGCCGCTTCGACGACGTGGTTTATCGTTTCGACACCCACAGCGGGGCCGTGTCACAGCTCAAGGTGGGAGAAGAACCCCACGGCCTGACCGTGTGGCCGCTACCCGGCCGTTATTCGCTCGGCCACACCGGAAACCTGCGCTGAACATGAAAACGGCCGTCGCGCTCGGTTTGTGCATGGCGCTGGTGGCCTGCGGGCAGCTGCCGGTGCGCGTGCTGGATGAAAACGAGCGCGGCGTGGTGATCCAGGGCACGGCAGATCGCGCCCGCGCCGAACAGGCGGCAGAAAAGTCCTGTGCCCGCTTTCACCGGCATGCCCGCTTCAATCAGATGGATTCTTTTCGCGACTACGTGTTCGACTGCGTGAACTGAAAGCCCTGCGGCTTAGCCGGTGCTCCAGTTGCGCGGTCGCTTCATGCCGGCGATGCGGCAGGCCTGCTGCACATAGCCGTAAGGGAACAGCTCGAACAGCTTGTTGCGTGCTTCCGACCCAAACCGTTCCGCCAGGTGCTTGATGGAAAACCGCGCATCGGGCGCGATCAGGTGACTTTCGTAATAACCCCGCATGAAGCGGATGACGTCCCAGTGGTCTTCCGTCAGGACGATGTTTTCCTGGAGCGCAAAATGCTCGGCCCAGGATTCGTCCCAGTCCATGGGGTTGATCAGGTAACCGTCCTCGTCGAGGCATTGTGCGTCCATGGGGGCATCATAGGGTCCTTGCGCCTCCCCTGACATACCCCCTTGGTTGTAGCCCGGATGGGGGGTACGACCCCGGAAAATCCCCACAGGTATCACCTAACCGCCTGTTAATGATATGCTTTTCTCGGCCCCATTCATTCTTACAAATCAGGCCTGATGAAAACGACCCGCTTTTTTTCGGAAAACGGTTTTTTGCTTCACAGCCTGAAGGAAGCAGTGGACGCGATTCCGGCCGCCCTTTTCATCAAGGATCCCGCCGGCAGGATCCTGCTCATGAACCGCGCCTGCGAAGAACAATGGGGCATGCCTTTTGCCGAAATCCGCGGCACCGACGGCGGAGCTTTTTTCCCGCCCGACCAGATGGACTGGTTTCGTGCCAAGGACCGCGAAGTGTTCGCCGGCGGCGCCCAGGTGGATTTCGAGGAAACATTCTGGAATGCCAAGCTGCGGCAGAACCGCACCGGACACACGTTCAAGAAACCGCTTTTTTCATCCGACGGCTTGCCGCTCTACCTGGTTTGCACCACATTCGACATCACGGAACGGCAGCAACTGGAAAACAGCCTGAGCGAGCGCGAAGCGCGCTATCGCGGCGTCATTGAAACCGCCGCGGACGGCTTCTGGTGCGTGGATACGGAAGCGCGACTGCTGGAAGTCAACGATGCCTACGTGCGCCAGTCCGGCTACAGCCGGGAAGAACTGCTGCGCATGAAAGTCACGGACCTGGAGGCCCGTGAAACCCCTGCCCAAACCGCGGCCCACATCCGCACGGTGCTGGAACGGGGCTATGACCGGTTTGAATCCGTTCATCGCCGCAAGGATGGCAGCCTCTGGCCGGTGGAAGTGGTGGTGAGCTACTGGCCCCTGGAAGAAGGCCGGTTTTTCGTCTTCAGCAAGGATCTTTCGGAAACGCGCAAAGCCAACGAGCTGATGCGGCTGGCCACGCTCATCTACCAGACCAGCGCCGAAGCGGTCATGGTGACCGACCCGGACAACAACATCATCGACGTCAACCCGGCATTCACCCATCAGACCGGCTATACCCTCGATGAAGTGTACGGACGGAATCCCCGCATGCTGCAGTCCGGCAAGCACACCAAGCCCTTTTACGAAGAACTCTGGCAGGCCCTGCTGCAGCAGGGCAACTGGCAGGGGGAACTGTGGGACCGCCGCAAGGACGGTTCGCTGCACGTGAAGCTGGCCAACATCAGCCTGATCCGCAACGAAGACGGCAGCATCTTCCGCCACGTGGCCCAGTTTTTCGACATCACCGACCGCAAGCAGAAGGAAGAGCTGATCTGGACTCAGGCCAATTACGACACCCTCACCGGACTGCCCAACCGCCGCCTGTTCCATGACCGCCTGGAACAGGAAACCAAAAAGGCAAACCGTTCGGGACAGCCGCTGGCCCTGCTGTTCATCGACCTTGATCGCTTCAAGGAAGTCAACGACACCCTGGGACATGCCAAAGGAGACGTGCTTCTGATGGAAGCGGCACGCCGCATCACCGCCTGCGTGCGTGATACCGATACGGTGGCGCGCCTGGGCGGCGACGAGTTCACGGTCATTCTCAACGAGTTCGGCGATCCCGCCAGCCTGGAACGGATTGCCCAGACCATCATCAGCCGGCTCTCCGAAGCGTTCGAGCTGGGCGGCGATGACCTGTGCTACGTTTCGGCCAGCATCGGCATCACGCTCTATCCCAACGACGCCGGCAATCTGGACGAGCTCATGCGCCATGCCGACCAGGCCATGTATGTGGCCAAGGCGGAAGGGCGCAACCGTTTCAACTATTTCGTTCCGTCCATGCAGCATGAAGCCCTGGAAAAGCTGTCGTTGACCAACCAGCTGCGCCAGGCCCTGTCGCGCGGCGAACTGGCAGTCCACTACCAGCCGATCGTGGAAGCGGCCACGGGGCGCCTGGACAAGGCGGAAGCCCTGCTGCGCTGGAACCATCCCTTGCGCGGCCAGATTCCCCCCGACCGCTTCATCCCGCTGGCGGAAGAGTCGGGACTGATTCGCGAAATCGGGGAATGGGTTTTTCAGCAAGCAATCGCCAACATTGAGCGCTGGAGGGATCGGTACGGCCGCCTCATCCAGGTGAGCGTGAACAAGTCGCCCATCCAGTTCGACCACCCTCACAGCCACGACTGGATCGGGCAGCTGGAGCGCGCCGGACTTCCCGGAAACAGCATCACCGTCGAAATCACGGAACGGCTCCTGCTCAAGGATTCGCCCGGGCTGCGACAACGGCTGCTGAGTTTCCGAAACACCGGCATCGAAGTGTCCATCGACGATTTTGGAACCGGTTTCTCCGCCCTTTCCTACCTCAAGCAGTTCGACATCGACTACCTCAAGATCGACCGTTCCTTCGTGAGCAATCTCACCCAGCAGGAAAGTGCCAAGGCGCTGGCGGAAGCCATCATCGTCATGGCCCACAAGCTGGGCATCAAGACCGTGGCCGAAGGGGTGGAAACCCCGCTGCAGCGGGAACTGCTCACCGCCTTCGGGTGCGACTACCTGCAGGGTTTCCTGTTTTCGCGTCCGCTGCCGCTCCATGATTTTGAAAAGCGGCTGCAGCAGGAAACCTCGTCGTGATCGCCTCCAGCCGCATCCGCATCAAGCGGGCCTACGACCCGCCCGAACCCGGGGATGGCACGCGCCTGCTGGTGGACCGCCTCTGGCCGCGCGGCCTGCGCAAGGAAGACGCCGCCCTGCAGGGCTGGGAAAAAGACCTGGCGCCCAGCACCAGGCTGCGCCAATGGTTTGGGCACGACCCCGCACGCTGGGAGGAATTCCGACGCCGCTACCTGGCGGAAATGGCCCTCAACCCGGAACCGTTCGAAGCCGTGCGCAAGCTCGCACGTTCCGGCACGGTCACTCTCGTTTATGCGGCACGCGACGAGGCGCATAACCACGTCTTGGTGCTGCGCGATTTCCTGCTGGGAAAGTTCAGTTGAGAGCGCTTGCCAGCAGCTTCGGTAACGGTTGACCCTTTCCCCGCCACCGCCCATCCGGCCCGGGGCAGCGTTATACTGACTCCATGCCGACCCGACCCCGCCGCCCCGCGCGGCACCTTGCCGGCCTGTTGCCGGCTTTTGCGTTGCTTGCGTTCCCTTTGCTTGCCAGTGCAGCCCCTACGGCCCCTTCCCCGGATGCGACACCGTGGTGGATGTGGTCGCTGGGCATGTTCGTGGTCTGTTTTTTCATGGGCATTGCAGCCGTCCCGGCCGGCGTCGGGGGGGGCGTCCTGTTCGTGCCCATCGTGAGCGGTTTTTTCCCCTTTCACCTCGATTTCGTGCGCGGGGCGGGATTGCTGGTGGCCATGGCCAGCACCCTCTCGGCCGGCCCTTCCCTGCTCCGGAACGGCATGGCAAGCCTGCGCCTGGTGATGCCGCTGGCGCTGTCCGCCGCCCTGAGTTCCATGGCGGGAGCCATGGTGGGGCTTGCCCTGCCGGCACAAAGCGTCCAGATCCTGCTGGGACTTGCCATCCTGACCATTGCGATGCTCATGATGCTGTCGAACAAATCAGAATTTCCCCATGTGCCAAAACCCGACGCCTGGTCCCGCTACCTGGGCATACACGGCGTGTTCCACGACGTCGTTTCCGGCCGGAACATCCCCTGGCGCGTGCACCGCACCCCTGCCGGCATCGCCCTTTTTCTCGGCATCGGCTTTCTGGGCGGATTGTTTGGCGTGGGGGCCGGCTGGGCCAACGTGCCCGGCCTCAACCTGATGATGGGCGTTCCCCTCAAGCTGGCTGCCGCCTCTTCGAGCCTGATCCTGTCCGTGGCCAGCGCTTCGGCCACCTGGTATTACCTCAACAGCGGCGCCATCCTGCCCGTCATCGCCGTGCCTTCGGTGATCGGCATGATGATGGGGGCGCGCATCGGCGCCCACCTGCTCACAGTGCTCAATCCGACCGTGGTGCGCAAAGTCGTGATTGCCGCCCTGCTGTTTTCAGGATTGCGCTCGCTGCTCAAGGGGCTGGGATACTGAAAGGCCATGAACCATCTCCCGCCCATGCCGCCCGAGGAAAAGCGCTATGCCGACGTGCTGCACTGGGGCAGCCTGGCGGGTTTTGTGATGCTGGTGGCGGCATTCCTGCTTTATGTCACGGGCACCCTCGATGCACAGGCCCCGCTCGACCAGTTGCCCCGGCTCTGGAAACTGCCTACCGCGGACTATCTCGCGGCAACCCATGGCGCTGGCGGCTGGCACTGGATCACGTCCCTCGACAAGGGTGACTCCCTCAGCCTGCTGGGAATCGCCCTGCTGTCGGCCTGCCCCATTGTCAGCATCGCCGCGGTGATTCCACTCTACCTGCGGGAAAAAAATTATGTCTATGCCGTCCTCTGCCTCATGACCGCAGCCGTGCTGCTGTACGCGGCTTCCGGAATGACCCTTTTCGGGCACCCCTGAACGGAGACCCTCATGTACCAACGCATCCTCATCGCCACGGACGGCAACAAGACTTCCGAACCGGCTTTGCTGGAAGCCATACGGCTAGCCCGGGACCTGAATGCCCAGTTGCGCGTGGTGTACGTGGTGGACGAAGCCTACATCCTGGGTGGTGCCGAATTCGTGGACCGCACCGCCATCGAACGGGCCTGGGTGAAGACGGGGCAGCAGGCCCTGGAGCGCGCCAAGCAGCTTGCCGGTGCCGAACAGCTCGCCATAGAAACCCGGCTGCTCGAAACTGAAGCGCTGGGCGAAAACGTGGCGGACGCCATCATTCAGGAAGCGCGCCATTGGCCCGCCGACCTCATCGTGGTGGGAACCCATGGACGCAAAGGCTTGCGACATCTGCTGCTGGGCAGCATCGCCGAAGGCGTGACCCACGCAAGCCCGGTGCCGATCCTGCTGGTGCCGGTGGCCGTTGCCCGGCCTCAGGGCCCTGGGCTATAGTGGCCCGGCAATGTAACCCCTCGTACCAACGCCAAGTCTTCGTTCATGAAGAAATACCTGAAAGAAGCCGGCCACTGATCCGGTGGGTTCACCCGCCCGCCGGGCGGGTTTCCACCAGAATCTTGTTCAGGTGGTAGGCCAGTTTCTCCGCGTCCGAAGCTTGCTCTTGCACATACAAGGCTGCGAACTTTTCCGGCCCCAGTTTCTGAATGGCGCGCAAGGCGCTTTCAAACACGGTGTGGTCATACAGTGCGGCAGTGCGCGTATTCATAGGCTCATCCCCCTCTCGTGACAGGCTTTCTGTAATCGCTGTATTCCCTGAACGGACATTCTACCTCCGTCCGGAACTCGTTGCTGCATTTGCCCCGGTGCTACACTTCAGTCATTAGGGCCAGTACGCCGGAGCCTCTTTTTGAAATCCGAACAACAAAACAAAATCGGAATAGTCGGTTTCCTGATCCTGGCAACGCTGACGCTGATGGCCGGCATATCGGTCTATGCGGTCATGTTCCGCGCTTCCGAAGACATCCTGAGCAAAACCCTCCAGCTCTCCCTCAAAAGCGGCGAAGCCCTGGTCAGCAGCAGCATCAACGGGGAACTGGTGAACGCGCAGATGATGGTCAACAAACCATCCGTCATCGAATACCTGTCCAGAATCGATGCAGTCCCCTCCCAACATGAAAGCGTTGATGCGCTCAGCCGCATGGCCAAAAACCTTGTTTCGTCAGGACGGTTCAGTGCGGTGTCCTTCCATGACGCGGCCGGTGCTGAAGTGGCGGCCGCCGGGAGTTTCATAAAAACCCCGGACCAGCACATCGCCTTGCATGCGCCCGTTGACGCCTCCCTGATGTGGGACAAGCGGTTTGTCCTGCAGGCGCGCATCCCCATACGGGATGGCCGGGAAAACAGGATCGGAAGCGTGCTGTTCGAATCCGGACTGTCTTCCCTGGAAACGGCCATCAGCGACATGGCTGCCGTGGGCAACACCAGCGAAATCGCCCTGTGCAGCACGGTCAGCGCCAGCGAAATGGACTGCTACCTGAGAAGCGCTTCGGTCAGTCAGTTCAAGCGCCTTCAGCGCGTCGTGGACAATGCGGCACTGCCCATGAACTATGCCCTTGAAGGGGGCACCGGTGTCATCTTCGCGAAAGACTACCGCCGGCAACACGTGGCGGCCGCCTATTCCCCCGTGGGCCGCCTGGGCATCGGCATGGCCCTGAAAATCGACCAGTCAGAACTCTATGATCCGATCACCCAGCAACTGAAGCGCGTGGCGCTGCTTTTGTTCGCCCTGGTGCTGGCCGGCGGCCTGATGCTCTACCTGATGGTCTCCCCCCTGGTCCGAAAGCTGATCGATTCGAGACGGGAGGCTGTTCGCAATTTTCAGGAACTGCAACGGCTGAGCGAAAAGAATTCCATCCTGTTGCGAAATGCCAGCGACGGCCTCCACATCCTGGACCAGGACGGCACGCTCATCGAGTGCAGCGACTCCTTCTGCCACATGCTGGGTTACACGCGCGACGAGCTGCTTGGAAAAAACCTGTCGCACTGGGATGCGATGTTGACGGGAGAGGAACTTCGCGCCGCCCTCAAGGAGCGGTTGTCCCGCCAGGAGCACAGCCTTTTCGAAACGCGGCATCGGAAAAAGGACGGAAAAGTCATCGATGTGGAAGTCAGCAGCCGCCCCATTCCCCTGGAAGGCCGAATGGTGCTGTTCAGCTCCTCGCGCGACATTACCGAACGCATTCAGCTCCACGAAGCCCTGCGCCACGAACGCGACTTCATGGACGCCATCTTTCAGTCGGCCGGTTCCCTCATCCTGGCCATCGACAGGAACGGATGCATTGTCCGATTCAATCGCGCCGCTGAGGTCTGCTCCGGTTACTCCTTCGAAGAAGTAAGAAACAAACCGTTCTTCTGGAAAAACTTTCTTCTTGAGGAACAGCAATCCCAGGTGGAATCGGTTTTCCAGGCCGCCCTTTCCAGAAACATCCGGACGCGTTATGAAAACGCCTGGGTTTCCCGCGAAGGGAAAATCCGGGTATTGGACTGGGCCAATACACTGATTTTTGATGCCCGGGAAGAGATG
>JAJZPY010000076.1 GCA_021811005.1 Pseudomonadota bacterium
TGCCCAGACACAGGGCATGGAAGTCGGTCTGCCGGTGCCGGTGGTGATTACCGCCTATGCCGACAAGAGTTTCACTTTCATCATGAAAACCCCGCCGGCCACGGTCCTGATCAAAAAGGCTGCCGGCGTCACCAAGGGAAGTCCCAAGCCGCATACCGACAAGGTGGGCAAGCTGACCCGCGCACAGGCGGAAGCCATTGCCACCACCAAGATGCCTGACCTGACCGCAGCCGATCTGGATGCCGCGGTTCGTACGGTGGCAGGCAGCGCGCGCAGCATGGGCATTGAAGTGGAAGGGGTGAAATGATGGCGAACTTATCCAAGCGACACAAAGCCCTGCGGGCCGAAATCGACCGCAGCAAATCGTATCCCGTGGCGGGAGCGCTGGAACTGGTCAAGAAAACGGCCACTGCGAAATTTGATGAATCCATCGACGTGGCGGTCAACCTCGGCATCGACGCCAAGAAATCCGACCAGCAGGTGCGCGGTTCCGTCGTGCTGCCGCGCGGTACGGGCAAAACCATGCGCGTGGCGGTGTTCGCCCAGGGCGACAACGCCGAAAAAGCGCGCGCTGCCGGCGCCGAGCACGTGGGTTTTGAAGACCTGGCTGAAAAGATCAAGGGCGGTTTCATGGACTTCGACGTCGTGATCGCTTCGCCGGATGCCATGCGCATCGTGGGCCCCCTGGGCCAGGTGCTGGGCCCCCGCGGGCTGATGCCTAACCCGAAAGTGGGCACGGTCTCTGCCGATGTGGCCGGTGCCGTCAAGAACGCCAAGGCGGGCCAGGTGCAGTACCGCACCGACAAGGCCGGTCTGGTGCACTGCTCTATCGGACGCGCTTCCTTTACGGTGGACGCGTTGCAGGAAAACCTGGTTGCCCTGTTGGGCGCGCTCAACCGTGCGCGCCCGGCGACGGCGAAAGGGATTTATCTGAAGAAGATTTCGGTTTCCAGCACCATGGGCGTCGGCATCCGCGTGGATGGCTCGACCCTGTCGCTGTAAGGAAACGGTACAGACTTTGGGCAGCCGGGCCTCGTGCCCGGCTGGACATCAAAGACCGTAGGGACCCTGGCTGCATCGGGGTTTAATCGCCGCAAGGCAGCCTACGCAGATGGCGCACCCTGATTGAAGGTCAAGTTTCATTGGTGGCAGTCGGCACCAAAGCCCTGAAAGAAGGACGCCGTGGTTGGAACCGCGGTATTCCGCGGTTCCGCAATCTTAATGGAGGACAGACCTTGAGTCTCAATCTTGAAGAGAAAAAGGCGGTCGTCGCAGAAGTGACCGGGCAACTCGCAAATGCCCAGTCCATCATCCTGGCAGAGTATCGCGGGATGGAAGTGAGCGACATGACCGTCCTGCGAGCCAAGGCCAGGGCTGCGGGAGTGTACTTCCGCGTTCTGAAAAACACGCTCGTGCGCCGCGCGGTAGCGGAAACACCGTTTGCACCGTTGTCCGAAAAGATGGTCGGACCCCTGGTGTACGGCATTTCCGACGATCCCGTCGCTGCCGCGAAAGTGATTCACGAATTTTCGAAGGCCAATGACCGGCTGGTCATCAAGGGTGGAGCCATGGCGAATTTCGTCATGACCCCCAAGGATGTCGCCAGTCTGGCCACCATGCCGAGCCGCGAGGAACTCATCGCCAGGTTGATGGGCACCATGCAGGCCCCGGTTGCGAAATTCGTGCAGACGCTCAACGAAGTCCCGGCCAAATTTGCGCGCGGCCTCGCTGCTGTGCGCGATCAGAAACAAGCCACCGTTTAATACAAGGAGTCGAAAATGGCACTCAGCAAATCTGAAATTCTGGATGCAATCGCGGGCATGACCGTGCTCGAACTGTCCGAGCTGATCAAGGACATGGAAGAAAAGTTTGGCGTCTCAGCCGCTGCAACGGCCGTCGCCGTGGCCGCACCGGCCGCTGGCGGCGCTGCTGCTCCGGCCGCTGAAGAAAAGACCGAGTTCAACGTGATCCTGACCGCCGCCGGCGACAACAAGGTGAACGTGATCAAGGTGGTTCGCACCATCACCGGCCTGGGCCTGAAGGAAGCCAAGGATCTGGTTGACGGCGCGCCGAAGCCCGTCAAGGAAGGCGTTTCCAAGGCTGACGCCGATGCCATCGGCAAGCAGTTGGCGGAAGCGGGCGCCACGTTCGAAATCAAGTAATTGCATGCCCCGGTCGGGCCGGCAGGGCGCTGCCGGCCCAACTTTCCTGATGGAAAGTGACCGCTTCACGGCGATCTTCCAACGAAGGTCGCCGCACGCATTTGTCATTCTGCCGTGGAGATAACATGAGTTACTCATTCACCGAGAAAAAGCGCATTCGCAAAAGCTTTGGCAAGCGTCGCAGCATTCTCGAAGTGCCGTTCCTGCTCGCAACTCAACTGGATTCATACACTGAATTTCTGCAGGCGGCTGTTGCTCCCAACGTGCGTAAAAACCAGGGTCTGGAATCCGCCTTCCGGAGCGTGTTCCCCATTGCCAGCCACTCGGGCAACGCCTCGCTGGAATACGTGAGCTACCAGCTCGGAACGCCGCCTTTTGACGTGATCGAGTGCCAGCAGCGCGGGATGACCTATGCGTCGCCCTTGCGCGCTCGTGTGCGCCTCAAGATCATGGATCGCGAAGCCTCCAAGCCCACGGTCAAGGAAGTCAAGGAACAGGAAGTGTACATGGGCGAGATTCCGCTCATGACCAAAAACGGCTCGTTCGTGATCAACGGCACCGAACGCGTGATTGTTTCCCAATTGCATCGCAGCCCGGGCGTGTTTTTCGAGCACGATCGCGGCAAAACCCATTCCTCCGGCAAGCTGCTGTTTTCGGCACGGATCATTCCGTACCGCGGCTCCTGGCTGGACTTCGAATTCGATCCCAAGGATTACCTCTATTTCCGGGTGGACCGCCGCCGCAAGATGCCGGTGACGACCCTGCTCAAGGCCATCGGCTACACCCCGGAACAGATCCTTGAAACCTTCTTTGCCTTCGACGCCTTCCACATCGACTCCAAGGCGGTCCAGATGGATCTCGTGCCTGAGCGCCTGCGTGGCGACATGGCCCGTTTCGATATCCTGGCCAAGGGCAAGGTGATCGTTCCGCGCGACAAGCGCATCACGGTCAAGCACATTCGTGAAATGGAACAGGCGGGACTCAAGCGCATCGACGTGCCGGAAGAGTTCGTGGCCGGACGCGTGCTGGCGCGCGACGTCATCGACACCAGCACCGGCGAAGTGCTGGGACGCGCCAACGACGAACTCACTGAAGCCACGCTGGCCAAGTTCCGCGCAGCCGGCGTGACCGAGTTCCAGACCATTTACACCAACGATCTCGACCAGGGTCCGTACATTTCGCAGACGCTGCGCGTGGACGATGCGGCCGACCAGACCGCCGCGCGCATTGGCATCTACCGCATGATGCGTCCCGGCGAGCCGCCCACGGAAGAGGCGGTCAAGGGCTTGTTCCAGGGGCTTTTCTTCAGCGAAGAACGCTACGACCTGTCCGCCGTGGGCCGCATGAAATTCAACCGCCGGGTCGGCCGCAGCGAGCTGACCGGCCCTGCCGTGCTGTCCAACGACGACATCGTGGCCGTCATCAAGATCCTGGTGGAACTGCGCAACGGCCGCGGTGAAATCGACGACATCGACCACCTGGGCAACCGCCGCGTCCGTTCTGTGGGCGAACTGGCCGAAAACCAGTTCCGCTCCGGCCTCGTGCGCGTGGAACGCGCGGTGAAGGAACGCCTGTCCCAGGCCGAGTCCGAAAACCTGATGCCGCACGATCTCATCAACGCCAAGCCCATTTCCGCGGCCATCAAGGAGTTTTTCGGCTCCAGCCAGCTGTCGCAGTTCATGGACCAGACCAACCCGCTGTCGGAAATCACCCACAAGCGGCGCGTGTCCGCGCTTGGCCCGGGCGGTTTGACCCGCGAGCGTGCCGGTTTCGAAGTACGCGACGTGCACCCCACCCATTACGGCCGGGTTTGCCCGATTGAAACGCCGGAAGGCCCGAACATCGGTCTTATCAACTCGCTCGCGCTGTACGCGCGCACCAACGAGTTTGGCTTCCTGGAAACGCCTTACCGCAAGGTGGAAAACGGTCGCGTCACTGACGACATCGAGACCCTGTCCGCCATTGAGGAAGGGCGCTACGTGATCGCCCAGGCCAACGCGAAAATCGACGCCAAGGGTCGCTTCACGGACGAGCTGGTGTCTTGCCGCCACCACAACGAATTCACCCTGTCCGCTCCGGACCGCGTGACCCACATCGACATCGCACCGGCCCAGATCGTGTCGGTGGCAGCGTCGCTGATCCCGTTCCTGGAGCACGACGATGCAAACCGTGCCTTGATGGGTTCCAACATGCAACGCCAGGCCGTGCCTTGCCTGCGTGCCGAGAAGCCCCTGGTGGGCACCGGCATCGAGCGCACCGTGGCAGTGGACTCCGGGACGACCGTCCAGGCCCGCCGCGGCGGCGTGGTGGATTACGTGGACGCGGCCCGTATCGTGGTGCGTGTCAACGACAACGAAACCCTGGCCGGTGAAGTCGGCGTCGACATTTACAACCTGATCAAGTACCGCCGCTCCAACCAGAACACCAACATCAACCAGCGTCCCATCGTGAAGGTGGGCGACGTCATCGCGCGCGACGACGTGATCGCGGATGGCGCTTCCACCGACATGGGCGAACTGGCGCTCGGCCAGAACCTGCTGGTGGCGTTCATGCCCTGGAACGGCTACAACTTCGAAGATTCGATCCTGATTTCGGAACGCATCGTCGCCGAAGACCGCTTCACCTCGATCCACATCGAGGAGCTGTCCGTGGTGGCGCGCGACACCAAGCTGGGGCCTGAAGAAATCACCCGCGACATTTCCAACCTGTCCGAACGCATGCTGGGCCGGCTGGATGAGTCCGGCATCATTTACATCGGTGCCGAAGTGGAAGCGGGCGACGTGCTGGTGGGCAAGGTGACGCCCAAGGGTGAAACCCAGCTCACGCCGGAAGAAAAGCTCCTGCGCGCGATTTTCGGCGAGAAGAGTTCCGACGTGAAGGACACCAGCCTGCGCGTGCCTTCGGGCATGTCCGGAACGGTGATCGGCGTTCAGGTGTTCACCCGCGAAGGCATCGAGCGCGATGCCCGTGCGCAGCAGATCATCGACGACGAGCTGACCCAGTTCAAGAAGGATCTGGCCGACCAGCTGCGCATCGTCGAAAACGACACGTTCGGCCGTATCGAACGGCTGCTGACCGGCAAGACAGCCAAAGGCGGCCCCAAGAAACTGGCCAAGGGCACCAAGATCACCAAGACTTACCTGCACGAACTGGGTCGCTACGACTGGTTCGACATTCGCCTGTCGGAAGAAGAGCAGCAGGTCCAGCTTGAACAGCTCAAGGAAAGCCTCAGCCAGAAGCGTCAGGAATTTGACGCCCTGTTCGAGGAAAAACGCCGCAAACTGACCCAGGGCGACGAGTTGCCGCCCGGCGTGCAGAAGATGGTCAAGGTTTACCTCGCGGTCAAGCGCCGCCTGCAGCCTGGCGACAAGATGGCGGGTCGTCACGGCAACAAGGGCGTGATTTCCAAGATCGTTCCGGTGGAAGACATGCCGTTCACGGCCAATGGCACGCCGGCAGACATCGTGCTCAACCCGCTGGGCGTGCCTTCGCGGATGAACGTGGGCCAGATTCTGGAAACCCACCTGGGCTGGGCGGCCAAGGGCCTGGGCCATGTCATCGGCCAGCTCATCGACCAGCAGGCGGAAGCGATCAAGCTGCGCGGCTTCCTGGAGCAGGTTTACAACCGCACGGGCATGTCGGAAAACCTGGACGCGCTTTCCGAAGAGGACGTTCGCGAGCTGGCCAACCACCTGCGCGATGGCGTGCCGTTTGCCACGCCGGTGTTTGATGGCGCCACCGAGGATGAAATCAAGGACATGCTGGAGCTGGCGGGCCTGCCCCGCAACGGCCAGATGCAGTTGATCGACGGCCGCACCGGCGAAGCGTTCGACCGGCCCGTGACTCTCGGTTACATGCACATCCTCAAGCTGCACCACCTGGTGGACGACAAGATGCACGCCCGTTCCACCGGACCGTACAGCCTGGTGACGCAGCAGCCTCTGGGCGGAAAGGCCCAGTTTGGCGGCCAGCGTTTCGGGGAAATGGAAGTGTGGGCGCTGGAAGCCTACGGCGCGTCCTATACCCTGCAGGAAATGTTGACTGTGAAGTCCGACGATGTCACCGGCCGAACCAAGGTCTACGAGAACATCGTGAAAGGCGAGCACAAGATCGATGCCGGCATGCCGGAATCCTTCAACGTGCTGGTCAAGGAAATCCGTTCGCTCGGGATCGACATCGATCTCGAACGGTTTTGATCGGAGTTCATCACTGGGTGCCCCGGCCCGGTCGGCCGGGTCGTCCGATGGAGGTATAGCGTGAAAGCACTACTGGATTTGTTCAAGCAGGTGACGCAGGAAGAAGAATTCGATGCCATCCGCATCGGGCTCGCTTCCCCCGAAAAAATTCGCTCCTGGTCCTACGGCGAGGTCAAGAAGCCGGAAACCATCAACTACCGCACGTTCAAGCCGGAACGCGACGGTCTGTTCTGCGCCAAGATTTTCGGGCCGGTCAAGGATTACGAGTGCCTGTGCGGCAAGTACAAGCGCCTCAAGCACCGTGGCGTGATCTGCGAGAAGTGCAACGTGGAAGTGACGCTCTCCAAGGTGCGCCGCGAACGCATGGGCCACATCGAGCTTGCCAGCCCGGTGGCGCACATCTGGTTCCTCAAGTCCCTGCCCTCCCGTCTCGGGATGGTGCTCGACATGACGTTGCGCGACATCGAACGCGTGCTGTATTTCGAAGCCTACGTGGTGACCGATCCCGGCATGACCCCGTTGCAGCGCTGCCAGCTGCTGACGGAAGAGGACTATCTCGCCAAGGTGGAAGAATACGGTGACGAGTTCTCCGCCAGCATGGGCGCGGAAGGCATCCGCGAACTGCTGCGTCACATCAACATCGACATGGAAATCGAACGCCTGCGCCAGGAACTGGCCGGCACCACGTCCGATACCAAAATCAAGAAATACGCCAAGCGGGTCAAGATTCTCGAGGCTTTCCAGAAGTCCGGCATCAAACCCGAGTGGATGATCATGGAAGTGCTGCCCGTGCTGCCGCCCGAACTGCGGCCGCTGGTGCCCCTGGATGGCGGCCGTTTCGCCACCAGCGATCTCAATGACCTGTACCGCCGCGTCATCAACCGCAACAACCGCCTGAAGCGCCTGCTTGAATTGAAAGCGCCCGAAATCATCGTGCGCAACGAAAAGCGCATGTTGCAGGAAGCGGTGGACTCGCTCCTGGACAACGGCCGTCGCGGCAAGGCCATGACCGGCGCCAACAAGCGTGCGCTCAAGTCGCTTGCCGACATGATCAAGGGCAAGAGCGGTCGCTTCCGCCAGAACCTGCTGGGCAAGCGCGTGGACTACTCCGGCCGTTCCGTGATCGTGGTGGGTCCGCAGCTCAAGCTGCACCAGTGCGGCCTGCCCAAGAAAATGGCGCTCGAGCTGTTCAAGCCCTTCATTTTCCACAAGCTGGAAGTGCTGGGGCTGGCCACCACCATCAAGGCGGCCAAGCGCATGGTTGAACAGGAAATTCCCGAAGTGTGGGACATCCTGGAAGAAGTGATTCGCGAGCATCCGGTGTTGCTCAACCGCGCACCCACGCTGCACCGCCTGGGCATCCAGGCGTTCGAGCCCGTGCTGATCGAAGGCAAGGCGATCCAGCTGCATCCGCTGGTTTGCGCGGCCTTCAACGCCGACTTCGACGGCGACCAGATGGCCGTTCACGTGCCGCTGTCGCTCGAAGCGCAGATGGAAGCGCGCACCCTCATGCTGTCTTCCAACAACGTGCTCTCCCCCGCCAACGGCGATCCCATCATCGTGCCGTCCCAGGATATCGTGCTGGGGCTTTACTACATCACCCGCGAACGGGTGAACGCGCGCGGTGAAGGCATGCAGTTTTCCGACGTGGCGGAAGTGGTCCGCGCGTTCGACGCACGCCAGGTGGACGTCACGGCCAAGATCACGGTCCGTCTCAAGGAATACGCCCGCGATGTCGACGGCGAGCGCGTGGAAAAGACCACCCGCTACGAAACCACGGTGGGCCGGGCCATGCTGTCTGAAATCCTGCCCGAAGGCCTGCCTTTCGCCCTGATCAACAAGGCGCTCAAGAAGAAGGAAATTTCCCGCCTCATCAACGCGGCCTTCCGCCGTTGCGGGATCCGCGAAGCGGTGATTTTTGCCGACCGCCTCATGTACACCGGTTTTGCCATGGCCACGCGGGCCGGCATCTCCATCTGCGTGGACGACATGCTGGTGCCGCACGAGAAGGAGTCGCTCATCGGCGCGGCCGAGGCCGAAGTGAAGGAAATCGAGGCCCAGTACACTTCGGGCCTGGTGACCCAGGGTGAACGCTACAACAAGGTGGTGGACATCTGGGGTCGCGCTGGCGACCAGGTGGCCAAGGCCATGATGGACCAGCTGGGACGCGAACCGGTGGTCAACCGCGAAGGCAAGGAAACCACGCAGGAATCCTTCAATGCCATCTACATGATGGCGGACTCCGGCGCCCGCGGCTCGGCGGCCCAGATTCGCCAGCTGGCCGGCATGCGCGGCCTGATGGCCAAGCCTGATGGCTCCATCATCGAAACGCCGATCACGGCCAACTTCCGTGAAGGGCTGAACGTGCTGCAATACTTCATTTCCACCCACGGCGCCCGTAAGGGTCTGGCGGATACGGCGCTCAAGACCGCCAACTCCGGCTACCTGACGCGCCGCCTGGTGGACGTGACCCAGGATCTGGTGGTGATTGAACAGGACTGCGGCACGCAGCAGGGCATGGTGCTCAAGGCGCTGGTGGAAGGCGGCGAAGTGGTTGAACCGCTGCGCGACCGCGTGCTGGGCCGGGTCAGTGCCATCGATTTGCTGCAGCCCGAATCCGGTGACGTGCTGATTCCCGCCGGCACCCTGCTGGACGAAGATGCGGTGGATGCGGTCGAAGCCGCCGGCATCGACGAAGTCAAGGTTCGCACCCCGCTCACCTGCGAAACCCGTTACGGCCTGTGCGCCAAGTGCTATGGCCGCGACCTGGGTCGCGGCGGGCTGGTCAACGTGGGCGAGGCCGTGGGCGTGATTTCCGCGCAGTCCATCGGCGAACCCGGAACCCAGCTCACCATGCGCACGTTCCACATCGGCGGCGCGGCTTCCCGTGCCGCCGTGGTCAGCCAGGTGGAAAGCAAGTCGAGCGGCATCATCCGCTTCTCCTCCGGCATGCGCTACGTGACCAATGCGCGCAACGAACAGATTGCCATTTCCCGTGGCGGTGAAGTGATCATCACGGAAGAGGGCGGACGTGAGCGCGAACGCCACAAGGTTCCCTACGGCGCCACGCTGCTGACCCACGACGGGCAGAAAGTGAAGGCCGGCCAGATGCTGTCCAGCTGGGATCCGCACACCCGCCCCATCATCACCGAGTACTCGGGCGAAGTGCGTTTCGAAAACGTCGAGGAAGGCGTCACGGTGGCCAAGCAGATCGACGAAGTCACCGGGCTTTCAACGCTGGTGGTCATCGATCCCAAGCGTCGCGCCGGCGCCCAGACCAAGGGCCTGCGTCCGCAGGTGAAGCTGCTGGACCCGAACGGCAAGGAAGTGAAGCTGGCCGGAACGGACCAGCCGGTCAACATCACGTTCCAGATCGGTGCCATCATCACCGTGAAAAACGGTCAGCAGGTCAGCGTCGGCGAAGTGCTGGCGCGGATTCCCCAGGAATCGTCCAAGACCCGCGACATCACCGGTGGTCTGCCGCGCGTGGCCGAGCTGTTTGAAGCCCGTTCCCCCAAGGATTCCGGCCTGTTGGCGGAAATCACGGGCACGGTTTCCTTCGGCAAGGACACCAAGGGCAAGCAGCGCCTGGTCATTACCGACATGGACGGCGTCGCGCACGATTACCTGA
>JAJZPY010000077.1 GCA_021811005.1 Pseudomonadota bacterium
GTGAACCTGGCGGAATGGAACAAGGACGTGGCCGATTACATCGCCAAGACCGAAAACGTGGCCATGTCCGAACAGCACTGGGAAGTGGTGGATTTCCTGCGCGGCTATTACGACGAATACCAGATCGCCCCGGCCGTGCGCGTGCTGACCAAGGCCATCGGCAAGAAGCTGGGACCGGAAAAAGGCAACAGCCAGTACCTGTACGAGCTGTTCCCCTACGGCCCCGCCAAGCAGGCCTGCAAGATCGCCGGCCTGCCCAAGCCCACGGGTTGCGTCTGAGCCCTGAGGCACGGCCATGGCCGGCACGCTGATGGCGCTGCTGTTCTACCTGGCGTTCCTGGTGTTCGCGGGTGGCCTGCTGTACCGGATTGCGGGCTATGCCCGCACCCCGGCGCCGCTCAAGATCCCCACCACGCCGGCTCCAACCACGCGCAGCGGGGTGGTGTTGCGCATGGCGCGCGAAGTGCTGCTGTTCGAAAGCCTGTTCAAGGCCAACCTCTGGATCTGGGGTTTTGGCATCCTGTTCCATTTCGGCTTGGCGCTGGTGCTGGCGCGCCACCTGCGCTATTTCACCGAACCGGTGTGGGGCTGGGTGGACCTCGTCCAGCCGTTCGGCATCTACGCCGGTTTCGCCATGGCGCTGGGGCTGGCCGGACTGTGGGCGCGGCGCCTGTTCGTGCAGCGCATCCGCTACATTTCCACGCCCTCCGACCACCTCATGCTGGTGCTGCTGCTCACCATCGCCCTGTCCGGACTGTCCATGAAATTCATCGACCATCCCGACGTGGTGGCCGTGAAGCGCTTTTTTGAAGGCTGGCTGCACCTGTCGTTGCAGCCCCTGCCGGAGAGCGTGCTGCTGGTGCTGCACCTGTCCTGCGTGGCGCTGCTGCTGCTGATCTTCCCCTTCAGCAAGTTGTTGCATGCGCCCGGCGTGTTCTTCTCACCCACCCGCAACCAGGTGGACAACCCGCGCGAGCACCGCCACCTGTCGTCCTGGGCGGCGGCCCGTTACGAAGGGGAGGGGCCCCGTGGCTGAAACCGTTGTCGCGCCGCCGCTGCGCGTCATCCCCATCATTCCGGAGCTGAAGCCGGATGCCATGAAGGACGTGCGTTCCTTCGTGGCCAACGAAAAAATCCAGACGGCCATCGGGTTTCCCGGGCAGCTGGTGGACGACTGGCACGACCGCGCCCTCGGCAAGATGGGCGAGCTGCTGGAAAAATACCGTTCCCTCAAGGTGTACATGGACGCCTGCGTCCATTGCGGCGCCTGCAGCGACAAGTGCCACTATTTCATCGGCACGCAGGACCCCAAGAACATGCCGGTGGCGCGCCAGGACCTCATGCGCAGCGTCTATCGCCGCCATTTCACGCTGGCCGGCAAGCTGTTCCCCAAGCTGGTGGGCGCGCGCGACCTCACGCGCGAGGTGCTGGACGAGTGGTACACCTATTACAACCAGTGCTCGGAATGCCGGCGCTGTTCCGTGTTCTGCCCCTACGGCATCGACACCGCCGAAGTGACCATGGCGGCGCGTGAAATCCTCGACTCCGTGGGCTACGGGCAGAAATACACCAATGAAATCATCGGCAAGGTGCACAGCATCGGCAACAACCTGGGGCTGCCCGGGCCGGCGCTGATCGACACCTTGCAGGGCCTGGAAGAGGACGTGAAGGAAGACACGGGCGTGGACGTGCGCTTCCCCATCGACGTGCAGGGCGCCGAAGTGCTGCTCATCACCCCTTCCGCCGACTTTTTCGCCGAACCGCACATCGATAGCCTGATCGGGTATGCAAAAGTGTTTCACGCCGCCGGAATCAGCTGGACCCTCTCCTCCAAAGCGTCGGAAGCGGGCAACTTCGGCCTTTTCATTGGCAACTACGACCAGTTGCGCAAGATCGCGCTGCGCATCCGCGAAGCGGCGCTCGAACTGGGAGTGAAGCGCATCATCGTGGGCGAATGCGGCCACGCCTGGCGCGTGGCCTACAGTTTCTGGAACACCCTGACCGGCATCGGGGCGGGCGCGGACGATCCCTTCGCGCTGCAACTGCAGCGCCAGCTGGACGGGCGCTACCGCCAGCCCACGCACATCTGCGAATTCACCTGGGACCTGATCGAACGCGACGCGCTGCGTTTCGACAAGTCGGCCAACGATCAATACGTGGTCACGTTCCACGATTCCTGCAACGTGGCGCGCGGTTCGCGCATGGGTGACATGATGGGCGGACAGTTTGAAATTCCGCGCAACATCATCCGCGCCGTGGCCAACCATTTCGTGGAAATGCCCGAACACACCATCCGCGAAAAAACCTTCTGCTGCGGCGGGGGCGGCGGGCTGCTCACGGACGACCTCATCGACCTGCGGGTGAAAGGCGCGCTGCCGCGCATGGAAGCGCTGCAGGAAGTGGCCCAGACCCACGGCGTCAATTTCATGGCCACCATCTGCGCCATCTGCAAGGCGCAATTCAGCAAGGTGCTGCCCTATTACCAATTCGACCGGCGCGTGGTGGGCGGCGTGCACCAGCTCGTGAGCAACGCCATCCTGCTGGGCCCCACCCCATAAGAGAGCATTCGGAGACTGCCATGCCAGACATTCCAGAACACGACGAAACCAAGCTGACGTTCCGCCGCTACAAGGACGGACAGGAAGAAACGCACGTCTGGCGCGAAAAGATCTTCCAGGCCAGCTACACCCACAAGTGCCCCACCTACATCCAGGCCACGCCGCCCTGCCAGGGCAGCTGCCCGGCAGGGGAGGACATCCGGCGCTGGCTGCAGATCGCGCGCGGCATGGAAAAGCCGCCGGCGGGCATGCCCTGGCAGGAATTCGCCTGGCGCGTGCTGACGGAATCCAACCCGTTTCCTTCCGTGATGGGGCGGGTGTGTCCCGCGCCCTGCGAGTCGGGCTGCAACCGCAACGAAGTGGAAGACCACGTGGGCATCAACTCCGTGGAACATTTCCTGGGCGAATACGCGGTGACCCACAACCTTCAGTACACGGCACCCGAACACCAGACCGGCAAGAAAGTGGCCATCATCGGCGGCGGCCCGGCCGGGCTGTCCTGCGCCTACCAGCTCGCCCTCAAGGGCCATGCGGTCACCGTGTTCGACGAGCACGAACACCTGGGCGGCATGATGCGCTACGGCATTCCGGGATTCCGCACCCCGCGCGACGTGCTGGACGCTGAAATCCAGCGCATCCTCAACCTGGGCGTGAGCGCGCGCCTCAATTGCCGCATCGGGCGCGACGTCACCCTGGAGCAGCTGCGCAGTGAATTCGATGCCGTGTTCCTGGGCATGGGCGCCCAATCCGGCCGTGCCCTGCCGTGCCCCGACAGCGAAGCCCCCAACGTGGTGACCGCCACCGCCTTCCTGCGCGCCTTCAACGACGGGCGCCTCAAGCACGTGGGCAAGCGCGTGGTGGTGGTGGGCGGCGGCGACACTTCCATCGACGTGGCCACCGTGGCCCGTCGCCTGGGTCACATCAAAAACGCCAAGCCGGTGGACACGGAACGTGCCATCGCCGGACGGCTGGCGCAGGACGTGGCGGAAGCCACGGCCCGCAGCGGCTGCGACGTGACCCTCACCACGGTGTTTGCGGTGGACAAGATGCAGGCCAACCGCCATGAGGTGGAACAGGCCCTGGCGGAAGGCATCGCCATCCGCGGCGGCCTGGTGCCGGTGGGCATCACGCGCGGCGACGACGGTCGTGCCACGGCCCTGCGCGTGGCGCAGTGCGAAGCCAAGATGGTGGGCGGCAAGCTGGAACTCAAGGTGCTGCCGGACACGGAAGAAGCCATCCCGGCCGACCTCATCGTGTCGGCCATCGGCCAGGCCGTGGATTTTGCCGGGCTGGAGGAATTCGACAACGGGCGCGGCGCGGTGGCGGCCGACCGCAACTACCAGGTGCAGGGCAAGCCCGGCGTGTTCGCGGGCGGCGACATCATCCGTCCACACCTGCTCACCACGGCCATCGGCCATGGCGCCATCGCGGCGGAAGGCATCGAGCGCTTCCTGGCCGGCGAAGAGCAGGAAAAGCGGCCCAAGATCGACGTGCATTCCTTCGACCTGATGCGCAAGATGCTGGAAGCGGGCCTCAAGGTCGAACCGGTCAGCGAACCCCTGCGCGGCACCGATTCCGCGCCCGTGGTGCACAACTACGACAACCAGTCGGGACGCCACGTGATCACCCACGAGGAACTGTTCCTCGGACATTTCGGCTATGTGGAACGCAAGCAGCGCGAAGTGATCACGCTCGACCGCGATTCCGCCCTGGGCAATTTCCAGGAACGCCTGCTGCCCCTGAGCGAAGCGGAAGCGGTGGCGGAAGCCAAGCGCTGCATGAGCTGCGGCCTGTGCTTCCAGTGCGACAACTGCGTGGTGTACTGCCCGCAGACGGCCGTGTTCCGGGTGCCCAAGGCGAAGGCCACCGTGGGACGCTACGTGGACACGGACTACACCAAATGCATCGGCTGCCACATCTGCCACGATGTCTGCCCCACGGGTTACATCCAGATGGGGCTGGGCGAGTAGGGGATCCGCCATGCGCCGGATTGCGGCTTTTTTCCTCGTGGCGGCGCTGACCGGTGCCGGCGCCGCCGTGCCGGTGCCGGATCTGGACGTGGGGCAGGGCGGCCATTGCGTGAACGATCCGCAGGTCATGCGCCAGAACCACATGAAGTTTCTCTACCAGCAGCGTGACGAGACGGTGCGCCAGGGCATCCGGGGCGGCAAATACAGCCTGGCGGGCTGCGTGGATTGCCATGCCAGCAAAGTCAATCACAGCGTGCTGGGCAGCGACCGCAATTTCTGCCAGGGCTGCCACACCTATGCCGCCGTGAAAATCGACTGCTTCGAATGCCATTCCAGCCAGCCGCGCGCCCTGTCGGCGGCGCAGCGCGAGGGAGGTCATCCATGAGCGACCAGCCCGACGCCTCCCGCCGCCAGTTCCTGTCCCGGGGCACGGCGGCCACGGCCGCGGTGGCGGTGGCGCCCGGCGTGCTGCTGTACGATTTCGCGCGTGCCCGCCCACCGGCGGAGCCTGCGTCTTCGGCCGTGCGCTGGGGCCTCCTGATTGACACCACGCGCTGCGACAGCGGCTGCGATGCCTGCGTGAGCGCCTGCCGCGAGGAAAACGCGCTGCCCCTGCCGCTCAAGCCCACCGACCCCCAGTGGATCCGCAAGGTGGAACTGCAGCAGGAAGGCTCGGGGCGCAAAGTGTCGCTGCCCATGATGTGCCAGCATTGCGCCGAGCCGCCGTGCGTGGACGTGTGCCCCACGGGCGCCTCCTTCAAGCGCGCGGACGGCATCGTGCTGGTGGACAAGCACCGCTGCATCGGCTGCCGCTACTGCATGATGGCCTGCCCCTACAAGGCGCGCTCCTTCGTGCATGAGCCGGTGGAAGACCATTCCGGCGCCACCCCGCGCGGCCAGGGCACGGTGGAAAGCTGCACCCTGTGCGTGCACCGGGTGGACCAGGGGCGGGCGCCGGCCTGCGTGGACGCGTGCGCCAGCGAAGGGCACCGCGCCCTGCTGTTCGGCAACCTCAACGACCCCGACAGCGCCATTTCCCAGCGCCTGCGCAGCGTGGCGTCGGTGAAGCTGCGGGCCGACCTCAACCTCGACCCCGGCCTTTCCTACGTGGGGCTCTAGCCATGACCAAGCGCCTTTCCCCCCGTACCGAACTGCGCAACTATGCACTGTTGCTGGCCGCTGGCGTGCTGGTGGCAGGCATCGGCCTGTGGGCGGCCCATTTCATGGAGTCGCGCGGACACATCGTGACCGGCATGAACAACCAGGTGGTGTGGGGCCTGCCGCACGTGTTCGCCATTTTCATGATCGTGTCGGCTTCCGGCGTGCTCAACGTGGCCTCGGTGGGCTCGGTATTCGGGCGCGCCGTGTACAAGGCGCGCGCGCCGCTGGCGGGGCTGCTCGCGATCGCTCTGCTGGCCGGCGGGCTGGCGGTGCTGATGCTGGACCTGGGGCGGCCGGACCGGGTGATCGTGGCGGCTACCAATTACAACCCCACGTCCGTCTTCGCCTGGAACGTGCTGCTCTATTCCGGCCTGTTCGGCACCGTGGCGTTCTACCTGTGGACCCTCATGGACCGCACCATGGGGGCCTGGAACAAGCCCGCGGGCTTCCTGGTGTTCCTGTGGCGCTTCGTGCTCACCACCGGCACCGGCCTCATTTTCGCGTTCCTGGTGGCGCGCCAGGCCTATGCTTCGGCACTGCTGCCGCCGCTCTTCATCGTGCTGTCGCTGGCCTGGGGGCACGCCATCTTCCTGGTGGTGCAGCACGCCATGCTGCGCTGGAACGCCATGGAACTGCATCCGGGCATCCAGAAGCGCCTCAAGAACCTGCTCGGGGTATTCGTGCTGTCGGTGTTCTACCTGGTGGCGGCCTACCACCTCACCAACGCCTACTTTGCACGCCAGAGTGCCTTCGAACGTTACCTGCTGCTGGAAGGCGGCACGGTCACGGCGCTGTTCTGGGTGGGCTACGTGGGCGTGGGCACGCTGCTGCCGCTCGCGCTCATTTTCCTGCCCGGCGCCGGCGGACGGCGCTGCGTGCTGGCGGCCGCGCTGGGCGTGGTGGCCGGCGCCTTTTCGCTGCTGTACGTGTTCATCATCGGCGGGCAGACCTATCCGCTCCAGATTTTCCCGGGCTACCGCGTGGCCAGCCGTTTCGCCGACGGCGCCATCACCGCCTATGCCCCCAGCCTGCCGGAATGGGCGCTCGGCCTGGGAGGGCTTGGCATCGCCTTTCTCATCACCCTGGTGGGCGTGCGCGTGCTGAATTTCCTGCCGCGCGACGTGCCCGGCCAGCCGGTGGAAAGCAACTGACATGAGCCACCGTTTCCTGATCTCCGCAGCCCACAAGTCATCCGGCAAAACCACGGTGAGCGTGGGGCTGGCGGCCGCATTCCGCGCGCGCGGCCTGGCCGTGCAGCCGTTCAAGAAAGGTCCCGACTACATCGACCCCCTGTGGCTCACCCAGGCGGCGGGCCGGGCCTGCCGCAACCTCGACCTGTACCTCATGCGCGAGGACGAAATCGAGGAAAGCTTCCAGCGCCACGGGGCGAATGCCGACGTGTGCCTGGTGGAAGGCAACAAGGGGCTGTACGACGGGCTGGCGCTCGACGGCAGCAACAGCAACGCGGCGCTGGCCAAGCTGCTGGGCCTGCCGGTGGTGCTGGTGATCGACGCGCGTGGCATGACGCGCGGCATCGCGCCGCTCATCCTGGGCTATCAGGCCTTCGACCGCGACATCCGCATCGCCGGCGTCATCCTCAACCAGCTGGGCGGCAGCCGGCATGAAGCCAAGCTGCGCGCGGTGGTGGAACATTACACGGACGTGCCGGTGCTGGGCGCCGTGCACCACGATCCCGGCTGCTTCGTGGAAGAGCGCCACCTGGGACTCGTGCCCGGCAACGAAACCCTGGCAGCGGAAACGCTGGTGCGCGGCCTGGGCGAACATCTGGCGACCCAGGTGGACCTGGAACGCCTGCTGGAAGTGACCCGGGCGGCCGACGGGCCGGGGCTGGCGCTGCCGGAGCCGCTGCCGCCTGCGGGCGAGCCGGTGCGCATCGGCATCGCGCGCGACCGCGCCTTCGGTTTCTATTATGCGGACGACCTCGACGCGCTCACCCAGGCGGGCGCCGTGCTGGTGCCCATCGACACCCTGGAAGACGAACGCCTGCCGGCGCTGGACGGCCTGTACATCGGCGGCGGCTTTCCCGAACGCTTCGCCGCCCAGCTCGCGGCCAACGCGCCGCTGCGCGGGGCGCTCAAGGCGGCCCTGGAAGGCGGACTGCCGGCTTACGCCGAATGCGGCGGACTCATGTACCTGGCGCGCAGCCTGACCGTGGACGGCAAAACCCATCCCATGGTGGGCGCCATTCCCGGCGACGTGGTGATGCACAGCCGGCCGGTGGGCCGGGGTTACGTGCACCTGTCGGAAAACCCCGGACATCCCTGGCCGCGCCCGCGCGATCCGGCCCAGGAAATCCGCGCCCACGAATTCCACTACTCCAGTCTGGAAAACCTGCCGGCCGACAGCCGCTTTGCCTATCAGGTCAAGCGCGGTCACGGCATCGACGGCCGGCACGACGGGCTGATGGTGTACCGCCTGCTGGCTTCCTACACGCACCTGCGCACCATTGGCGGCTGCGCCTGGGCGCGCCGTTTCGTGGCCTATGTGCGCGGCCACTGTGCCCGGCCGGTCGCGCCGCAGAACGCAAGGGTGCCCGAGCACGCTACAATGACCTGATGGAATCCCGTTTTTTCTCCGAATACATCCAGGTGCTGGGCAAGGGTCGGCGCGGCATGCGCAACCTGTCCCAGGAAGAAGCCCGCGACGCCATGGCGCAGATCCTGTCCGGCTCGGTGGAGCCCGTGCAGCTGGGGGCTTTTCTCATGCTGATGCGCGTGAAGGAAGAAAGCGCCGCGGAAGTGGCGGGGCTGGTGCAGGCGGCGCGCGCCTCCCTGCCGCAGCCGCCGGCCGTGGCGGTGGACCTGGACTGGTCCTCCTACGCGGGCAAACGGCGCCAGCTGCCCTGGCATGTGCTGGCCGCCTTGCTGCTGGCCAGCCACGGGCACCGCGTGTTCATGCACGGCATCGGCGGCGGCACCGCGGGCCGGGTGTACGTGCCGCAGGCCCTGTCGGCGCTGGGTCTTTCCCCCGCCGCCAGCCTGTCTGAGGCCGCCACCCATCTCAAGCAGCGCAATTTCGCTTTCATGACGCTCGATGCCGTGAGCCCGATGCTGCAGGGGCTGCTCGACCTCAAGTCGGTGCTGGGCCTGCGTTCCCCCGTGCACACGGTGGTGCGCATGCTCAACCCGCTGCGGGCGCGGGCGGCGCTCATGGGCATTTTTCATCCGGGCTATGACGACACCCACCAGGAAGCAGCCCTGCTGCTGGGCGATGCCGACCTGGCGGTGTTCAAGGGGGAAGGCGGCGAACCCGAACGCAACCCCGACAGCCCCTGCAACGTCAAGCGCGTGCGCGACGGCCAGCCCCTGCACCAGGAATGGCCGGCACAGTTCGCCCAGCGCCACCTGAAGGACGAAGTCATGGACTGCCTGCGCCTGCCGCGCTTGTGGCGCGGGGAAATCGAAGACGAATACGGCACGGCCGCGGTGGTGGGCACGGCCGCCATCGCCCTCTCCTTGCTGGAACGCGAAACGCCGGAAGTGGCCTGCGCGCGCGCGGCCGACCTGTGGCAGCGCCGTCCGCGACATTTCCTGGACGGCCTGGAGGCGGTGCGGTGAGCGCCCTGGGCGAAGTCTATCTGGTGGGGGCGGGACCGGGTGATCCCGACCTGCTCACCCTGCGCGCGCTCAAGCTCCTGGGTCAGGCGGACGTGGTGCTGTACGACAACCTGGTGTCGAAGGCGGTGCTGGCCCTGATCCCGGAAAAAACCGAACGCATTTTCGTGGGCAAGCGGCGCGGCAACCATGCGCTGCCCCAGGAAGGCATCAACGACCTGCTGGTGCGGCTGGCCCGCGAAGGGCGGCGCGTGCTGCGCCTGAAAGGGGGCGATCCGTTCATTTTCGGACGCGGCGGCGAGGAAATCGAAAAACTCGCGCGCCACCACATTCCGTTCCAGGTGGTGCCGGGCATCACCGCGGCTTCCGGCGTGGCCGCCTATGCCGGCATTCCCCTCACGCACCGCGACCACGCGCAGTCCTGCGTGTTCGTCACGGGCCACCTCAAGGACGGCTCCATGAACCTGGACTGGGACCTGCTGGCCCGTCCCGGTCA
>JAJZPY010000078.1 GCA_021811005.1 Pseudomonadota bacterium
CATCCGCCAGCCCTGCTGCCCGTGTTCGTGCACCTGGGCCTGGGCCTGATGCTGGGCCTGTACATTCCGCCCTACCTCAATGCCTGGTATGCCCAGGCGGCGCGGCTGCTGGGAGGCTGACGTGACTCCGCACCCCCTGCTGGCTCCCGACCTGGTGGCCCTGCCCTGCGAACTGCCGGCCTGGAACGGCCGCACCGACGCGGCCGCATGGCGCGCGGCGGCCACCCGTGCCGCCACGCAAGGCGCCCGCCTGGTGGCCCTGTGGGGCGCCCCGCAGGAAGTCCATGCCGCCTACGCCCTGCCCGAAGGCCTGGTGTGGCTGACGCTGCCCTGTCCTCCCTCCGCTCCCGACTATCCCGACCTGTCGGACCTGTTTCCGGCTGCCGGGCGCATGCAGCGCGCCGTGGCCGACCTGTGGGGCATCACCGCACGCGGGGCCGCGGACACCCGGCCCTGGCTCGACCACGGACTGTGGCCGGAGAGCCGCGGCGCGCGCGATTACCCTTTCGTGCACGTGAGCGGTGACGGCGTGCATGAAATTCCGGTGGGGCCGGTGCATGCGGGCATCATCGAACCGGGACATTTCCGCTTTTCCGTGGTGGGGGAGAAGGTGCTGCGGCTGGAAGCGCGCCTGGGCTACACGCACAAAGGCATTTCGCGCCGATTCACGGAGCTGGCACCGGCCGAAGCCCATCGTCTGGCCGGCCGCGTGAGTGGCGACAGCACCGTGGCCATCGCCTGGGCTTATTGCATGGCACTCGAATCGGCCACCGGCACGGCGGTACCGCAGCGCGCGCAGTGGCTGCGGGCATTGCTGCTGGAACGGGAGCGCGTGGCCAACCACCTGGGCGACCTGGGCGCGCTGGGCAACGATGCCGGCTTTGCCGTGGGGCTGGCCCAGTTTTCGCGCCTGCGGGAAGACTGGCTGCGGCTTTCCAAAGACTGTTTCGGACACCGGCTGCTGATGGATTGCGTGGTGCCCGGCGGGGTGGCGGCGGATCTGCCTGCCGCGGCCGCCGATGCCCTGCGCAGGCAATGCGATGCCGTGGCCGGCGAAGTGGCCGAACTGCGCGCCCTGTACGACGGCCATGCCGGCCTGCAGGACCGCTTCATCGGCGCCGGGCGGGTGGAGCCGCCGCTGGCCTCCCGCCTGGGCCTCACGGGACTGGCCGGGCGCGCCAGCGGCATTGCCGCCGACCTGCGCTGCGACCAGCCCTGGGCACCCTACGCACCGCTCAACGTGCTCATGGCCACGCAACGCAACGGCGACGTGGCGGCCCGCGTGGCCGTGCGCTTTGACGAAGTGTTCGAATCGCTGCGCCTGATCCGGGCACTGCTTGACGGCCTGCCTGCTGGCCCCGTGGCCACGCCGCTCAACGCCCTGGCAGGGAATGCCCTGGGCCTGGGCCGGGCCGAAGGCTGGCGCGGCGAAGTGCTGGTGGCCCTGGCGCTGGACGAGCAGGGACAGCGCCTGCGCTTCTGCCACTGCCACGACCCCTCCTGGCACAACTGGCCGGTGCTGGAACATGCGGTGATGGGCAACATCGTCCCCGACTTTCCGCTCATCAACAAATCCTTCAACCTGAGCTATTCGGGACACGACCTCTGATGTGGCGCCTGCTCCGACAAATCGGCCGCACCGGCATCCGCACGGAACCGGCCCCCGCGCCGGACGATGCGTTGCGGCACGAAACCCAGGCCCTGGGCCGGGACATCATCAAGACCCTGGGACGGGCGCTGGCCATCCGCGTGGTGGATGCCGGCTCCTGCAACGGCTGCGAACTGGAAATCCATGCCACGGCCAACCCCTATTACAACCTGGAAGGCCTGGGCTTCCAGTTCGTGGCCAGCCCCCGCCATGCCGACCTGCTGCTGGTGACCGGCCCCGTGTCACGCCACATGGAAGTGGCCTTGCGCCGCACGTATGACGCCATGCCCCAGCCGCGCCTGGTGGTGGCGCTGGGCGACTGCGGCTGCACGGGAGGGATTTTCGGGGAAGGGCCGGCCACCTGTGGACGGGTCTCGAACGTGATTCCGGTGGACGTGGCCGTGCCCGGCTGCCCTCCGGACCCGCGAGCGATCCTGCAGGGCATTCTCACCGCGGTGCAGGGACGCTGAATCACCCAATGGAGAACCCATCATGCGCCAGATGAAACTGAGCAGGGCCTTTACGCTGCTGGAACCCGGACCCGTGGTTCTGGTGACGACCCATGACGGCACGAAGAACAACATCATGACCATTTCCTGGACCCTGGTGGTGGATTTCACGCCGGTATTCGCCCTCACCACCGGCGAATGGAATTACTCTTTCGCCGCGCTGAAAAAAACCCGGGAATGCGTGCTGGCCATTCCCACCATCGACCTGCTGGACCGGGTGGTGGGCATCGGCACGTGTTCCGGCAGCGACACGGACAAGTTTGACAAATTCGGGCTCACACCCCTGCCTGGCAAAATCGTCAAGGCGCCGCTCATCAAGGAATGCCTGGCCAACATCGAATGCCGGGTGATCGACCGCATCCGGAAACACAACCTGGTCGTGCTGGAAGGCGTGGCCGCCCACATGAACCCGGCACGCAAGGAAAAACGGATGATTCACGCCGTCGGCGACGGCACGTTTATCGTGGATGGGCGCCACTTCGACCGCAAAAAAATGATGGCCTCGAAACTGCCTGCGGGGCTGTAGGGTAGCCGGCTAGCGCCTGTTCAGGCGAGACTGCAAGCGAGCGCGCCGACGACCGCAATCGCGACATCGACTTTTGGCGTCCAATCCAAGCCGTAGTTCAGGCGGATGCAGTTCTGGAAATGGCGCTGCGGCGAAAAGATCGGCCCCGGCGCGATGCTGATCTTGCGGTCGTTGGCTAGCCGGAACAGTTCCAGCGCGTTGACTCTTTTCGGCAGTTGCACCCACAGAAAGTAGCCGCCCTGCGGCCGCGTCACCTGCGTGTCGGCCGGGAAATGTCGGGCGATCACCTGCAGCATGCGAGCCTGCTGGCGTTCGAGCGTCGCGCGCAAGTGGCGCAGGTGGTGATTGAAGCCAGCCTGCTTGAGGAATTCGGCGATCGCTGCCTGCGCTGGCACACTGGTTGAAATGGTGGTGATCAGCTTCGCACGCGCCACCTTCTGCGCGTAGCGGCCCGGGGCTGCCCAGCCGACGCGGTAGCCCGGCGCCAGGCACTTCGAGAACGACGAGCAGTGCAGGACGTTGCCGGTTCGGTCGAAGCTCTTGGCGGGCCGCGGGCGCTGGCGGCCGAAATATAGTTCGCCGTAGACATCGTCTTCGATCAGCGGTACGCCGCGCGCTTCCAGCAGCTGCACCAGGTCGCGTTTCTTGTCATCGGGCATCAGGCAGCCAAGCGGGTTCTCGAAGTTGGTCATCAGCCAGCACGCTTTGACCTGGTTCCGCTCGAGTGCCGCGGCGAGTGCCGGAATGCTGATGCCGTCGCGCGGATGCGTAGGGATCTCCACCGCCATGAGGCCAAGCCGCTCGATCGCCTCCAGCACCACGTAAAAAGTGGGGCACTCGATCGCCACCACGTCGCCCGGCCGGGTCACGGCCTGCAGGCACAGATTGAGCGCCTCAAGCGCGCCCGTGGTGATAACGATCTCCTCCGGTTCGACGGTACAGCCGGCGTCCAAATAACGGCGCGCAATGTGGCGCCGAAGGTCGGCGTTGCCCGGCGATATTTGCTCGTAGAGGCCCTGCGGATCGAGCTTGAGCGTGGCGGCATGCATGGCGCGCGCGAGCTTGGCGAGCGGAAAGAACCCAGGCGCCGGGAATGCTGATCCGAGCGGCACGATGTCACTTCTCTGCACGGTCTCCAGCAGATCGAACACGAGGTTTTTGACGTCCACGGCCGTTGAGTACGCAGAGGGCTGCGATGTCGCGGGCGCCTGCATCGGCCTGCCGCCGAGGTGCGCGCTGACGTAGTGGCCCGAGCGCGGGCGGGTGTGGATCTCCCCGCGGTCCTCCATCAGGCGGTAGGCTTGCTGCACTGTGGCGGGACTGACGCGCTGGCTCCTGCTCACTTCGCGCACCGACGGCATCCGGTCGCCCGGCCGCAGCACGCCCGCACGGATGCGCGACGAAAGATCTTCCGCCAGTTGGTGATAACGTGTCATGAGACATCGTCCTCCGAATCTGTCTCGGTCACAAGTGGCCACGGCTGTATCTCTCCCCAGGCCCACATTCTGTGACTTCGCTTTGCGCTGCCCGTCCCCATCTTTCAGGAGTGAAGGTGTGAACGACGCCGTGATGGAGGCAAGACTGCAATGGAAGCGAGACTGAATGGCAATGCGGAGGCAGAGCTCGATGCCCTGCGAGGCCGGCATTTCATCGTCCGGCCGATGACGGAAGTCAAATCACCGGGCTGGAAGTCCGAGTGGGATTTGCGCGGCCCGCACCTCCTCACGGATGCGCCATGAGTGACTCACCGTGCATCCTGGTGGCGACGGATGTGGCTAACGATGCGGAGTTGGTGCGCAAGCTGCTGAGCACTGAATTCGACAACGTTGTGGCTTCCGTGAACCCGGACAAAGCGGTAACTGATTTTGAGAAACACCGCCCCCAAGTGCTCATCTTGGCGTTCGACGACCTGGGGAAAGCCGAACGGTACTACCTCGGTCTGTACCGGCTCAGCACCATGATTCACGCGCTGGCGCACCGGACGCTGACACTGTGCACCAAGGATGACTTGCGGCGCGTCTACGAGTTGTGTCGCAAGGAATACTTCGATGACTACATCCTGTTCTGGCCAATGACGCATGATGCGCCACGCCTGCCGATGGCCGTGCACCACGCCTTGCGTCACCTGCGTTCGACCGGCGCCGGCGCGCCGACTGTAGAGGAGTTCGCGGCGCAGAGCCGCCGACTTGCCGCGATGGAATCGTTGCTGGAGCAATACGCGGCGCGTGGCAATGCCCTCCTCGACACTGCTGCTCGATCTTTGTCCCAAGCGCAGCGTGACATGCCTGAGTCTGCCGAGAGCCTTGCGAACAGGCTGACGCAAGGCGACCTGCGCCACCTTGTAAAAATCAAAGATGGACGCGCGCTCCAGCACGAAATCGACCGGCTGCAGGCGCTGGGATCGGAGGTGCGACTGCAGGGGGTCGCCGCGGCCGTGCAGCCGGTGCGCGACTGGGCAGGCGAAATCAAGCAGTGCCTGGCGCCACAGTTGGAATCAGCGATGGCCCTCAGAGTGCTGGCCGAGCGCGTCCGCCCGATGGTCCTTGTCGTTGATCACGACGAGTCGCAAGGCAAGCTGACTCGCAACCTACTGGCGGATGAGAGAGTCGAAATGACTTTTGCCGCCTCAGCAACGCAGGCCCTTGCAAGCTTGAGCAGACGGAAGCCAGATCTGATTCTGATGGAGGTGGGCCTGCCTGACATCGATGGTGTCGAAGTCACCCGGCGCATCAAGTCCATGCAACAGTTCGCCGCGATTCCTATCCTCATGATCACCGCCCACAGTGACAAAGAGATCGTGGTGCAAAGCGCGAAAGCAGGTGCCGCAGGGTTCCTGGTCAAACCACTGCGCAAGGAATTTCTCGTGCCCAAGGTTCGCAGTTATCTACGCGCGCCCGAAAACCTCACCGCGTAATGGTCGATGCCACGGCTGTATCTCTCCCCAGGCCCACATTCTGTGACTTCGCTTTGCGCTGCCTGGCCCCATCTTTCAGGAGAGAAGGTGTGAAAGACGCCGTGATGGAGGCAAGACTGCAATGGAAGCGAGACTGAATGGCAATGCGGAGGCAGAGCTCAATGCCCTGCGAGACCGGGTAGCCGGCATCACCTCTACGCTGCCCGATGTCGTGTGGTCAGTCGAGGTCCCCTCGAACGAGATTGTCTACGTGAGCCCGGCTGTGGAAGCGGTATTCGGCAAAACCGCAGAACAGATGTGCGGGCAACTCTCCCTGTGGAGCGACCTGATTCACCCCGAAGACCGTGAGCGCGTGCTGGCCGATTGGAACCACGCCTTGCGCGGCGGCCGTATCGAGACGGAGTACCGTGTCATCACGCCTCAGGGCGCGGTGCGCTGGATCGAGACTCGGGGCCAGCCAGCGCGAGACGCTTCGGGCGCCGTGATCCGCATCGACGGCATGGCGCGGGACGTTACCAAGCGGCGCACACATGAGGAAAAGCTCGCCTTCCTCGCGCACTATGACGAATTGACCGGGCTGCCAAACCGGGCACTCTTTCTTGATCATCTCGGCGGCACGTTGCGCAGGGCGAGGGAGGTGGGAACGACGACGGCGGTCGCCATCGGCAATCTCCGACGCCTGCGTCGGGTCAACGAGTGCTTCGGCTGGTCGGCCGGCGACGCGTTGTTGCGAGCCTTCGCCCAGCGCGTACGCACGCAATGGCCGGACCCCGAGCAGTTCGCGCGCATCTCCGGGGACACATTCGCCCTGATGCTGCCGAATTTCAATGATCCGGTCGCCATCGCGGCGACCATCGACAAGGCGATCGAATCGGCGACCGAGTTCCCCTTCATCATTGAAGGGCAGGAGTTCCGCATTGCGCTGGCTGTCGGCGTAACCGTATGTCCACCGGATGCCGATGACCCTCAGATTCTGTTACTGAACGCCGAGGCTGCGCTTCAGCGGGCGAGGCTCTCGGGGGAACGCATGCTCTTTTACCAGCCGGACATGAACGCCTGCGCCACCGAAACGCTGCTGCTGGAAAACCGGCTGCGAGGTGCGCTGGAGAAAGAGGAATTCGAGCTGCATTACCAGCCAAAGGTCGAGGCCGCGAGCGGCCGGGTGAGCGGGCTGGAGGCATTGATCCGCTGGCACGATCCGCTGCAGGGGCTTATCCCGCCCGCGAAGTTCATCCCGATTCTCGAGGAGACGGGGCTGATCCGCGAGGTTGGCGCCTGGGCGATTCGCAAAGCGCTCACGGAATCGCGCGACTGGCGCATGACGCACGGCGGACCGCTGCGCATCGCCGTCAACGTTTCGCCGGTGCAGCTGAAGCAGGCGGATTTCGTAGACACAGTGCGTCGCGCGGTCGAGGGCCTTGGTATCGCTGTGACGCAACTCGACCTCGAGATCACCGAGACCATGGTCATGGACGACGTCGCAGCCAACGTGCGCAAGATCCAGGCGTTGCGCGACATGGGGATGAACGTTGCGATTGACGATTTCGGCACAGGCTACTCGTCGCTCGCCTACCTTGCCCAACTACCCGTAAACGCGCTCAAGATCGACCGCGCTTTCGTCGCCACCATGACCAGCGACGCGCACAGCATGACACTGGTATCGACGATCATCTCGCTCGCTCGCGCGCTTGGCCTGAAGGTCATCGCGGAGGGCGTCGAGACCGACGAGCAGGCGAAGATGCTGCGCCTGCTCCGGTGCGACGAGCTACAGGGCTACCTCTACAGCAAGCCGCTGAAGGCCACGGAGGTCGAGGACTTCCTGCGCCGCTAGAATAAGGGTCTGGTGTCGATAGATGGCGAAACCTACTCCCACTCGATGGTGGCCGGCGGTTTTCCTGAAACGTCGTAAACCACGCGGTTGATGCCGCGCACTTCGTTGATGATGCGGTTGGAGACCTTGCCCAGCAGGCTGTAGGGCAATTCAGCCCAATGGGCCGTCATGAAGTCGCTGGTGACCACGGCACGCAGGGCCACCACGAACTCGTACGTGCGCCCGTCGCCCATCACGCCCACGGAACGCACCGGCAGGAACACGGCGAAGGCCTGGGACACCTGGTCGTACCAGCCGGCCGCGCGCAGTTCCTCGATGAAGATGGCATCGGCCCGCTGCAGCAGGGACACGTATTCGGGATGCACTTCACCCAGCACGCGCACGCCCAGCCCCGGACCGGGGAACGGATGGCGATAGACCATCTCGCGCGGCAGGCCGAGCGCCACGCCCAGTTCGCGCACTTCGTCCTTGAACAGTTCGCGCAGGGGCTCCAGCAGCTTGAGGTGCAGGGTGTCGGGCAGCCCGCCCACGTTGTGGTGCGACTTGATGGTGTGGGCTTTCTTGGTCTTGGCCCCGGCCGACTCGATCACGTCCGGGTAAATGGTGCCCTGGGCCAGCCACTTGGCGCGCGGCAGGTTGGCCGCTTCGCGCTGGAACACTTCCACGAATTCGCGCCCGATGATCTTGCGCTTCTGTTCGGGGTCGGACACGCCCTTGAGGTGCGCCATGAAAACGTCCCGGGCTTCCACGTGGATGACTTTCACGCCCAGGTGACTGGCGAAAGTTTCCATCACCTGCTCCGCTTCGCGGTAGCGCAGCAGGCCATGGTCCACGAACACGCAGGTGAGCTGGTCGCCGATGGCGCGATGGATGAGGGCTGCGGCCACGGAAGAATCCACGCCGCCCGACAGGCCGAGGATCACTTCCTCGTCGCCCACCTGGCGGCGGATGGCCGCCACGGCCTCGTCCAGGTAATGGGGCATGGTCCAGTCCGAACCCAGGCCGCAGATGCCGTGCACGAAACGGTTGAGCAGCGCCCGCCCCTGCGCGGTGTGGGTCACTTCGGGGTGGAACTGCACCCCGTAGAAACGGCGGCTTTCGTCCGCCATGCCGGCGATGGGGGTGGCGGCATTGTCGGCGATGATCTTGAAGCCCGGCGGCAATTCAGTGACCTTGTCGCCATGGCTCATCCACACGTCGAGCAGGCCGTGCCCCTGGGGGTTGCTGCGGTCCTGGATGTCGCGCAGCAGGGCCGAATGGCCGCGCGCGCGCACTTCGGCATAGCCGAACTCGCGATGGGTGGCGTTTTCCACCTTGCCGCCCAGCTGGGCCGCCATGGTCTGCATGCCGTAGCAGATGCCCAGCACCGGCACGCCCAGTTCGAACACGGCTTGCGGCGCGCGCGGCGGAGTGGTTTCGGTGACCGAGGCCGGTCCGCCGGAAAGGATGACGCCGCGCGGCGCGAATTCGCGCACGAAGGCCTCGCTCACGTCCCAGGGATGGAGTTCGCAATAGACGCCGGCTTCACGCACGCGCCGCGCGATGAGCTGCGCGTACTGCGCCCCGAAGTCGAGGATGAGAATTTTGTCGCGGGACATCCGGATCAGTCGATGTGGTAGTTGGGAGCTTCTTTGGTGATCTGCACGTCGTGCACGTGCGATTCACGGATGCCGGCGTGGGAAATTTCCACGAACTGGGCCTTGCGGTGCACCTCGTCGATGGTGTTGCAGCCGAGGTACCCCATGCTGGCGCGCAAACCGCCCATGAGCTGGTGGATGACCGCCGTGACGGGGCCCTTGTAGGCCACCCGCCCTTCCACGCCTTCCGGCACCAGCTTGTCGGCGTTGTTTTCCGAATCCTGGAAATAGCGGTCGCTCGAGCCCTGCTGCATGGCGCCCAGCGAACCCATGCCGCGGTAGGATTTGTAGGAACGGCCCTGGAACAGTTCGATTTCGCCCGGCGCTTCTTCCGTGCCGGCAAACAGGCCGCCGATCATGACGGCGTTGGCGCCGGCCGCCAGGGCCTTGGACACGTCGCCCGAATAGCGCACGCCACCGTCCGCGATGCAGGGCACGCCGGTGCCGGCGAGCGCTTCCGCCACGTTGGTGATGGCGGTGATCTGGGGCACGCCCACCCCCGCCACGATGCGCGTGGTGCAAATGGAACCGGGACCGATGCCCACCTTGACGCCGTCGGCGCCGTGATCCAGCAGGGCGCGCGCGCCGGCAGCCGTGGCCACGTTGCCGCCGATCACTTCGATGTGCGGGAACTGCTTCTTGATCCACTGCACGCGGTCCAGCACACTCTGGCTGTGG
>JAJZPY010000079.1 GCA_021811005.1 Pseudomonadota bacterium
CGGCTTCTGTAACGGCCAGTGATGGCTCGGGACACACGGCCACGGTCAGTCAAAGCGATTCCTACGTGGTGGACCAGCAAGGCCAAGGCCAAAACCAGCAGGGCCAGGGACAAGACCAGCAAGGCCAGGGACAAGACCAGCAAGGCCAGGGCCAAGACCAGCAGAGCAACAGCAGCACCGCCAGTACGCCGCCCTCGATTTCAGTGGATGCAGTCAATGGCAGCGGGGTTATTGATATCGGCAAGGAAAGGGCCAATGCGACCGTAGCCATCACGGGTACGGTAACGGGCACATTCCAGCCGGATGATGCGGTGACGCTGACGGTGGGTAATACGACCATCGGGACGGGGCAGGTGGATGGCAGCGGGCATTACAGCATTGACGTTTCCGCATCCAGCCTGGAAGGAGCTTCATCGGTTACAGCTTCAATTCTGGCGCATGACTCTTCTGGAAACGGAGCAACAGCCACTTCCACCCAGGCCTACACCGTGGAGGCGATGCCGCAGATCACGGTGGATGGGCTGAATTCAGCCTATGTGGTGAACATTGCGGATGAAAGTGCAAATGCCACCGTCAATGTGACCGGTACCGTGTCTGGAACCTACCAGCAGGGTGACCAGGTGACGCTGACGGTGGGCTCCGGTTCCTACACGGGGTCTGTGGATTCAAACGGGCACTACAGCATCGGGGTTTCCGCCTCGGCGCTGGAATCCGGGAACTCGATCACGGCTGCCGTGACGGCCCACGATGCCAACAACAATGCGGCAACGGTATCCACGTCGCAAGCTTACTCCGTGGAGGCGATGCCGCAGATCACCGGCCTGACGGTGGGTGGCAGCAACGAGCTCACGACGGGGCAGCAGCATTCGGACCATTCGGTGGCGGTCAGCGGGACGGTGACCGGCACATTTGAAGCAGGCGACAAGGTCACGCTCGAGGTTGGAAACAACAACTATACCGGTACGCTGGGGAACGACGGCAGTTTCAGCATTAACGTATCGGGTAAGGTCCTGGCTGGAGCTACGTCCGTCACGGCTTCTGTAACGGCCAGTGATGGCTCGGGACACACGGCCACGGTCAGTCAAAGCGATTCCTACGTGGTGGACCAGCAAGGCCAAGGCCAAAACCAGCAGGGCCAGAATCAGCAGCAAAGTCAGGCCCTGGAACAGAGTGCCCCAGTTCAAGTCCAGGCGCCGCACGGTATTGCATCAGGCACCTCTTCAGGATCAGACCTGTCGAGCCTGGTCAACAACCAGAATGATATTGCGCTCAACGTGAATCCCAATGGGCAAGGGTCGGGCTCAAGCAGCACACTGCACATCAATGACGTGGTTTCCTCAGGCTCCGGAGATTTGCTGCAGAACCTGGCTGTTGCCGGGGGAGGGTCCCCGGGCGCCACGGATGGCTCAACTTCAGTGGCGGGAAGTGGAGCAGGAACTCCGGTGACAACACCGGAAACGATCAGCGGGTCTGCCCTGATGGATCCGGAATTGTTGAAAAGCATTGTGGCGGCCGTGACTCCGCCGCCTGCCCCGGGCCACCACTAAGTACCGCCGGCTTCGGAAGCGGCCTGGTTCGGCTCATGCACTGGTTCTTTGTGGCTCAGGTGTTGGGCGCATTGGCGGCATACGGGCTTTTGCTGACCCGGCTGCTGCCCATTCATTCCTTGCTGATGTTCGGCTTTGTCCAAGCCGTGATTGCTGCAGCCATCACCTTGATCTTGCGGGGCCCCCGGTGGTGGCTCCCGCTTCATCTTGTGTTTTTGCCTGCCATAATTTTTGCCAGCGCGCAGCATCTCGCTTCAAGCTGGTTTCTGGCCGGTTTCGTCTTGTTGCTGGGTGTCTACTGGACCAGCTTCAAAAGCCGGGTTCCGCTTTACCTGACCAACAAACCAACGGCCAACGCCCTGCTCGCATTGATTCAAACCGAAGGGGTTGTACGTGTGGTGGATGCCGGATGTGGCACCGGAAGCCTGGTGCGCTGGTTGGCGCTAAAGGTTCCCGGCCTGCACTGCGAAGGGTGGGAGATCGCCCCGGTGCCGTGGTTGCTGGCCTGGCTGAGGACGCGCACGCTGCCCAACTGCACGGTATTGCGAAAAAGCATATGGCGCATGTCCTGGAACTTCCCTGATTTGGTCTATGTATTCCTTTCTCCGGCGCCCATGGCAGAGGTCTGGCGCAAGGCGCTGATCGACATGCAACCCGGAGCGCTTTTGGTTAGCAACAGTTTTCAAGTTCCCGGGGTGGAGCCCGAGCAAGTGATCACCGTTGCCGATAGGCGCCAAACCCGTCTTTTTCTGTACCGGATTCCCTCAGCGGCTCCCCACTGAGGGTGCTTCTGGCGCCACGCTCCTCACAACCCCAGTTCGGACAGCCCCGGATGATCATCCGGGCGACGCCCGAGCGGCCAGTGAAATTTCCGATCTTCCTGCTTGATGGGCAAATCATTGATGCTGGCAAAACGGCGCTGCATCAACCCCTGTTCATTGAACTCCCAGTTTTCGTTGCCATAGCTGCGAAACCATTGGCCGGAATCGTCATGCCATTCGTAGGCAAAACGAACGGCAATGCGATTGCCTGCGGTGGCCCAAAGTTCCTTGATCAATCGGTAGTCCAGTTCCCTGGCCCATTTGCGCTGCAGAAATGTCCGCACGGCCTCCCGGCCGACGGGAAACTCTGCGCGATTTCGCCAGCGGGTGTCTTCGGTATAGACCTGCACGACCCGGTCAGGGTCTCTGGAATTCCAAGCGTCTTCGGCCATGCGGACTTTTTGGGTTGCCGTTTCAACGGTAAATGGAGGCAGTGGCGGCTTGGTTTCCATCAGGCAATTTCCTCACGAAAATGGTTGGCAAAATCAGCGTATATTGATCGTTCGGACATTTTCTCGCGATGGAATTTTCAAAGTCAACGAGTTGGATCAACCATCCGTTCATGGAATATGAAGAGAGCGCATTTGAGAAGGAATGAAGACATGAAAAAAATGATGATCGTGCTGTTTGTGGCTCTTGCGTGCAACCTTGCACATGCAGATGGATGGCGTGGCGGAGAAAGGTGGGGTGGCGGCTGGAGAGGCGGGGAATGGGGCGGTGATGGGGATGGCGCTGGCTGGGCGATCGGTTCAGCTCTGGTTGGTGGCATTCTCGGCGGCATGATGGCGCAACAGGCACCCGTTTACGCAGCCCCTGCTCCGGCCATGGTCGTCCCTCCGGCGTATGTTCCTGCTCCCCAGCCGGTTTATGCTTACCCGCCCCAACCCGTCTACGTACAGCCGGCGTATCCTGCGCCGTACTATTACGGCAGGCGGGAGTGGGATGATGACTGACATCTACGAAGGCTGGCAGTGCATCGGTTGCGGAAAAATTGATGTGGATCGACCCTGTGTGGGCATCTGCCAGGATCGCCCGGTGCGGGTGGTTCTGGCCGAGGATTACGAGCAGTTGTTGAAGCGGAACAAGCAGCTGGAATCCATCGTGCGCAGGATCGTCTTGTCCAAGCCTCACGCGGATGCCTGGGAAGCCTCATTCAGGGCGCTACAGTCAGAAGCGCTTGCCCTGAGCAAGGTCCAGGCTTAGGTTTCCCGGCAATCTGCAGGCACGTCGTTTCGAGCTAGCGGCTCGAGCTTGACCAGGCATATCCCCGAACCACGCCTTGTGGGTCGAATTTGATTTCCAAAGTTTTCAGCCGGGTTTCGGAAAGCTCTGAAAGCTGGCCATCAGCCATGTAGTAAGTCCACTCGTTATAGCGGGTCCCGTCCGGGTCGACCCGAATGCCGGTGCTGGTTGGCGCCCCAAGCCAGGTTCGAACTTCTTCCTGGGTGGTTTTCCCCCTGACCACGTTTGCCGAGAAAATACCCGGATCAAAATCGTGCCCCACATGAAAAGAGGTGGCTGCGCAACCGCTTAAAGAGGCGGCGAAAGCCAGCAGAATCGTTGTGCGTGCAAGAAGAGACATGAGCGGCTCCTGTTGATGAGGCCATGAAGGGTTTTTGGCGTCACGGGGGTGATGAGGCCTGATCATAGCGATGGGCCAGTTCATAACTGGCCAGTGCCAGAACCACGCACATCAGGGGTAACCAGGCGAACAGGCTGATTCCATGCCAGATCAGGAGCCCGGAAAGGATGGCGCCAGCGGCATAGGCAGCAAAAGTTCCCACTTGGTGGCGAGGGTCCGGAGCCGGCCGGGAGGTGGCACTGCCGTGCAGCAGTGAATGGGTGAAGAAAATGACGATGTTGATGAGGGTGCTGGTAAACACGATGGTGCTGATGCCGGCAGGGCCGATATTGCGGGCGGTTACTCCCTGAATCCCCATGCCAATGGCAGAAAGCAGGATCAGCATGTAAACCGCGACGCCTTCATCGGTGGGGCCGTCCGCTACGTGCCAGATCAGCGCAAAACCGGCCAGACAACCGATTTCCAGCCAGAAAAGCGGGCGCACATGGGGCAGCCTGCGCAGGTTGGCCGGATCGGGGCCATACAGGGCCGCGGTCATGGCGGCCCCGAAGATGAAACCGGCAAATGCCAGCAACGAATGGGCTGCGGCCAGCATGTGTCCTTTGCTGATGGCGATGGCGAGGAGGGCCACATTGCCGGTCATTCCGGAAGTAAACACATCGCCCAGCTTCATGAAAGCCAGCACATCCGTGCAGCCGGAGGCGCAGGACAGGAAAAGGAGGCCGAAGCCTTCTGTGGCAGTGACATTTCTCATGAGGTGCACCGGGGCGTTGCGTTGCATACGGCGGTGTCAATCACGTCCGACGACGTGGCGGGTGGTACTGGCGGAGAGAGAGGGATTCGAACCCTCGATAGAACTTTTGGTCCTATGCTCCCTTAGCAGGGGAGTGCCTTCGACCTCTCGGCCATCTCTCCGGGTAACTTTTTAACAGCAGGGCGTATTATCCCTTAGCCTGCGGTGTTGCGCTATCCAATCCGAACGCTTTATGCAATGCGCGCACGGCAAGTTCCATGTATTTTTCGTCAATGACGACGGAAATCTTGATTTCCGAAGTGGAAATCATCTGGATGTTGATGCCTTCTTCCGAAAGCGTCTTGAACATCTTGCTTGCGACGCCCGCATGGGAGCGCATGCCGACGCCCACCAGGGAAACCTTGCATATCTTGTTGTCACCGCGCACTTCGCGCGCACCGGTTTCCGGCTTGATGGTGTTATTGAGCAGATCCAGGGTCTTCTGGTAATCGTTGCGGTGCACGGTAAACGAGAAGTCCGTGGAACCGTCAACCCCGATGTTCTGGATGATCATGTCCACGTCCACATTGGCCTGCCCGACGGGAGACAGAATGCCGTAAGCGATGCCGGGACGATCCGGTACGCCGAGGAGGGACAATTTGGCCTCGTCCCGGTTGAAAGCGATTCCGGAGATGATCGGTTGTTCCATGTTGGTGTTTTCCTCGAAGGTGATCAGGGTGCCATCGTTCTTGTCTTCGAAGCTGGACAGCACCCGCAGCTTGACCTTGTATTTGCCGGCAAATTCCACTGAGCGAATCTGAAGCACCTTGGAGCCCAGGCTGGCCATCTCGAGCATTTCCTCGAAAGTGATGGTCTCCAGCCGCCGTGCTTCGGGCACGATGCGCGGATCCGTGGTGTAGACACCGTCAACGTCCGTATAAATCTGGCATTCGTCCGCCTTGAGCGCCGCAGCCAGTGCCACGCCCGTGGTGTCGGAGCCGCCTCGGCCCAGCGTGGTGATGTCTCCGTTCTCGGTCGACCCCTGAAAGCCGGCAACGACCACGACTTTGCCCGATTCGAGATCGGCTCGCATGCGCTGTTCGTCGATTTCCAGAATGCGGGCTTTGGTATGGGCCTCATCGGTCAGGATGCGCACCTGGCCGCCGGTATAGCTTTTTGCCGGAATGCCGCGATCGATCAGGGCCATGGCCAGCATGCCGATGGTGACCTGTTCGCCGGTGGAAATCATGACGTCCAGCTCGCGCGGGTCGGGCTGGGCCTGGATCTCTTTGGCCAGCTTGATGAGGCGATCGGTTTCGCCGCTCATGGCGGACACCACCACCACCAACTGGTGGCCTTGAGCCCGGAAGCGCGCCACCCGTTCCGCAACTTTCTTGATGCGCTCGGGATTGGCGACCGAGGTGCCGCCATATTTCTGTACGATCAGTGCCATAACCGTTTGCGACCCGATCCGGGCCGTAAAAAAACCCATATGTTACCGCAAATCCCGTTCAATGGCAGAATGTTGGCTTTTCCAGGTTTTTTCCTTCGATGACACCGCAAGCGATTCAGCGCGCAGCACAACAGCTTTGGACCCTTTGGGAGAATACCGGCCGGATACCGGCTTTGCCGGAAGACTTTCGACCCCGGACGCGGGTGGACGGTTATGCAATCCAGGCTGCCCTGGCGGTGCAGTCGGGCCAAGCTGTCGTGGGCTGGAAAATCGCCGCCACGACGGAGTCGGGGCAGCGCCACATCAACGTGGACGGGCCGATTGCCGGAAGGTTGTTGCAAAACAAGGTGTTGCCGCCTGGCGCAACGATTCCGCTGGGTGCCAGCCACATGCGGGTGGCGGAAGCGGAGCTGGTCTTCCGGTTTGCGCGCGATTTGCCGCCAAAACCGATGCCTTACAGCCTGGATGAAGTGATGGCGGCAGTGGACGGGGTTCTTCCGGGGATCGAAGTCCCTGATTCCCGTTACGACGATTTTTGTGTGGTGGGAGACGCCCAGCTGATTGCTGAAAATGCGTGTGCCGCCTGGTTCATCCTGGGCAAGGGCCCCGCCGTGGACTGGCGAGAGCTCGATCTGGTCAAGCACTCCGTGCAAGCGTATCGCAACGGGATTCTGGCGGAGAAGGGCACGGGGGCAATGGTTCTGGGGGATCCCAAAATCGCCTTGGTATGGATTGCCAACGAACTTTCCGCATTGGGCACGGGACTGCGGGCGGGCGATATCGTCACCACCGGGACCGTGGTGACTCCGGTCCGGATTGAGCCGGGTGATGCCATCCATTGTGATTTCGGCGTACTTGGCACGCTGGATGCCCGGATCGTGTGAGCGTCAGATGGTTGAAAAGCAGCTCTCCTTCGACAACCACAACCGGGACATTCTGGGGCTGACCTACGTGTATCCGGTCGTGTCGCGTCGCGCGGCCGGCGTCTCCCTCGGCATCAACCTGAATACCAACCATGCCTGCAATTGGGCCTGCGTCTACTGCCAGGTCCCCAACCTGAAGCGCGGCGCCGCGCCCGCAACCGATCTTGGGAAACTGCGTTCCGAACTGGATCTGATGTTGTCCGAAGTTCTGGAAGGCGGTTTCATGGAAGCCTATGTGAGCGAGGGGCTGCGACGCCTTAATGACATTGCCTTTTCGGGAAACGGGGAGCCCACCAGCGCCGACTACTTTGAAGAGGCGGTTGCAATCGCGATCGAAGCGCTCCAGCATCGTTCTTTGGCAGGAAAGGTCAAGCTGGTGGTCATCACCAATGGCAGCTTTGCCTTGCAACCGGACGTTCAGCGCGCTTTCCGGGCCATGGCCGAAGCGGGTGGCGAAATATGGTTCAAGGCGGACCGGGGTCGCGCGCAAGACATTCTGCGCATCAACCAGGTGAACCTCAGCCCGGAATTGCTGCTCAAACGTCTTGCCGCAACGGCCAATGCCTGTCCAACCTGGATCCAGACCTGCATGACCGCCTGGGATGGATCCGTCCCGGATGAAGCGGAGAAATCAGCCTACCTGAACCTCTTGCAGCTTGCCCTGAAGCAAGGCATTCCGATCCGCGGCGTGTTGCTCTACAGCCTGGCCCGCCCTTCACACCAGCCTGAAGCGGCGAGGATTGCCGCAGTACCCCCGGATTGGCTGGAAGCTTTGGGAAACCGGATACGGGCCCTGGGCCTGGAGGTCAAAGTGACGCCGTAACGCCGTGGCTCCCCGGTTTTTCGGCAAAGCGAGAATCCGTGCTATAATTCACAAAATGCGCCCGTAGCTCAGTTGGATAGAGTACTTGGCTACGAACCAAGGGGTCGTGGGTTCGAATCCTGCCGGGCGCGCCACATCACGGGGCTGGGCCGAAAGGCTCAGCCTTCTTTATTTTTGCTCCCCGGCCTCTCTGGCGCTGGCCGCGACTTCGCTGGTTGGCGAGCCGCCAAGCGCCACAAACAGCTGCGTGACATCAAGAAATTGCCGTGTTTGCCCCTCGAGGCGTTGCAATTGGGCCTGTGCATAGTTGCGCTGGGCCGATTCAATTTCAAGCAGGCTGCCGCTCCCTGCCTCCCGCTTTTTCCTGGCGACCTCCAGCGCATCATGTGCGGTTTCCTCGCTTTCGTTCAGGGCGTTGAGCGCTTCATCGTCATGGGATAGCGCCGTCAGGGCATCCGCCACCTGGCCAAATGCCCGTACCACCGTTTGCCGGTACTGCGACAAGGCGGCCTGATAGCCGTGTTCCGCTTCCTCTTTCTGGGCTGACAGCATGCCTCCGTTGAACACAGGCACGGACAGCCCACCCGCCAGCGCCCAGGCATTGCTGGCCCCATAAAAGAGGCGGGAAGGCGAAAGGGCTTCCTGGAACATGTCGGCGCTCAAGGTCAGGCTGGGGTACAGGTTGGCCGTTGCGATGCCAATGGTTGCACTGGCCGCATGCAGGTTGGCCTCCGCTGCCAGGATGTCGGGACGCTTGTGAACCAGCTCGGACGGCAGACTCACCGGCAAGGTGGTCGGCAGGGTGAGCTGATTGAAGCTCAGATGCGGCGGGGCCCAGTCTCCCGGCGACTGGCCGACCAGCACGGCCAGCATGTGGGTACTCTGGCTGTAACGTTGTTTCAGTTCAGGCAATTGGGCCCGGTCAGCCGCCAGCCGGCTTTGGGCATTCAGGACGTCGATGCGTGCCGCAGCGCCGGCTTCCTGTGCCGCCCTGACCAGGGCAAGCGTTTTCTCGTCCGCCTGAACCATGTTCTCGGCGGCATCGATTTGCGACCGGAGCGCAGCAAGTTCAACGGCCTGCGACACCACGTTTCCGGTCAGGGCCACATACAGGGCCTCCAGTTCCTGGTGCTGGTAGTCGGCCAACGCCTGCTGCCTTTCCACGCGACGCTGGCCGCCTCCGAACAAGTCGAGGGTCCAGCTCAAGGCAGGGCCGGCTTCGTAGTAGGTGAACGGGGGAATGAAAAAATTCGAAGGGCCAAACAGGGCCACGCCATACTTTTGGCGGCCGGCCAGGGCATTCAGCGATGCCTGGGGCATCAGGCTGCTGCTTTCGGCGCTGACCGAGGCTTGCGCCTGGGCGAGCGTTTCCCGGGCCGCCGACAGGTCGTGGTTTTCGGTCATGGCACGGCGAATCAGGTCGTCAAGTTCACGCGAGCCCAACAAGGTCCACCATTCGGCTTCGATTTTCTGCCCCAGGGCAACGCGCTGGTCCGGGGTCAGGACTTCCTGTTCGGAAACATAGGTTTTCGTGGCGGGTGCGTCAGGCGTTTTGAAGTCAGGCCCTGTGGAGCAGGCGGACAGGCTGAAAGCGAGCGTCATAAACAAGGAAATTGCAGGTTTCATGCAACTACTCCATGGGGGCCATTTCAGCTGCGCGAGGCTTGTTCGCGGGCGGGCGCAATAGCAGCAGCAAGGGCAACACGGCAATCGTCACGATCATCATCATCTGATAATCGTTGTTGTAAGCAATCATGGCTGCCTGATGGGTCAGCTGGCCGTTGAGCAGACGAAG
>JAJZPY010000080.1 GCA_021811005.1 Pseudomonadota bacterium
TTTATTTCTCCTCGTTGTAGTCGTTATAGCCAGGACTGGCAGGTTTTGTTCCCGGCCACCAGATCGACGAACCCGGCATAATCCACCGGAGTGATGCCGTCGATCAGGCGATCAGCCAGTCCGCGCGCTTCCAGGTCGGGACCCAGCACAAAGACGCGAAAGCGCTTCATGATGTCGCGCATGAAGCGGTCCGCCACCGTGCCGGAGCTCGCGGCATAGACCCCGTCCTCGATCAGCAGCAGGTCGCCGCCGGACGCTGCCTGGACGCAGGAATCCAGGGCCTGGCTGGAAAAAGGGGATTTGTTCACGATATGCAGCATGCCCCTCTCCTCAAAAACTCAGGATCACGTCCTGTTCGTCCATCAATGCGCCCAGGGCCTTGCGGTCGAGCACCGTGACGTCCACCAGCAGGTCGTCTTCGGTGAGGCCGCGCGCCTGGAGCGCCTCTTTTTCCACGTACAGCTTTTCGATGTCGTACCCTTCCAGCGCCCGGTAGGTGGGCGAGAAGTTCTTGGTTTCGATGCCCTTGGTCTGCTGGCCCTTGCGCAACTGGAACACGCCGTCGTCCAGAAACGCGAGCGACACGTCCTGGTCGAAGGCGGCCGTGATCAGGACCACTTCCAGCGCCTCCAGCGCATACACCGTGCCGTAGGGCGCCTTGCGGTTGACGAACATGAATTTCTTGATGCCGGGTTCTTCGCTCATGACGGCCTCAATCTCCAAAGGTCACCAGGCGGTCGGCCTGGATGCCGGCTTCCACCAGCTGCCCCAGCCCCGAAATGCGGAAGCCGGGAGCCAGGTTTTCGTCCTTGATGCCGCGCCGCAGGGCCGCGGCCACGCACACCACCAGGTCCACGCCGTGCTCTTCGGCCAGCTTGCTCCAGCGCGCCACGATGTTGCGGTCGTCCTGGGGCGGTTCGGTCAGGCGCGACGAATTGTTCACGCCGTCGTGATAAAAGAACACCCGGAAAATCTCGTGCCCCTGGGCCAACACCGCCTTGCAGAACAGGTAGGCGGTGTCGGACGCCTGGTGCTGGTAAGGTCCTTCGTTGACGAGGATGCCGAATTTCATGCGGGCCTCAGAAGCGGATGTGGGCCGAAGCGTTCAGGTTGGCCCGCGAGCCGCGCCAATCGTCCACCAGGTACTTGGTGAACGGCAGTTCGGTGAGCTCGAAGAAACGCGGCCAGCCGATGCGGTCGATCCAGTCCGACAGGCGTTCCCAGGCGCGGCCGTCTTCCTTGTACACGCGCAGGATGCGTTTCACCACGTCGGCCACTTCCGGCCAGCGCGGCGGGTTGTTGGGCAGGCCCGAAGCCACCATCTTCATGAAAGTGGGCTTGGCGCGCGCGTTGGAATTCTTGCCGCCTACCCAGATGGCGATCTTGGAATGGTCCGGATCGTTGATCTGCATGGGAGGGCAAGGCGGATAGCAGGCCCCGCAGCAGACGCATTTTTCTTCGTCCACTTCCAGCGACGGCTTGCCGTTCACCATGGCCGGACGGATGGCCGCCACCGGGCAGCGCGCCACCACGGCGGGCCGTTCGCACACGTTGGCCACCAGGTCGTGGTTGATCTTGGGCGGCTTGGTGTGCTGCACGATGATGGCGATGTCGGCCTGCCCGCCGCAGTTGATTTCGCAGCAGGAGGTGGACAGGTGCACCCGGTTGGGCATTTCTTCGCGACGGAACTCGTCGATCAGTTCATCCATGAGCGACTTCACCACGCCGGAGGCGTCCGTGCCGGGAATATCGCAATGCAGCCAGCCCTGGGTGTGGGCGATCATGGAAATGGAGTTGCCGGTGCCGCCCACGGGAAAGCCGTTGGCTTCCAGTTCCGAAATGAGCGGTGCCACCTTGGCCTGGTCCGCCACCATGAACTCGATGTTGGAGCGGATGGTGAAGCGCACGTGCCCTTCGGCGAAGCGGTCGGCGATGTCGCACAGCTTGCGGATGGTGTACACGTCCATCTGGCGCTGGGTGCCGGCCCGTACCGACCACACGTGCTCGCCCGAATGGGACACGTGGTGCAGCACGCCCGGGCGCGGCCGGTCGTGATACTTCCAGTTGCCGTAGTTCTTGAGCAGGGTCGGGTGCATGTACTGCTTGTTGTCCGGCACGCCGCTTTCCACGGGGCGCCGCAGTTGGGGTTGGCTCACGGTCACTCTCCTCCTGCCGCCTGTTTGCGGGCATTGATTTTGGCCACTTCCTCGTCCCAGCCGTCGGTGCGCACATAGGGGTTCATGCGCGGGGAATTGACCATGTTGGGATCCACCGGCAGTTCCATGGCGTCCAGGAAGTTCACGAGGCCGATGCGTTCGATCATTTCGCCGGTGCGTTCATGTTCCAGCGCGTTCTCGGCAAAGAAGTCGATGATCTTCTGGGCCAGTTCGGTGAGCTGCTCGTAATCTTCCTCGCTCTCGAGCTTCATGAACGGCACCACCACGGTCCCCATGAGGTCGCCGATCTTGAGGGTGCGCTTGCCGCCCACCAGGATGGTGGCGCCGCGGTCCTTGCCCGGCGCCAGCGCCCCGGTCATGGCGTTGATGCACTGCATGCAGCGCACGCAGCTCTTGTTGTCGATTTCCATGCATTGCGCGTCGTTCAGCTCCAGGCTGGAGTAATGCCCTTCGTTGCGCCCCTTGCCGGCGTCCTTCACGCGGATGGCGTTGGTGGGGCAGCGCGCCACCACGGAATTCACCAGGCGGTTGAGGCCCTGCTTCTTGAACCATTCACGTCCCAGGGCATGGTCCACCTGGATGTTGTCGCGCCAGGTGCCGATCACGGACATGTCGGCGCGCTGGATGGAGTTCATGCAGTCGTTGGGGCAGCCGGAAAACTTGAACTTGAACTTGTAGGGCAGCGACGGACGGTGGATGTCGTCCAGGAAATTGTTGACCACCGTGCGGTGGGCGCGCGCTTCGTCGAAGCAGGACTGCTCGCAGCGGGCATGGCCCACGCAGGACATGGAGGTGCGCACCGCGGGACCGGCGCCGCCCAGGTCAAAGCCCAGTTCGTTGATTTCGTCGAAAGCCTTCTGCACGTTTTCCGTGGTGGCGCCCTGGAACATGATGTCTCCGGACTGGCCGTGGAAGGCGATCAGGCCCGAACCGTGGCGCTCCCAGATGTCGCACATCTTGCGCAGCACGTCGGTGTTGTAATGCATGCCGGGGGGCGGCATCACGCGCAGGGTGTGAAATTCGGCGGCGTCCTTGTAGACGGGTTCGCCGTTTTCGTCCTTCAGTTCGGTGAAGCGGGGAATGACGCCGCCGCCGTAGCCGAACACGCCGACGGTGCCGCCTTTCCAGTAACCTTTCTTGGTTTTGTAGGACGTTTCAAGCTGGCCCAGCAAGTCCACCATCTGGTCCTTGTCTTCGGCCAGCCGCTTGAGACCTGTAACGAAACTGGGCCACGGTCCGGACTCGAGCTCGTCCAGGTTGGGCGTGTCGTGCATCTTCTTAGCCATGTCTCCTCCTCTTGCACTTTGTGGGTCGCCCGCGATGCGGGAACGAGCAATCGAATCGTGATCTGCTGCAGCGATTCCAAAATTTGTTATTTGTATGCCATCATCACTGAACTCCCACCGGCATGAAATAACCCCAATGGGGGGGGATGCGGATATCCGATGGGTTACGCGTCGCCCCCCCTCTAGTGGCTATAGACGCCCCAATCAGGAATCGTGACCATGGCTGAAATTGTTTCGCTGGCCCGCTTTACCGTCCCCCTGGGCCAGCAGGAAATCGAAGTGCAACAGATTGAACATGTGGAGGGCGGCATGCCCCTGATGCGACTGCGAATCCGCGAAGGCAAGCGGTTCACCATCTTTGACATCGACCCCGTGACGGCCAGCGCCCTCGCTGCTGTGCTGCAGCAATGGGCCACCGAACAAGGACCGCGGACGTGAGCGAAAGCAGCCCCGTGACCGACCTCGCCTTCGCGCTGCGCGGGCAGTTCGTGCCGTCCGGCTATGCCCAGCGCCTGTGGCAGTCGGTGAGCACCGCCCTGCCCTGGCTGGCCGAGGAACCGACCGCGGGCCTGCTGCCCCTGCGCGGCACCGAACAGAGCGGCGGCCTGTGGCTGCCGCGCCGGGCGCGCCTGGTGCTGCGCCTGCCCATGGCGCGGCTGGACGAGGCGCGCGCGCTGGAAGGCGTGACCCTGGACCTGGGCAGCGGCACCCTGCTGGAAGTGGGCGCGGCCGAAGAGCGTCCGCTCCACGGCCATCCCACCCTGCATGCGGCGCTGGTGGTCACCGAACTGGAAGAAACGGCCTTTGGCGAACAGGTGCGCCGGGAACTGGACGAAATGGGCGTGCAGGGCCAGTGGATTTGCGGCCGGGAGCGCATGCTGCGCTGCGACAATGTGACGCTGCGCGGCTTCAGCCTGGTGGTGCACCACCTCAAGGGCGAACAGTCCCTGCGCCTGCAAGCCAGCGGCCTGGGCCACGCGCGCCACCTGGGCTGCGGCATTTTCGTGCCCTACAAGGCCATCCCCAATCTGGAATGAATCTCGGACCCAAGGACGCACTCATGACTTACATGATATCCGGCGTGGAATGCGCCACCGACGACGAAGGCTACCTGCTGGAACCCAACTATGACGACGACGCGGTGGCGGTCATCGCGGCGGCAGAAGGCCTCGACCTCACCCCCACCCACTGGCTGATCGTGCAGTACATGCGCGAGGAATACAAGGAACACGGGCAGACCCCGAATTTCCGCAACATGCTCAAGGACATTCAGGACTTCATGCCGGAAGCGGACAGCAAGTTCCTGTACGACCTTTTCCCCATGGGGCCGGCCAAGCAGGCCGCCAAGATTTCGGGCCTGCCCAAGCCTTATGGCAAAGGAGGCTATTGATGAACGCATCCGGAGCCGATGCCGTTCTCGACCTGCAGGGATTGACCTGCCCCGGCCCGCTGCTGGCCGCCAAGCGCATGGTGGACGCCCTGGAGGAAAACCAGGTGCTGCTGCTCCTGTCCGACTGTCCGGGCACCCATGCCGACCTGCTGGCGTGGGCGCGACAAACCGGCAACCGCCTGCTGCGCACGGAAAAACAGGGACAGAACGGCACCGGCTATTACATCCAGAAAGGGCCCGGGCACGCGGTGGCGGAACCGCAGGCCGTGCTCGACATGCGCGGCGTGTCCTGCCCCGGCCCCATCCTGGAAGCCAAACGGCTGCTCAACGGCATGCGCGCGGGGGAAGTGCTCAAGCTCATGAGCAACTGCCCGGGCGTGCGCGACGACATCGGGGGCTGGGCCGCGACCACCCACATGACCCTGCTCGACACGATGGAAACCGCCGCCGGGGAATACGCTTTTTTCATCCGTAAAGGTTGAGGCCGTTCCATGCGCGTGCGCAGCCGCTGGTTTAAAAGCGACCGGGAAAAAACCCCCGAGGAAATCGCCAGCGCCGTGGCCTTCATTGCCTGGCGCGTGGCCCAGAACGCCCTCAAGAACACGCGCAAGGCGCAGTTCGCCGTGGACGTGGGACCGCAGTACTTCGATTTCATGCAGGAGTTTCTGGTGTTTCTGGTGCAGGTGGCCGACCGCATTGCCCACCGCCGCCAGGCCTGGAACCTGCGGGTGGCTTTCATCACGGCGCTGGCCCACCGCGTGGGCGACATCCTGGCGGAAAACCGCAGCGACCTGCTGGGGGAACCCGCGCGCGACATCAAGTCGCGTTTCATCGAGCGCCTCAACCAGGCGGCCGAAGATTATGCCGCCTTCGAGTACGAGCCGGGCGGCCTGAATTTTGCCTTCGTGCGCTGCCTGGGCCATGCCATGGAATCGGTCATGCACGGCCCCGACCAGCAATGGGTGGCGGACCAGATGATGAGCATCGAAGCGCCGGAAGCCATGGATACCCTGGAGAGGGCCTTCGCCAACCTGTTCGACGGACAACCCCCGCCTCCGCCCCAGACCGGTTCCGTCACCTGCCCGGAGTGAGCGTGGCCTCCCCCTTCGACCTGGCCGACCCCCGCACCTACGCCGAATGGCGCGCGCGCAAGCTGGACGAGCGCCCGTTGCGCGCGGATGACCTGATCGTGGCCGTGCGTGATCCGCGCGCCATCACCCCTGCCGAGCACGACGCGCTGCTGGCGCGCGTGCACCGCTGCAACATGGCCATTTACCACAGTCCCGTCACCGACGACGACCCGCAGGTGCCGCGCCAGCTGGGGGCACAGTTCGGGCTGCACCAGCTGGACGCCAACTGGCTGTCGGAAGAGGACGGCCTGTCGCGCATCAGCGTGCACGGCACCGGCACCGCCGTCACCTACATTCCCTACACCGACCGCGCCATCAAGTGGCACACGGACGGCTACTACAATCCGCCCGAACGCCTCATCCAGGGCATGCTGCTGCATTGCGTGCGCAATGCCGAGGCGGGCGGCGAAAACCGCCTGATGGACCATGAACTGGCGTACCTGCACCTGCGCGAGCGCGACCCCGAACACATCCGCGCCCTCATGCAGCCGGACGCCATGGTCATTCCCGAGCGGCTGGACGAACAGGACGGCGTGCGCCCGCCGCAGGCCGGTCCGGTGTTTTCAGTGACGGCGGCAGGACACCTGCACATGCGCTACACGGCGCGCACGCGCAGCATCGCCTGGAAGCCGGATGAGCGCACGCGCGCGGCAGTGGCGGCGCTGGAAGACCTGCTGGAACATCCGCCGCAAAGCGCGCTGTTCCGGGTGCGCCTGGAGCCCGGCATGGGGCTGCTGTGCAACAACGTGCTGCACGACCGCAGCGCGTTCCGCGACAATCCGCAGCACCCGCGCCTGCTCTACCGCGCGCGCTATCTGGACCGCATCAGGGACTGACCGTCTCCTTCAGCGCCGTTTCGATGGCACCCGGCGTCTGCATGATGTTCACGAAGCTGTTGGCACCCACCATGGCCAGATCTGGAAAATCGATGGCGATGCGAAAGCGCGCGTAAAGGGCCAGCACGTCATTGCCGGACACCAGCAGCTCGTAGGGCAGGTGCGCGGTGGACTTGATGTCGCGGAAATCGATTTCGCTCATGATGAAGCGGTCGTCCATGTATTTGGAGCCGCCTTCGGGCGCCTTCATGCCCACCGAGAACAGGGTTTCCTGCCCACCCGGCAGATCCACGCGGGCCACGCGCGTGACGCCCGCGCGGTGCGCGCCCAGCCCCTTCTCCACCGCCGCCAGCGCCGCCTCATGGCTGGGGAAATGGCCCAGCACGCTGGGGTCGGTGAAATACTCCATGCCAAACATGTAGTGGTAGTGGCGCAGGGCTTCCGCAGTGAGCCCTTTCGCCCCGAACGGTTCGCCTTGGCCCAGGGCAGCACCCAGCTTGTCCGCCACCCCGCCCAGGTCCCCTTTCATGCGATAGGCCTGCGCCATGTAGCGCGGATTGGTGGCGCTCACCTGGATTTCATGGCCCGCCTGGGTGAAGGCCACGCGCTGGGCGGCGCCGAAGCCGCCGTGTTCCGACGCCGCCGCGTTGGCCAGCAGCTCGGGACTGGTCACCACCAGGATCAGGGCTCCGGGATAGGGCTCGTAGCGCCCGGCCACGCTAAACCCCTGGGCGGTGAGCGCGGATTCCGCGGCGGCGCTTTTCTCGGCGATCGTCCCCGGCCCGTGGGAGAATAGCAAAAAAGGTTTGAGCAGCGCGTCGTCCGCAGAGGCCAGGGAAGCGGCCAGGCACAGCGCTGCCAGCAGGAAACGAAACAGGGTGGTCATGGAAAAACCTCCTCATGGGGGTAAAAAAAAAGCCCGCCACCCGGGTGAGCGGCGGGCATCTGAGCAGACGCAAGCTCAGACCTGGAGAAGCCGTTTACCAGCCGTAGGAAATGCCCAACTGGTCTTCCGACAGTCGGATGTTGGCGTTGCCGCCGCCAAAACCGGCCGGAATGGAACCGCTGCCGCTGACCGTTTTGCTGAACGCGTGCATGTAGGCCACGGTCAGTTCACCCTTGTTGGGCAGTTTCCACGTGGCGCCCAGAGTGGCATGGTCCTGCACCACGCCGGGAGCCAGAATGTTGAAAAAGGTCTGGGAAGTGGGAATCTGCTGGTTGTTGTGGTTCCAGCCAGCGCGCACCGTCAGGGTGGAGCTGTAGGCATGGGCTACGCCCAGCTTGAACACGTTCATGTCCTGCCAGCCGAACCCCGAGCCCTGGCCGCCGCCCAGCATGGTGGCCGGACCGGTGGGCGGAAAGACGAGGGGATTGGAAACGGACGCCACGCCGCCGTACTGGATGCGTTCCACGTCCGCCGCGATGGTGGTGGCCGGGGTGACTTTCACTGCAAGCCCGACCCCATAGTTGGCCGGAATGTCGAATTCACCCTGGCCGGCAAACAGCCCGCTGTAGTTGTTGAGCTTGCCCATGATGGTGCGGGTCTGGTAGGTGGCGCCCAGGGTGACCGCGTCGGTCACCTTGCCGGTCCAGCCGATGCGCGCGCCATAGCCGGTGGAATAGTCCGTGCCATTGTTGGTGAGCGCGGACGGGTTGTTGGAAATCTGCCCGAACGCATACAAGCCCTTGGCGGAAAACTGCTGATACGCCAGGTTGAGGGACACCCCAATGGAATTGGACGGATTGAGCTTCATGGACCAGGTGGGCGACACGAACAGCTGGGCCAGGTTCACCCCGGCGGCGCCGGGATTGGACACCCCGCCCATCTGGGCGTACACCCCGAAGGGGTTGGTGCTGTAGTCGGAGTTCATGCCGCCGTTGCCGAACACGGCCACCCCGAGTGACATGCGGTCGTCCACCATGTGGTTGTAGCCGAACTCGGGAATGAAAAAGTCGCGCGTGGCATTGCCGTCATAGTGGCCGTTCACCCCGGGCACCCCGTTGTCCACGATGTCGGAACTGCGGTCAGGACGGAACCATTCCAGGCCCAGGTCCACGCGATCGCCCACCCACACCATGCCGGCAGGGTTGGACGCGGCTGCCATCGCGTCCTGCGGCAGGGCGATGCCCACGCCGCCCATGCCCACGGACTTCTGTCCGTAGCCGATTGCAAAATAGCCATTGGTGGCCTGCGCCAGCGGCGAAACCAGCCCGCCCGCAATCACCAGTGACAGCACCACGCTGCGCTTGGTCATGCCCGTCTCCTCGTCCTTTATTTAATAATAATTAGGTGTTTCTACTGCTCCCGTCGTTCAGACAAACAGGCAGATGTCCGTATCTCCGGCAAATTCCATGAAGGTGGCGGCCCCGCCATATTCGATGTTGTCGATGAAATCGCTTTTCTCGAAATCGAACAGGTCCACCGTCATCTGGCAGGCGATGAATTTCACGTCCGCCTCCAGGCACAGGCTGCGCAGTTCCTCGAGGGAAGCCACGCCTTTCTTCTTGAGCTTGTCCTTCATCATCATCGTGGCCATGGTTTCCATGCCGGGCAGCATCTGCACGAACACCGGCATGGGCACCGGCATGGGCATGGCCGGGTTGGCGAGCGGGCTGATCTTTACGTCAGACAGGTCTTTGCGCAGCAGCTGCAGGCCATAAAAAGTGAAAAACACCTGGACGTCGTAGCCCAGGGCGGCCGCCGTGGACGCCAGGATGAACGGCGGGTAAGCCATGTCCAGGGTGCCCTTGGTGGCGATGAT
>JAJZPY010000081.1 GCA_021811005.1 Pseudomonadota bacterium
CCAGCTGGGCTCGGTCGAAGTGGCCCAGGCCAAGGCCCGCACGGCATTCCTTTTTCGCCGCCCCACACAGAAGCTGGAGGAAAGCATCCTGGGAGGCCGCTCGGTCATACTCAATCTGCCGGTCATGCCGATCGAGGGCGGCGTGCCGCTCATGAACAAGGGGGAAATGATCGGCGCCATCGGCGTCTCCGGCGTTCAGTCGTTCCAGGACGGCCTCATCGCTGAAGCCGGTGCCGCACTGGCCGCCAACTTCAACAAGGCCTGACGCACCCTGGCCGATGCGCTGGGATATTTTCTGCAAGGTCATCGACAACTTCGGCGACGCCGGCGTCGCCTGGCGTCTGGCGCGCCAGCTCCAGGCGGAGCGGGGGGCCGATGTCCGCCTCATCATCGACGACATGGCCACCCTGGCGAGACTGGACCGGCGCGTGCGCCCGGATGCGGAAGCGCAAACCGTCGGCGGCATCACGGTGACGCGCTGGGGCAGGCCGCTCGGTGCCGTGGCGGACGTGGTGGTGGAAACTTTTGCTTGTGAAGCGCCGCCCCAATACGTGGAAGCCATGGCCGACCGCAGTCCTGCCCCGCCCTGGATCAATCTGGAATACCTGAGCGCGGAAGACTGGGTCGGGCGTTGTCACCGGCTGCCGTCACCCCACCCCCGCCATCTCCTGACACGCCATTTCTTCTTTCCCGGGTTTGGGCCTGAGACCGGCGGGCTGTTGCGCGAGCGCGACCTGCTGGCGGCACGCGATGCGTTCCAGGGCACGCCGGCGGCACGGCATCGCTTCTGGCAGGACTTGGCCCTGCCACCCCCGGCAGCGCAAGAGCGGGTGGTGACGCTGTTCGGCTACGACACCGTGCAGGTGCATGATCTTTTTGACGCCTGGGCCGCTTCGAAACAACCCGTGCGCTGCCTGATTCCTGACCACACGCCGCTGGCGGCGCGTGCGGCCCATCAGGCCCGGCGCCCCGCCGGCGAGAACCGGGCGACGCTGGGAGCCCTGACCCTGGCCTGGATCCCGTTCCGGGACCAGGTGGATTACGACCCTCTGCTGTGGGCAGCCGATTTCAACTTCGTGCGCGGGGAGGACTCCTTTGTCCGAGCCCAGTGGGCCGCCAGGCCCATGGCCTGGCACATTTATCCGCAACCCGGGGACGCCCATCGCATCAAGCTGGAAGCGTTCCTGGAAAAATACCTGGCCGGCCTTGAACCTCCGGTGGCGCAACGGGTCCATGATCTGTTCCTGGCCTGGAACGGAGAAGGGCACCTGGGCGAGGCCTGGAATGCGCTCTCCGGCGACTGGCCGCTGTGGACGGCCCATGCCGCGACCTGGGCCGGGCAGCTTGCAGCCGGCCCGGATCTGGTGAGCAATCTTGCGGATTTTGTTGATAAATTGTTATAATTTACAGTTAATTTTTAATTCTTCCCCCAGGAATCAGGCGCATGAAACAGGCACAAGAACTTCGTTCCGGTAACGTGATCATGGTCGGCAAAGACCCCATGGTCATCCAGAAGACCGAATACAACAAGGGCGGACGCAGCGCGGCCGTCGTCAAGATGAAGCTCAGGAACCTGCTGACCGGCGCGGCCAGCGAAGTGGTGTACAAGGCCGACGACAAGCTCGACCAGGTGATCCTTGAGCGCAAGGAAGTGACCTACTCGTACTATGCCGATCCTTCCTACGTGTTCGTGGACAGCGAGTACAACCAGCACGAAATGGACAAGGAAAGCCTGGGCGATGCGCTCAACTACCTTGAAGACGGCATGCCCGGGGAAATCACGCTGTATGAAGGCCGTGCCATTTCCGTGGAATTGCCCAGTTCGCTGGTGCGTGAAATCGAATACACGGAGCCTGCCGTGCGTGGCGACACGTCCGGCAAGGTGCTGAAGCCCGCCCGCCTGAAGAACGGCTTCACCATTTCCGTGCCGCTGTTCTGCGAGACCGGCGACCGGATCGAAATCGACACCAGCACCGGCGAATACCGTCGCCGCGTCACGGGCTGACCCAACCCGCCATGGCGCTCAAACGGCCCCAGGGGGCAGCAGGGCGCCTGGTGTGGGTGGAGCACCAGTCCCGGGTGCTGGCGGATAATCCGCTGGGCGATCCGGCACTGCGCCGTTTTCCGGTCTGGCTCCCGCCGCAGTACGACCAGCCGGCCTTTCAGGGCCGGCGATTCCCCGTGTTCTATGACCTGGCCGGTTACCTGGGGGCCGGCCACGGTCACGTGAACTGGCGGCCTCTCGACGAGAACATTCCGGAGCGGATAGAACGGCTGATCCACGAAAAGGCGCTGGGTCCGGTCATTCTGGTGTTCCCCGACTGCTTCACGGCCCTGGGCGGCACCCAATACATCAATTCCAGTGCCATCGGCCGCTATGCGGATTACCTGACGCGCGAAATCGTTCCGTTCATCGACCGTGAATTCCGTACCCTGGCCTCACGCGAGCATCGTGGGGTGTTCGGCAAGTCTTCGGGGGGCTATGGCGCGATGGTGCACGGCATGAAATACCCGCAGGTCTGGGGCGGCGTGGCCAACCATTCCGGCGATGCCTACTTCGATTTCGTCTATCGCAGCGACTGGCCCAATACCCTGAACGTGCTGGCGCGCTACGGCAAGCCGCAAGCCAGGCCCGGATCGTTCCGGGTGAAAGCGGAGCGCGGCCTGGGGAAAGGGCTGGACGATGGCCGGGTAAAGCGTTTCCTGGAACACGTGTGGCAGGAATCAAAGCCCTCCCACGCCGAAACCCATGCCCTCATGAATCTGTGCATGGCCGCCAGCTATGATCCCGATCCGCGGGCGCCCAACGGGTTCAGGCTGCCGTTTCACCTGGACAGCGGGGCGCTGATTCCCGAACGCTGGAATCGCTGGCTTGCGCAGGATCCCGTTCACATGGTGGGGCAGCATGCCAAGGCGCTCAAATCGCTCAAGGCGCTGTTCATCGATTGCGGCTGGCGCGACCAGTATCACATCCATTTCGGCAGCCGCCAGCTGTCGCAGCAGCTCGTTCGCCTGGGTGTTCCCCATCGCTACGAAGAATTCGACGACACCCATTCCGGCATCGACTACCGGCTGGACCGCAGCCTTCCCTTCCTTTTCAAAGCCCTGAAAAGCTGAAATCCACTTCCGGGCGGCGTCCCGAAACGATCGCGGCCAGCGCCTTGCCGCTGCCGCAGCCCGTGGTCCAGCCCAGCGTGCCGTGCCCCGTGTTGAGAAACAGGTTGGGTATCCGGGTACGCCCGATGAGCGGGCGGTTGGAAGGCGTGGCGGGACGAAGTCCGGCCCAGAACGTGGGCTGGCCGTAATCGGCCGCTTCCGGGAAAAGCAGGCGCGTGCGTTCGATCAGGGCGTTGCAGCGGGCTTCGTTGAGGCGGGTGTCGTAACCCGTAAATTCCGCGGTTCCGGCAATGCGCAGGGTATCGCCCAGGCGGCTGAACACCATTTTCCATGCATCGTCGGTGATGCTGACCTGGGGCGCCGCTTCCGGCCGCAACAGCGGGACCGTGGCCGAGTAGCCTTTGACGGGATAGACGGGCATGCGGATGCCGTGCGGACGCAGCAGGAGGGGCGTGTAGCTGCCCAGCGCCGCCACCACGGCATCGGCGCCCAGCAGCGTCTCCCGGCCGGACAGGCGCACGCCGGTGATGCGGCCGGCTTCTTCCGCCAGCCCCAGCACGGACTGGTTGAAATGAAACACGACGCCCAGCGCCTGGCATTTTTCGGCCAGGGCCTGGGTCCATTGATGCGCGTCGCCAGACCCGTCGCCGGGCGTATAAGTGGCGCCGATCCAGGGGGCGCGCGTGCCGCCCAGGGCCGGCTCGATGCGAAGTGCTTCTTCGCGGGTGATGCGATGGCGCGGATAGCCCAGCCGGGTGATTTCTGCGGCAGCCCGGCTGCCGCGAGCCCATTCCGCCGGAGTGGCGTACAGATTGAGGATGCCGCGGTCGATGGCCTGGAATTCGATGCCGACTTCGGCCCGCAACGCCTGCTGTGCGGCACGGCTGTACAGCCCGAGGTTGAGCAGCTGGCGCAGGTTATGCCGGTTCCGCGCGGGCCAGCATTCGAGAAAGAACCGTGCGCCCCACTGCCACTGGGCCAGGTCGGCGCGCGGCCGGAACAGCACCGGCGCACTTTCGCTGAAACCCCATTTCCACAGCTGCGGCAGGGTTTCAAGGCTGGCCCAGGGCTCCACGTGGCCCACGGACAACTGGCTGCCATTGGCAAAACTGGTTTCAAGTGCGGCACCGGGCTGGCGTTCGACCACGGTGACTTCGTGGCCTTCCTGGCGCAGGTACCAGGCGCTGCTCACACCCAGGATGCCAGCGCCCAGAACGACGACATGCATGAACGGATTCCTTCCGACTTGGCCTGCAAACCGCGCGAATGAAAAAGGGGCACCCAGTTTAGCAGAAGCGGGAGCGCTCCGGCAGCGCTATAATGACGCCCGGTTTTCTTTATATATCAGGAAGCAGGTTATGAATCTCGATCGAGTGCCGGCTGGGCGCGACATTCCCAACGATTTCAACGTCATCATCGAAATCCCGATGAACGGCGAACCCATCAAGTACGAACTGGACAAGGAAACCGGCGCCATGTTCGTGGACCGTTTCATGTCCACGGCCATGCATTACCCCTGCAATTACGGGTACATCCCCAAGACATTGTCGGCTGACGGCGATCCGGTGGACGTGCTGGTGCTGACGCCGATTCCGCTCATTACCGGGGTCGTGGTGCGTTGCCGGCCGATCGGCATGCTCAAGATGACCGACGAGGCCGGCGGCGACGCCAAGGTTCTGGCGGTGCCCGTGGACAAGCTGTGCAACATTTATCGGCCCATCCAGAGCCCGCGCGACCTGCCTGAACTCACCCTCAACCAGATTGCCCACTTTTTCGAGCACTACAAGGATCTGGAACCCGGAAAATGGGTCCGGATCGACGGCTGGGTGGGTCAGGAAGAAGCCAAGGCGGAAATCCAGACGGGTATCGACAACTACGCCGGTGCCGAAAAGAAACCCATGTACTGAGGTCGTCAGGCCGCCTTCAGGCCGATGATGGGACGCCCGTCCGGCATGGTGCGCGGGGCGGGCTTCCATGCATGGCCGTAAACGATTTCAAAGGTGGCCGGCAGGCCGTCGCTGCGGCGCAGGCGTTCGTATTCGGCCATCAGGTTTTTCCATCGCTGTCCCCCCGTGAGGGTGCGGCGCCGTTCCGCCAGCGTGTTGATTCCGCCCAGCAGGCGCAAGTCCCGCAGCAGGCCGGGCAGGGCGGCGTAGGTGGCAGTCAGGTCTTCGCGATCCATGACCGGATCGGCAAAGCCGGCATGCACCAGGGCGTCGCCCACATCGTGCATGTCCGCAAATTCCTGCAGGTGGGCGCAACCGTCCGGCTGACGTCCAAACACCTGCTTCAGTTCCTTCAGGGTGTCCGGTCCCAGCGTACTGAAAATGAACAGCCCTTCGGGAGCCAGCACCCGCTGCACTTCCCGGATCACGGCTTGCGGGTCGCAGCTGGGCAGCAGGAGGTTGGCCCAGACCAGGTCGACAACGCCTGCCGCGAGCGGCAACTGCCCGGCCTCTGCGCACAGCCGGTGGCGCCGGTCGGCGGTTCCGAACGGCCACCAGGAACGACGGCGGGCAGGGTGCAGGCGGAGCAGTTCGCAGGAAAAGTCCGCGCTCAGGATCTCGGCCTGGGGAAACAGGCGGCGCAATTCGTCGCCTGCCGCTCCGGTGCCGGCACCCAGATCCAGAATGCGATGGGCGGCGGGTTTGAGAAAATCCAGGTGTTCCAGCAGGCGCCGGCCGATCTCTTGTGCCAGAACCGCGCCTTCGGCGTGGTGTCTGGCGTGCCGGTCAAAAGCGCGGCGCAGGCGTGCCGTTTCAGGCGTCACTCGGCATGCAGGCCCAGGCGCTCGAACAGGCGGCGATCCCGTTCCACGTCCGGATTGCCGGTGGTGAGCAGCCGTTCGCCATAGAAAATCGAATTGGCTCCGGCGAGAAAACACAGGGCCTGCATTTCGTCGGAAAGGGATTCCCGTCCGGCGGACAGGCGCACGCGCGATGCGGGCATGGTGATGCGCGCGCAGGCGATGGTGCGCACGAATTCGAACGGGTCGAGCGGTTCCGTGCCATGGAGCGGCGTGCCTTCCACCTGGACCAGCAGGTTGATGGGGACCGATTCCGGGGCGGGATCGAGGTTGGCCAGTTCGGTCAGGAGCCCGGCACGCACCTGCCGGGTTTCGCCCATGCCGACAATGCCGCCGCAGCACACGTGCATGCCGGCATGGCGCACGGCTTGCAGGGTGTCCAGGCGGTCCTGGTAGTCCCTGGTGTGGATGACGTCGCCGTAAAACTCGCGGGACGTGTCGAGATTGTGGTTGTAATAGTCCAGCCCGGCCTGTTTCAGGCGTTCGGCCTGGGCCGGCTTGAGCATGCCCAGGGTGGCGCAGGTTTCAAGGCCCAGGGCGCGCACGCCTTCGATCATGTGGATGACCGCATCCAGGTCGCGTTCCTTCGGGCTGCGCCAGGCGGCCCCCATGCAGAAACGCGAGGCGCCGGAGTCTTTGGCGGCGCGGGCAGCGACCAGGACTTCTTCCGTGGACAGGATGGCCTGGTTGGCCACGGCCGTGGGATGCCGGATCGATTGCGGGCAATAGCCGCAGTCTTCCGGGCAACCGCCGGTTTTCACCGAAAGCAGCGTGGAGAGCTGCACCCCGTTGGGATCGAAATGGGCGCGGTGGACGGACTGGGCGCGCCAGATGAGATCGTTGAAGGGGAGTGCAAAAAGGGCTTCAACGGCTTCCACGGACCAAACCGTGGTGTTTTTCGAGGGCGAAGGTTGCGCGTTTTGCGTGCGCGACACAGTAGAATGAGTATCCATGCCGGGATGATCAAGGACCGGCAACCTCTTTGTCAAATCATGCAGCGTTGTCTGTCCCGTCATGATCCTGTCGTCACTTTGGCCGCACCAATGTTTCCTGTGCGGCGCAGCGCACGAAGCATCCGCTGCGCTGTGTCCCCGCTGCTGGTCCGCCTTGCCGCCGCCCGCGCGGCCCGCTTGCCCCCGTTGCGGCGAAGCCAGCCCCCTGGCGGGGGAATGTCGCTGCTGCCGGCAGCTTGAGCCGGTCTTTGATGAAACGGTGGCCGCTTTCGCGTACCGTTATCCGGTGGATGTCCTGGTCAGGCGCCTCAAGTACGGAGGCGCCCTGCAGCTGGCGCCGTTGCTGGCCAGCGGGCTGTCTCAAGCCCTGGCCGGTCGAGAGATGCCGGACCTGCTGGTGGCCATGCCGCTGTCGCCGCGGCGATGGCGTCGGCGCGGCTACAATCAGGCCCACGAAATTGCGCGCCGGGTTGCGGTTCACTGCGGCCGGCCACTGGAGCCGGCCCTGGAACGGTTGCGCGACACGCCAGCCCAGGCGGGGCTCACGGCCGTGCGGCGGCGGGACAACCTGATCGGGGCTTTTCGCTGCCGCAGTCCGGTGGCCGGCTTGCGGGTGGCCCTGGTGGACGATGTCATGACCAGCGGCGCCACCCTGGATGCCGCCGCGCGTGCCCTGAAAGCGGCGGGAGCCTGCCGTGTGAGCGCCTGGGTGGTGGCCAGGACCCCGGCCCCTGAATTCTGAGGATTGAACATGTTTGACGTGGTGCTGTTTCAACCGGAAATTCCGCCCAACACGGGCAACATCATCCGCCTGTGCGCCAATACCGGCGCGCGCCTGCATTTGATCGAACCGCTCGGTTTCGACATCTCCGACCGCCAGTTGCGCCGGGCCGGCCTCGACTACCACGAAAGCGCCGTGATGCGCGTGCATGCGGGATGGAGCGCCTGCCGGCAGGCGCTGGAAGGCCGGCGCTGGTTTGCCCTCACCACCAAGGCCGTGCGCCGTCATACGGAACCGGCCTACCAGGCGGGCGATGTTTTCCTGCTGGGCCCTGAAACGAGCGGCTTGCCGCAAGCGGTACTGCAGGAATTCGACGAGACGCAACGGCTGCGGCTGCCGATGGTGCCGGGCAGCCGCAGTCTCAATCTGTCCAACGCGGCGGCCGTGATGGTGTTCGAAGGCTGGCGCCAGCTGGGGTTTGCAGGGGCCGTATAGCGAGGCTATTCGGAACGGGGTTCGCGCGAAAGCAGCGCTTCCACGGCTTCATGGGCCGTGAGCGCCCCGGCCAGGACGCCCTGGACGGCTTCCGTGATGGGCATTTCCACCTGATGGTGGCGGGCCAGGGCCACGGCGGAGGCTGCCGAAGTCACTCCTTCCGCCACATGGCCCAGCTTTTCGAGAATCTCGGCCAGGGTTTCGCCCCGCCCAAGTCCCTGCCCGACGCGGTAATTTCTTGAGAGGGGGCCGGTGCAGGTGAGCACCAGGTCTCCCAGTCCCGACAGGCCCATGAACGTTTCCGAACGCCCCCCCAGAACCACCCCCAGGCGCGCGATTTCAGCCAGGCCCCGGGTGACGAGTGCGGCACGGGCGTTGAATCCCAGCCCCAGCTGATCGGAAAGGCCGGTGGCGATGGCAATGACGTTCTTGAGTGCGCCGGCGATTTCCACCCCCACCAGGTCGGTGCTGGAATACAGGCGCAGCCGGTGCCCATGGAGCGCGTGGGCCGTTTCCCGGGCGAAGGCAGGGTGAGGGGAGGCCAGCGTGATGGCCGCCGGCAGGCCGGCAGCGACTTCCTCGGCAAAGCTGGGGCCGGACAGCACGCCGCTCAGGGTGCCTGCAGCAACCGTTTCGGCCACGGTCTGGTGCGGCAGATAGCCGCTGTCCGGATCGAATCCCTTGCAGGCCCACAGCAGCGGCAATTTCGGCTGGCAATGCCGCAGCTGTTGCAGCGTGTCGCGCAAGGCCGCCACGGGAACTGCCAGGATCGCCAGGTCGGCACCGGCCACCGCTTCATGCAGGTCCGCGGTTACGGCAAGCTGCGGCGGCAGCAGGTGGTTGGGCAGATAGCGGCGGTTGATGCGGCTGGTGCGCATCTCACCCATGGTGGCCGGATTGCGTCCCCACAACGTGCTGGGATGCCGGCCGATGAAGCTGATGGCCAGGGCCGTTCCCCAGGCGCCGGCACCGAGGATGGCCAGTTTCATGGCGTTACTGGGTGACCGGTGATGCCGGCGCAGCCTGGGCCTGGGCTTCCTGCAGGCGCTGCTGGAAGAGCGCTTCGAAATTGACCGGGTTGAGCACCACGGGCGGGAAACCGGCGCGGGTCACCAGATCGGAAACCGCTTCGCGCGCATACGGGAACAGGATGCCGGGACAGGTGACGCCCAGCACGTAGGGCATGTCGGCGGCCGGGATGTTTTCCAGGCGGAATATGCCGGCTTGGGCCACTTCCACCAGGAACATGGTCTTGTCGCCCACCTTCGCCGTCACGGTGACGGAAACGGCCACCTGGAAGATGCCCGCGTCCACCGGTTCGCTGCTGTTGGAAAGTTGCACCTCCACTTGCGGGGTGTCGCGCTCCAGGAAAATCTGGTG
>JAJZPY010000082.1 GCA_021811005.1 Pseudomonadota bacterium
CGTTCTTGTGGTATCGAATCGATATTAAAATTTTCATTTTTCGATTTTTTGACATTTTAGTATTGAGTCGATATTATTTTTTCATGCTCAAAAACCCGATTGTCCTTCTGGACCTCGTCAACCGGCTTGCCAACCTCATGCGCGCCGAGTTTCGGCGGCTCGGCGGCGAAGACGGACTGCAGCCAGTGCATGTGTTGTCCCTTCTGTTTCTTGAGCAGGCCAACCGCTTCAGCAACACGCCCCAGGCCTTGGCTGAGTACCTGGGGCTGACCAAGGGAACGGTATCCCAAAGCCTGCTGCTCCTGGATCGCCGGGGACTCATCGAACGCTACCAGGACGAAATCGACAAGCGGGTCGTCCGCTTGAGATTGAGTCCCCAGGGCGAAGCGTTCCTGGGCGAAACCAATCCGGCCGGGCTGTGGCAGACGGCAACCCGGGAAATCAGTGCAAACCGCGTGCGTTACAGCGTTTCGGTGTTGCGCACCATTCTCTACGAAATCCAGAACTTCAGCGGTGGTCCGGCTTTTGGCGTGTGCAACACCTGCGTTTATTGCCAGCGCAAAAGCCAGCGCATCCACCATTGCACCTGGTTCGGGGAGCGGCTTTCAGGACCGGAAACCCGGAAAATCTGCCGCGAGCAGGTGCCCAAGACAGGCTCCCTCAGCGCTTCAGACTGAGTCTCGCCGCTTGTACGGCAGAACGGACCCGGTCCGGTGCCGTCCCGCCGACCCCGTCACGACTGGCCAGGGACCCTTCAATGGTCAGCACGGCAAAGACATCCTGGGCCACCAGCGTCGAAAAACCCTGCAAGGTTTCCAGGGAAAGGTCCGACAGGTCGCAGGAACGCTCTTCGGCCAGTCTGACCGCCCGTGCCACCACTTCGTGGGCGTCACGGAACGGCATGCCCTTCTTGACCAGGTAATCCGCCAGGTCGGTGGCGGTGGAAAAGCCTTCCAGGGCAGCGCGCCGCATGGCATCCCTGTTGACGGTGATCTGGCGCAGCATTTCCGCCAGCACCGAGAGCGTGCCGGACAGGGTGTCCACCGTGTCGAACAGCGGTTCCTTGTCTTCCTGGTTGTCCTTGTTGTAGGCGAGCGGCTGTCCTTTCATGAGCGTCAGCAAGGCCACCAGGTGGCCGTTGACGCGCCCGGTCTTGCCGCGGGCCAGTTCCGGAACGTCCGGGTTGCGTTTTTGCGGCATGATGGAAGAGCCGGTGCAAAACGCGTCGCCGATGCGGATAAACCCGAAACGGGGGCTCATCCAGAGCACGAACTCCTCGGAAAGACGGGATACGTGGGTCATGACCAGGGCAGCCGCGGAACAAAACTCAATGGCGAAGTCGCGATCTGACACGGCATCAAGCGAATTGAGGCACAAGGCATCAAAACCCAGCAGTTCGGCCACCCGTTCGCGCCGGATGGGGTAGCTGGTTCCGGCCAGCGCAGCCGCGCCGAGCGGGAGCCGGTTCACACGCCGGCGGCAGTCGGCCAGGCGTTCGCGGTCCCGCCCGAACATTTCCACGTAGGCCATCATGTGGTGGCCAAAAGTGACTGGCTGGGCCACCTGAAGGTGTGTGAAGCCGGGCATCGCCGTGTCCGCATGCTGCTCGGCCAGGTCCAGCAGGGCTTCCTGGACGTCGGCCAGCAGGCTGCGCAGATGGTCGATTTCATGCCGCAAATAGAGGCGGATGTCCGTCGCCACCTGATCGTTGCGGGAACGGGCCGTGTGCAGACGTTTCCCGGCATCCCCGGCCAGGGCCGTCAGGCGGCGCTCGATGTTGAGATGCACGTCCTCGTCATCCAGGTTCCACGGGAAAGCGCCCTGCCGCACTTCTTCCAGGATCGTGCTCATGCCCTGGCGTATGGCAGCCAGGTCCTCGGGACTGAGGAGGCCGGCCTCGCTAAGCATTTGCGCATGGGCAAGCGACCCCTGGATGTCGAATTCAGCCAGGCGGCGGTCAAAGGGGACCGAGGCGGTGTAAATCTTGACCGATTCCGCGATGGGTACCGAAAATCGCCCGGACCATGTTTTTGCTTCGGTCGCGGGCTCCGGCTTGCTATCTTGAGTCATGAGAAGCATCCTGATCGTTGGTTCTTGAAAAAGTATAGAGCATCCCGGCCCAAACCCCATGCCGAAATCCTTTAATTTCAACGCCCCCCCCTTTGATGGATTGACGGGAGAGCAGCAGCAGTGGGTCCGGGACAGCGTGGACATCGGCTACTACGCGGCAGGTGCCGTCGTCCTTTCCGCCGACACGGAGCCTTCGCACCTGTTCGTGGTGATCAAGGGGCATGTGCAGCAGGTGGAGCAGGACGAAGTGGTCTGCGTGTATGGTCCCGGCGCCTGCTTTGACGGGCGCAGCCTGGTGTCCGGGCGTGTGACCGGCATTTTCACGGCGGCCGAGGAAATGCTGGCTTACCTCCTGCCCAAGGCCACTGTGAAGCGCCTGATTGCGGCCAATGCCGGGTTCGGAGCGCTGCTGTTTTCCGATATGTCCCAAAAGCTGCAGGCGTTGACGGAACGCCGTCCCCAGCGGGAATTGCATGGCTTGATGATGGCCCGCATTGCACAGGCTTTTGTGCGTCCGGCGCGGGTGGTGGATGCGGAAACCGATGCCTTTTCCATCGCCCAACTGTTTGAAAACGAGCGGCTTTCCAATGTTCTGGTGAAGGATTCGCAAGGGCGGTTGGGGATATTCACCTCCACGGATATCCGCAAGGTGGTGTTGTCGGGAACAGACGCCCACCGTCTCCCGGTTGGACAGCTGGCCACCTGGGACCTGGTGGAGGTTGCGGAAGAAGACGCAGTGTTCGATGCCCTCATTCTCATGATCCGCCATGGCGTCCACCGGGTGGTGGTGCGGCGCCAGGGAGCCATCGTGGGGGTGCTGGAACAGCTGGACCTGCTGAGCTTCATTTCCAACCACTCCCACCTGGTCTGGCTACAGGTGCAGCAGGCCACGTCGGTGGCGGAGCTCAAGGGGGCAGGTGCCAGCATCCAGCGCCTCATCCAGCTGCTGAGCGAGAGCGAAGTGAAGGTCAGCATGATCGCACGCCTCGTACAGGAGCTGAATGCCAAGATTTTTACCCGCCTGTGGCAGATGGTGGCGCCGCAGGACCTGGTGGAAAACAGTTGCGTGATGGTGATGGGCAGCGAAGGGCGTGGCGAACAAATTCTCAAGACGGATCAGGATAATGGTCTGATTATAAGAGATAATTTTGACATCGCCCGGCTCAGCCGGATCACGGCCGCCTTCAATGATGCCTTGTACGAGATCGGGTACCCCCCCTGTCTTGGCGGGGTCATGATGCGCAACCCCCTGTGGTGCCAGTCACTTTCCGAATTCAAGGACACCATACGGGACTGGGTGCTCCGCCCCAGCATGGAAAACCACCTGCGGCTGGCCATTTTTTCTGATGCCGAGGGCATTTGCGGGGACCGCAGCCTGCTGGTGGAACTCAAGGGCTACTTTTTTCAGCTGCTGCGCGAACGTTCCTCCTTTTTTCCCCATTTTGCACGGGCTGCAGACCAGTTCGGCGAACAGGGAGGGTGGTGGAACCGGCTGCTGCGCGGCAGTGAAGAGGAAGAGACCGTTGACGTCAAGAAACTGGGCATCTTCCCCATCGTGCACGGGGTGCGAAGCCTGGCGCTGGAAGCGGGAATCGAAGCCAACAGCACGACCGACCGGCTGGACCAGCTGGCACTGGGAAACCGGTTGCCGCCGGAGTTGGTTCGCGATCTGAAGGAGACCCTGGCCTTCCTGATGGATTTGCGCCTCAAGCAGGGGCTGCGGTTGCAGGCTTTGGGGCAGCGGGCCAACAATCTGGTCGAACTGCAGCGCCTCAGCACCCTTGAGCGGGACTTGTTGCGGGACGGGCTGCAGGTGGTCAAGCAGTTCAGAAACCTGCTGCACCACCATTTCAGGCTGGATGCGCTGTAACCCCATGTGGCAGCAGCTTCGCAACGCCTGGTACCGAAGGCGACTCAAGCGGCCGGAATATGATGGCCTGTTTGCGGTCCCTCCGGAGGGCGAATGGGTCAGCGTGGATTGCGAGACCACCGGGCTCGACCCGCTGCGCGATGAAATCGTGTCCATCGGCGCAATCCCGATCCGGGGCGATCGCATTCTCACCAGCCAGCGCCTCGAACTCATTGTCCGTCCGTCGGTTGCCCCCAATGTGGAGAGCGTCCGCATCCACCGGCTGCGCCAGGTGGACCTGGCGGGCGGCCTGTCGCCCGGGGAGGCGGCACGCCGCTTTCTCGACTTCGTCGGCAACCGGACGCTGGTGGGTTACTACCTGGAGTTCGACGTGGCCATGCTCAACCGGCTGGTTCGCCCTTTTCTGGGCGTGCCGCTGCCGCATCGCCAGATCGAGGTGTCGGGCCTTTACTACGACTACAAGTTTGCCCGGCAGGTGGATGGCCATGTTGACCTGAGTTTCGATCTCATCCGCAAGGACCTCGGCTTGCCAGAACGGGAAACCCACGATGCCTTCAACGATGCCCTGTTGGCGGCGATGATGTTCGTCAAGCTGAGAAAGTTGCGGGCAGGCCGCTAGCGGGATAAAAGCACCGGCGCAGAATGAAAAAAGGGACAGCCGAAATGGCTGTCCCCTGGGGTTTTGGATTCCTGCGATCAGTGCGAAGCGGCGGCTTCGGCACCCAGGCCGGTTTCCGAGCGGACTTTCTGGGCATCGAACATCGCCCGTTCCTGTTTTGCCGATTCGCTGTGGTCCGTCACGGAAGCCACATAGGCCACGATCAGAACGGCCGGCAGCACGACAAAAGTCGGGAAGTCGTACGGGAAGATGGCCGGTCCCATGCCCAGCACCTTGGTCCAGACCGTGGGTCCGATGAGGAGCAGGCCGATGGAGCCGAAAATCCCCGTGTAGCCTCCCAGCACCGCACCCCGGGTGGTCAGGCCACGCCAGAACACGGACAGGACCAGGATGGGGAAATTGGCGCAGGCGGCGATCGAGAACGTCAGGGCCACGATGTAGGCCACGTTCTGCTTCTCGAAGGCGATGCCCAGCAGGATCGCCAGGATGCCCAGGCCCACCACGCACAGCTTCGACACCCACACTTCCTGTGCTTCCGTGGACTTGCCTTTCATGATCACGTTGGCATAGATGTCGTGCGAAAGCGCGGAAGCACCGGCCAGGGTCAGGCCGGACACCACGGCCAGGATGGTGGCAAACGCGACCGCGGCGATGAAGCCGAGGAACAGGTCGCCGCCGATGGCGTGCGCCAGATACACGGCGGGCATGCTGCCGCCGCCTTTGAGGTTGAGCACGTTCTTGGTGACATCCACCACGTACTGGGGATTGTTGGCCACCAGCACGATGGCGCCGAACCCGATGATGAAGGTCAGGATGTAGAAGTAGCCGATGAAACAGGTGCCGTAGAGCACCGATTTGCGGGCGGCCTTGGCGTCAGTGACGGTGAAGAAGCGCATCAGGATGTGCGGCAGGCCGGCGGTTCCAAACATCAGCGTCAATCCGAGCGAAATGGATTCGATCGGATTGGACTTGTCACCGATGCGCACCACCGATTTCATGATTTCCATGTGTTTCGGGTGGGCTGCCACGGCATCGGAAAAAAGCTTCTCGAAGCTGAAGCCCTCATGCGCCATCACGCCCAAGGCAATCAGGGTGGCACCACCCAGCAGCAGGCCGGCCTTGATGATCTGCACCCAGGTTGTGGCTTTCATGCCGCCAAAGGTGACGTAGATGATGATCAGGCCGCCGACGATGACGATGGATTCCCGGTAGGAAATTTGCGGAACCAGCGTGTGGAGCAATTGGCCGGCGCCTACGGCCTGTCCGATCAGGTACCAGATCACGACGATCAGGGATCCGATGGCCGCCATGGTCCGCACCGGGCCTTGGCGCAGGCGGAATGAAGCCACGTCGGCGTAGGTGAACTTGCCCAGGTTGCGCAGCCGTTCGGCGATCAGGAACAGGATGATCGGCCATCCCACAAGCCAGCCCACCGAAAAGATCAGGCCAAAAAATCCGTTGAAGTACACCAGCGCCGCAATGCCCAGAAACGAGGCGGCCGACATGTAGTCACCGGCAATGGCCAAGCCGTTCTGAAGCCCGGTCACGCCGCGTCCGGCAGCGTAGAAATCGGTTGCGGTCTTGGTCCGCTTGGCCGCCCAGTAGGTGATGCCCAGGGTGATGGCCACGAACACGATGAACATGATGACCGCGCTCCAGTTGATGGGTGGTTCAGCTGGAACGGCTGGAGAGGTCGGGGCTGCGATGATGTCTGCAGCGAGCGTCCACGGGCTGGCCAGCAGCGCGAGGCCTGCCAGCAATGCAGCAAATGCGGATTTTATTGTTTTCATTTGGACGCTTCCTCGATGATTTCGTGAGTGAGGGGGTCAAACGTGCCGTTTGCGCGGCTCACGTACACGGCGGTCAGCAGGCACGAGGCCACGATCACGCCAACGCCGATCAGCATGCCCACGGGGATCACGCTGGTGGACGAAATGGGCTGGGTCAGGAAGTCCGGAGCGAAGGCGATCATCAGGATGAAGCCGAAATAAATCACGCAGACGATGGCGGACAGGGACCAGGCAAGCGCGTCGCGCTGCTGGACCAGATGGTGATACTTGGGGTTGTTCTGGATTTTGCTGGCCAAAGGGCTAGACATGGGCGACTCCTTTCATGGCAATTGTTTTGCGGTCGAAAACGATAGACGCAAAAAAAGCGTCCGGTATTCGAACGAGGTCGGCATGCATGGTTTTCCTCCATTTATTTTATAGTCGTGGGTCCGTCTTCAATGTGGACGGACTGCAGCCGTAATGTCTTGTTACGTTCAGCTGTTCGGGGAATGGTAATCGTGTTTTTGGGCAGTTCCAAGCGATTTTTGACTCTTCTATAAAACGCCCTGTTGTTTTGTAGGACCATAAAAAGGAAAAGCCCGACGGCAGGGCCGTCGGGCTTCGGGCAGGGAGCGACCGGCATACCGGTCGCTTGGCCTGTGGAGCGGATTACATGTCCATGCCGCCCATGCCGCCCATGCCACCCATGCCGCCGCCGGGCATCGGAGGTTCTTCCTTGGGCAGTTCAGCCACCATGCAATCGGTGGTCAGCATGAGGCCGGCAATGCTGGCCGCGTTTTGCAGGGCAAAGCGGGTGACCTTGGTGGGGTCGACAACGCCCATGGCCACCAGATCGCCGTACTCGCCGGATTGCGCGTTGTAACCATAGTTTCCGGTACCTTCCAGCACCTTGTTGACCACGACGGACGGTTCTTCGCCGCAGTTGGAAACGATCTGGCGCAGCGGTTCTTCGATGGCGCGGGAAACGATCTTGATGCCCGCATCCTGGTCGCTGTTGTCACCCTTGAGGGACTGGAGCGTGGAACGTACCCGCAACAGGGCCACGCCCCCCCCGGGGACGATGCCTTCTTCCACAGCGGCGCGGGTGGCGTGCAATGCGTCTTCCACGCGCGCTTTCTTCTCTTTCATTTCCACTTCGGTGGCAGCGCCCACCTTGATCACGGCCACGCCGCCGGCCAGTTTGGCAACGCGTTCCTGCAGCTTCTCGCGGTCATAATCGCTGGTGGCTTCCTCGATCTGCTTGCGGATCTGCGCCACGCGGGCCTTGATGGCTGATTCGTCGCCGGCGCCATCGATGATGGTGGTTTCTTCCTTGCCGATTTCGATGCGCTTGGCGCGACCCAGATCGTTGAGGGTGACTTTCTCAAGGGACAGGCCGACTTCTTCGGCAATCACGGTACCGCCGGTGAGGATGGCGATGTCTTCCAGCATGGCCTTGCGACGGTCGCCAAAACCGGGCGCCTTGACAGCGGTTGTCTTCAGGATGCCGCGGATGTTGTTGACCACCAGGGTGGCCAGCGCTTCGCCTTCCACTTCTTCGGCGATGATCAGGAGCGGCCGGCCGGCTTTGGCCACTTGTTCCAGTACCGGCAGCAGGTCGCGGATGTTGGAGATCTTCTTGTCGTGCAGCAGGACGAAAGGATCTTCCAGCAGGGCAATCTGGCGGTCAGGGTTGTTGATGAAGTAGGGGGACAGGTAGCCGCGGTCGAACTGCATGCCTTCCACCACTTCCAGCTCGTTTTGCAGGCCGGACCCGTCTTCCACCGTGATCACGCCTTCCTTGCCCACCTTGTCCATGGCCTGGGAAATGATTTCGCCGATGGACTGGTCGGAGTTGGCGGAAATGGAACCCACCTGGGCGATTTCGGTGCTCGTGGTGCACGGCTTGGAGAGCTTTTTGAGTTCGTCCACGATGCCGCTCACGGCACGATCGATGCCGCGCTTGAGGTCCATGGGGTTCATGCCGGCGGCCACGAACTTCATGCCTTCCTTGACGATGGCCTGGGCCAGGACCGTGGCGGTGGTGGTGCCGTCACCGGCCACGTCGGAGGTCTTGGAAGCCACTTCCTTGACCATCTGTGCACCCATGTTTTCGAATTTGTCTTTCAGTTCGATCTCTTTCGCCACGGACACACCGTCCTTGGTGATGGTGGGGGCTCCGAAAGAGCGTTCCAGCACCACGTTGCGCCCCTTGGGGCCCAGGGTGACCTTCACTGCATCGGCGAGGATGTTGACGCCGGTGATCATGCGGGATCGGGCGCTGTCGTGAAAACGGACTTCTTTAGCTGCCATGTTGTACTCCTGAAATTTGGGTTGCCGGCCTTTGCGCCGGCCACGGAATGTTGGAAAAAACCGATCAGCCTTCGACGACGCCCATGATGTCTTCTTCGCGCATCACGAGCAGTTCATCGCCATGAACCTTGACTGTTTGTCCGGAGTATTTTCCAAACAGCACCTTGTCGCCGACCTTGACTTCGAGCGGCCGGATGGAACCGTCTTCCATCACCTTGCCTTTGCCAACGGCCAAAATCTCCCCTTGGTCGGGCTTTTCGGCAGCCGTATCGGGGATCACGATGCCAGATGCCGTCTTGCGCTCTTCTTCGAGGCGTTTGACAATCACGCGGTCGTGCAATGGACGAATTTTCATTCGGAGTTCTCCTGCGAGAGTGTTAAATGGACGTTGTTAGCACTCGATTCGTGCGAGTGCTAACAGTTTAAGGGTTGCCCATGCGGATTTCAAGGGGGAAGGCAGTGTGTCAGGTGTTGTTGACCCTGTGCCTGGGGCTGGCCTCAGTGCACGCAGGGCTGGCGCAGCCGCTGGCGCAACAACCGCTTCCCGAAACGGTGGCGCGCGCACTGGCCGAAGCCGGCCTGCCGACGGAGGCCGTTTCGGTGGTGGTGCAGGACCTGTCGGCTTCGCAACCGCTGTTGCGCTGGAACGGCGACACCCCCCGCGCACCGGCTTCCCTTATGAAGTTAGTAACCACTTACTCTGCGCTGGTGGCTTTCGGGCCGGCATGGACCTGGGAAACTCGGGTGTTCGGTCCGGAGCCTGTGCAGGGGCAGATCGAGGGCAATCTGTATGTGGTGGGAGCCGGCGATCCCGACCTGACC
>JAJZPY010000001.1 GCA_021811005.1 Pseudomonadota bacterium
CAACAACGGGAAAAAGAACAGAGAGTGGAACACCATGGGTAAGATCACCGGCTTCATGGAAATCGAAAGGCAGGAACCCCAGTCCCAGCCTCCGGCCGAGCGCATCCGCTCCTATCATGAATTCACGCTCCCCCTGAGCGAGGCGGAAGTGAGCCGCCAGGGCGCGCGCTGCATGGATTGCGGCATTCCCTTTTGCCAGACGGGCTGTCCAGTCAACAACATTATTCCGGACTGGAACGACCTGGTTTACCGCGGTTACTGGAAAGACGCCCTGGACTCGCTTCACTCCACCAACAATTTCCCGGAATTCACCGGCCGCATTTGCCCGGCCCCCTGTGAGGCCGCCTGTGTCCTGAACATCAACAACGATGCAGTGACCATCAAGAATATCGAACACACCATCATCGACAAGGGGTGGGAGGAAGGCTGGGTTGTTCCGCAAATCGCACCGGTCAAAACCGGCAAGCGTGTGGCCGTCGTGGGTTCCGGCCCTTCCGGCCTGGCAGCGGCACAGCAGCTGGCGCGCGCCGGTCACGCCGTGGTGGTCTTTGAAAAGAATGACCGGATCGGCGGACTGCTGCGCTACGGCATTCCGGATTTCAAGATGGAAAAGCACCTCATCGATCGTCGCGTGCAGCAAATGCAGGCCGAAGGCGTGGAATTCCGGACCGGACAACACGTGGGCGGCACGCTGCCGGCCCAGGCGCTGCTTGCCGAATTTGACGCGCTGGTCCTGACCGGCGGCTCCGAACATCCGCGCGATCTCACGGTTCCCGGGCGCGAGCTGGCAGGCGTTCACTTCGCCATGTCGTTCCTGCCCCAGCAAAACCGCCGCAATGCGGGCGATGACGTGCCCAACCAGATCACGGCCACCGGCAAGCACGTGGTGGTCATCGGCGGCGGGGATACAGGCTCGGACTGCGTGGGCACGTCCATCCGCCAGGGAGCGGCATCCGTCACCCAGTTCGAATTGATGCCGCGCCCGCCGGAAAAGGAAAACAAGCCTCTGGTGTGGCCCAACTACCCCATGAAGCTGCGCACCTCCTCCTCCCAGGAAGAAGGCTGCAACCGCGACTGGAGCGTGGCCACCAAGGCATTCAAGGGCTCTGATGGCCGCGTGGAAAACCTTTCGGCCATCCGCCTGGAATGGAAAAAGGGCGCCGATGGACAGATGACCATGGCGGAAATCCCGGGCTCCGAATTTGAAATCAAGGCAGATCTGGTGCTGCTCGCCATGGGATACCTGCATCCGGTGCATGCCGGCCTGCTGGAACAACTGGGCGTTGCCTTCGACAGCCGCGGCAATGTGCAGGCCAACACGGATCAGTACCAGACTTCGGTACCGAAAGTTTTTGCCGCGGGCGACATGCGACGCGGTCAATCCCTGGTGGTCTGGGCCATCCGCGAAGGCCGCCAGGCGGCGCGTGCCGTGGATGAGTTCCTGATGGGCCACTCGAACCTGCCGCGTTAAGGCCTGACGATGCTCCAGAACGACACTTTCCTGAAGGCCCTGCTGCGCCAGCCCACGCCTTATACCCCGCTCTGGATCATGCGCCAGGCCGGGCGTTATCTGCCCGAATACAACGCCACGCGTGCCCGCGCCGGCAGCTTTCTGGACCTGTGCAAAAATCCGGACCTGGCGACCGAAGTCACCCTGCAGCCGCTGGCCCGCTACCCGCTTGACGCCGCCATACTCTTTTCCGACATCCTGACGATCCCGGATGCCATGGGCCTGGGACTCTATTTCTCGGATGGGGAAGGTCCCAAGCTGGAACGGCCGCTGCGCGACGAATGGGAAGTTCGCAACCTGTCGGCCCCGGACCCCACCGTCCATCTGCGCTATGTGCTGGACGCCGTGGCCCAGATCCGGCAAGCCCTGTCCGGCTCGGTGCCGCTCATCGGTTTTTCCGGCAGTCCCTTCACGCTGGCGTGCTACATGGTTGAAGGGGGCGGATCAGACGACTTCCGGCACATCAAAGGCATGCTCTACCGTCGCCCGGATCTGCTCCACCGCATTCTCGAAGTGACCACCGAAGCGGTCATTCTCTACCTCAATGCCCAGATCGAAGCGGGCGCCCAGGCCGTCATGGTGTTCGACACCTGGGGGGGGACCCTGTCGTCGGCAGCCTACCAGGAATTTTCGCTGGCTTACCTGTCCCGCATCGCAGCCGCACTCACGCGTCATGCGGAAGGCCGGCGCGTTCCCAGCATCGTCTTTACCAAAGGCGGCAGCCTGTGGCTGGAATCCATCGCCAACGCCGGATTCGATGCCGTCGGACTGGACTGGACCATCGACATCGGACAAGCCCGGCACCGGGTTGGGGATCGCGTGGCGTTGCAGGGCAACATGGATCCTGCCGTCCTGTTTGGGACACCCGATGCGATTCGTCGCGAGGTAGCCCAGGTACTGGACAGTTTTGGACCGGGCGCCGGACACGTGTTTAACCTGGGTCATGGCATTTCCCGCTTTACCGATCCGGAAAACGTGGCCGTCCTGGTTGATGCGGTCCATTCACTCAGCCGCAATTCCCGTTGACAAACAGATAATTTGCTGCATTCAGTGATTGTGCTTATGCACAATTGTCATCGTTTGGTCACAAACGTATAAGAATCAAGCTCTTCTGAGTGGCGCAAGCATAGTTCATTGTTTTTTATGGATTATTTTACAGCTTGCTGCCGGTCTTCCCTCAGCCTGCGCCAAAAGAAGGCCCGCATTTGGGGCCACGACGGGAGTTATGAACAGACTTATCCACAGCCTTGCAGCATCAGGATTTCAGGGCAAAAACCCCTGAAAACCCGCGCCCCATGCCGATAGTTCAGGTGGCTTTCGATCTCCCGCTGGATCGGCTGTTCGACTACCTTGCTCCTGATGCAACGAATGCCGACACGGGGCGGCGCATCCTGGCGCCGTTCGGCCCAGGCCAGAAAGTGGGCGTGATTCTCGCCGTCAGCAACGAAAGCCAATGGCCGGAACAACAATTGCGCCCGGTGACCGCCATTTGGCGCGATACGCCACCGTTTTCTCCCGACGACCTGAAACTGTTGCGCTTCTGCAGCACCTATTACCACCATCCGCTGGGGGCGGTCCTGCTCAATGCCCTGCCGCCCGGGCTTCGCCGGATCAAGGGCTGGTCTCCGCCCCGTCGGCGCCGGAAGGCTGATCTCGTGCAACCCGCCGTTGCACCTGTGCTGACCGGAGAACAGGACGCTGCGGTTCGTTCCGTGTTGTCCGGGAACGGCACATTTCAGCCTGTTCTGCTGCACGGGGTCACGGGCAGCGGCAAGACGGAGATCTACCTCCGTCTGATTGAACAACAGGTCGCACAGGGCCGCCAGATCCTGGTTCTGACCCCCGAAATCAGCCTGACACCGCAACTGGAGCAGCGCTTTCGCGAACGGCTGCCGGGCATTGCCCTGGTGAGCATGCACAGCGGCCTGGGAGAAAAGGAAAGGGCGGCACGATGGCTTGAAGCCCAAAGCGGCGAGGCCGCGGTGGTACTGGGCACGCGTTCGGCCATTTTCTGCCCGATGCCTCGGCTGGGATTGATCGTGGTGGATGAAGAACACGACAGTTCTTACAAGCAGCAGGAAGGGCTGCGCTATTCCGCCCGCGATCTGGCTTTGGTCCGGGCCCAGCAATTGCAAATTCCCGTCATTCTCGGATCAGCCACCCCTGCCCTTGAGACTTGGTGGAATGCCCAGGCGGGCCGCTACCGCCTGCTCAGTCTTTCGGCCCGCGCCATTCCTGGCGCACGGCTGCCTGCCATCCGGCTGATCGAAACACCTGCAGCCCGCGCCCAGGACATCGCGCCGGTGGTACTGGAAGCCATCGGCTACCGCATGGCTCGCAACGAACAAAGCCTGATTTTCGTCAACCGGCGCGGCTATGCCCCTGTTTTGTTTTGCCCGCAGTGCCACTGGATCAGTGGTTGCAGCCGTTGTACGGCCAAGATGGTCGTTCACCTGCGCTCGCACGAATTGCGCTGCCACCATTGCGGCCTGAAACGCCCCATCCCGAAACACTGTCCGGATTGCGGCAACACCCATCTCGACACCCTGGGTTCCGGCACCCAGAAAATCGAAGCAAGGCTGCGCAGTCACTTCCCGTCGGCACGCATTTTGAGACTGGACAGCGACTCCCTGACCCGTCGCGATGCCTGGGAAGAAACCTTGCGCACCATTCACGCAGGTGAAGTGGATATCCTGGTGGGCACCCAGTTGCTGGTCAAAGGGCACGATTTTCCCAAGATCACCCTGGTGGCGGCACTGGGAGCGGACCAGGCGCTCTACAGCAGTGACTTTCGCAGCAGCGAGCGACTTTTTGCCCAACTGGTCCAAGTGGCAGGGCGCGCCGGCCGGGCTGCGGACCGGGGCGAGGTCCTGATTCAGACAGCCTTTCCTGGCCACCCCTTGTTCCAGGCCCTGCTGGCCCACGACTACCCCGGTTTCGCCCAGCGTGAACTGGACGAGCGCCGCCTCACCGGGTTTCCTCCATTCGCCTACCAGGCACTGCTGCGCGCTGCTTCCGAAAACCCCGATGCCCTGGAAAAATTCATGAAGGATGCAGCCGCGGCCGCTCCGGCGCTGTCCTCCGGCATGGAAATTTACGACCCGGTTCCGCCACCGCTCGCCAAAATTGCCGGAAAGGCCCGCCTGCAATTGCTCGTGCAGGCCGGCCATCGCACACGGCTGCAGGAATTTTTGACCGCTTGGGAAACACCGCTGCAAGCCCTGGCACCACGCTCCGTGCAGTGGTCCCTGGACGTGGACCCGACAGAGCTATGAGGGTTGCAGCCGGGCCATTATAATGTCGGATTCGAACCGAGATCCCATGAGCGAATCACAGACCCTGTCGTTGTCCGACCGCATCCTGGCGCTGTTCCACGCCGCCGTGCGGACCGTGGCTCCCGATGTACCCGTTTCCATCGTGCTGGAACGCCCGCGCCAGGCAGGGCATGGCGAATATGCCAGCACCCTGGCGCTGCAGCTCGCCAAATCCTTGCAACGGCCGCCGCGCGACATTGCCCAGGCGCTGGTTACGGCCCTGCCGGCTTCCACCCTTGTGGAAAAGGTGGAAATTGCGGGTCCCGGCTTCATCAACGTGTTTCTCACGGCGGCCGCAAAACAGTCCGTGGTGTCGGAAGTGCTGCAGGCCGGCTCTCGTTGGGGCACTGTCAACGTCGGTCATGGCCGGCGGGTGCAAGTGGAATTCGTTTCAAGCAACCCGACCGGCCCCCTTCACGTGGGACATGGACGGGGCGCAGCCTTCGGCGCCTCGCTGGCCAACGTGCTGGCCAAAGCCGGCTACCACGTGCAGCGGGAGTATTACGTCAATGACGCCGGTCGGCAGATGGATATACTGGCCGTCTCCACCTGGCTGCGCTACCTCGCTGAATTCGGCTCCCGGATTCCTTTTCCCCCCAACGGGTACCAGGGCGACTACGTCGCTTCCATGGCCGGCCACCTGCGGAAGGCCACCGGGCACAAGCTGGTTCACCCCGATGAAGTCGTTCTTGCAGGAACCCCTGGCATCGCCTCCCCATTGCGGGAAGGGGACAAGGATGCCGAAGCGCAAAACGAAGCACACATGGACGCGCTGATTGCCAATGCCAAATCCCTGTTGGGCGACGGCTACAGGACCGTGCATCAGCTGGCGCTTCATGAACAGCTGACCGATTGCCGGGAAGACCTGGAAGCATTTGGCGTCGTGTTTGACCGCTGGTTTTCCGAACAGTCGCTGTACGATGACGGATCGGTTGCCCGTGCCGTCGAGCGGCTTGCGGCCGCAGGACACCTGTACGAGCAGGATGGTGCCCGCTGGTTCCGGTCCTCGGCGTTTGGTGACGAAAAAGACCGTGTCGTGCAACGAGAAAACGGCATCTTTACGTACTTCGCTTCCGACATCGCCTATCACGTCAACAAATTCGAGCGCGGCTTCGACATGATCGTTGACGTGTGGGGTGCCGACCACCACGGTTACATCCCCCGCGTCAGGGCGGCCTTGACCGCGCTGGGCTACGAGGCCCGGCACCTGCAGGTCCCCCTGGTCCAGTTCGTCAGCCTGTACCGCCATGGCGAAAAGGCCCAGATGTCCACGCGCAAGGGCCAGTTCGTCACGTTGCGGGAACTGCGCACAGAAGTGGGCTCTGATGCCGCCCGTTTCTTCTATGTGCTGCGAAAATCAGACCAGCATCTCGATTTCGATCTGGATCTGGCCAAGTCCGAAAGCAATGACAATCCGGTGTACTACGTCCAGTACGCCCACGCCCGCATTCACAGCGTCCTGCAGAAGTGGGGCGGAAACCCGGCCTTGTTGGCCGGCGTGCCGCTGGATGCGCTCGGGAGCCCGCAGGAGTTCAGCCTCATGCAATGGCTTCGGGCCTATCCGGAAGTCATCGAGTCGGCAGCGCACGACCACGCACCGCACCTGCTGGCTTTCTATCTCAAAGACCTGGCTGCCGCGCTGCACAGCTACTACAACGCCGCCCAGTTCCTGGTGCCTGAGGAATCGCTCAAGCTGGCCCGTCTGGCCTTGATCGGCGCGGTCGCGACCACCCTGCGCGACGGCCTGCAACTGCTGGGGGTGCGCGCCCCCGAATCCATGTAGGAGGTCGTTCATGGCGCAGCGAGAGGCTGGACAACAAGGCAGGAAATCGTCTTCACGGGAACACCCCTTTCTCAGGGGCCTGCTGATCGGGCTGGTGTTGGGTGTCAGTCTTTCTGCAGGGGTGGCCCTGTACGTGACCCACATGCCCAGCCCATTCGTTGCCCATTCGGGGCAATCCTCCACGGCCCCGGATCATCCGCCCGCTGAAATGCCGGATATTTCCCGCCACGGGCTCATGAACCCAAGCCCGGTCACATCCGAAAGTGCCGCTCCGGTTCCTGCGGCAACTCCTGAGGCGGCGCCAACCGCGGCCCCCGTGTCGGGTGTCGCACCCGGCACACCCGGCGCCACGCTCCCCCTGCCCGCGCCCACACCCCAGGCGCCGCCCGTCACCCCAGCGGTCAAGGCACCGGAACCCGCCACCCAGGCCCCCATCTCATATTTCGTCCAGACCGGGGCTTTTGGCAAGCAGGAAGAAGCCGACAACCAGCGTGCCCATCTGGCGCTTTTAGGTATCGATGCCACGGTCCTCTCACCTGAAACGGCGGACCGCCAATCGCTCTACCGCGTTCGTATCGGCCCGATGTCGACAGTCGACGAAGTCCGGACCCTGGTGGCCACACTTAAAAACAACGGCCTGTCTGCAAACATCATTAAAGTGACCTCTGTCAAAACCAAGGACACCACAGTCCATTAATCCAAGGAGACGGAAACATCATGAAATGGATAGTCGCCGCAGGCAGGACGATGATTTCTGCCGTTTTGTTGCTCTCGATTTCGTCGTTTGCTGCCGTGGTGGATCGCGATTACACCCTGGTTTCACCCCCTCAGCCGGTGGACACGCCCCACAAGGTCGAGGTGGTGGAAGTCTTTTCCTACGCCTGCCCGCACTGTGCCGCCTTGGCTCCTGTCATCGAACCCTGGGCCAGGAAACTTCCTTCCAACGTGGTGTACAAGCGCATTCCCGTCAGTTTCGGCCGTTCCCAGTGGACCGTACTGGCCCGCGCCTACTACGCACTGGATGCCATGAATGAAGCGAACCGCCTGCAGGAGAAAATTTTTACGGCCATCCACACCGAACACATCAACCTTTTTTCCCAGGATGTGCTGTTCGACTGGATTGAAAAGCAGGGAGTGAACCGCCAGAAGTTCATCAGCGCGTTCAATTCCTTTGCCGTGCAAAGTGAAGTGATGCGTGGCGACCAGAAGGCCATGGCCTATGGAGTGGATTCGGTGCCCATGCTGATCGTGGACGGAAAGTACCGCACGTCACCCAGCATGGCTGGCAGCATCAACGCCGTGTTTCCGATCCTGAACGATCTGATCCAGAAAGCGCTCAAAGACCGCAAGCCCTGATTTCGACGGTGGCCGCCGTTCAGCTTTTCTTGGCCGGCCGTTTCCACCGCGCCACGGTCATTTGCTTGGAGCGGGACAAAGTCAGCTGGTCCGCGGGCACCGCAGTGACGATGGTGGACCCGGCACCAATGGTGGCTCCGCGACCGACCGTAACCGGAGCCACCAGCTGGGTATCCGACCCAATGAACACGTCATCTTCGATGACGGTCCGGTGTTTGTTGACCCCGTCGTAATTGCAGGTGATGGTGCCGGCGCCCACGTTGACGCGGGCGCCGACCGTGCTGTCGCCCACGTACGAAAGATGGTTGGCCTTGGTTTCTTCGCCGAGAACGCTGTTTTTTATTTCCACGAAATTCCCGATGTGGACTTCGGCTGCCATCTCCGTTCCGGGCCGAAGCCGGGCGTAGGGTCCGATCCTGCAGTTGCGCCCCACGCGTGCGCCGTCCATATGGCTGAAGGGCTGTACAACGGTGCCCGCCCCGACATGGCTGTCGCGAATCACGCAGTGGGCACCGACACTGACACCGTCCTCCAGCACCACGTCGCCTTCAAACACGCAGCCCACGTCAATTTGCACATCGCGACCGCATGACAGGCTTCCGCGCACATCCAGGCGCTCGGGATCGGCCAGCGTGACGCCTGATTCCAGCAGCTTGTCGGCTGTTTCGCGCTGAAACAGGCGTTCCAGCTGGGCGAGCTGTTTTTTGCTGTTCACGCCAAGCGCTTCCCAGAAATGGCCAGGACGGCAGGTGCGGATGAGAATGCCATCGCGCACGGCCAGGGACACCACGTCCGTCAGGTAATACTCGTTTTGGTCATTGTCGCAGGAGAGCTGTTCAAGCCATCCCCCCAGCCGTTCTGCCGGCAATGCCATGATGCCGGTGTTGACTTCGGTGATGGCGCGTTCCGATTCGTTGGCATCGCGCTCTTCCCGGATTCCGGTCACTGCGCCCGCCGTATTGCGCAAAATGCGGCCATACCCCTGCGGCTGGTCCAATTCCTGGACCAGCAAGGCCAGCGCTCCGTCCGCGGCGGACAAGGCAAGGCCATGAAGCGTTTCCGGTTGCAGTAGCGGCACGTCCCCGTAAAGCACGAGAACGGTACCTTGGGAAGGAAGCAGGGGAAGCGCCTGCATGAGGGCATGGCCGGTGCCCTGCTGCGGCTCCTGCAAGGCCCATTGAATGGTTGGACCGGAAAGCGCGGACTGGACGGCCTGTGCGCCGTGGCCATGAACCACCACCACCGTTTGCGGCCGGAGGTGTCCGGCCGCTTCCAGCACATGTTGCAGCAGGGGCTTTCCTGCCAGCCGGTGCAGCACCTTGGGCAGTGCCGAGTGCATGCGTTTGCCTTGCCCTGCGGCAAGGATGACCACACTGGGTGCGGTCAGGGTGTTCAGTGCCCGGCCTTGCGCAACCGCTTGATGGTTGCGAGCTGCGCCATGGCATCAGCCAGTTCTGCTGTTGCCTTGGCATAATCGATTTCCGCCGAGCGGTCGTGCAACGCTTCTTCGGCCAGACGTTTGGCTTCCAGGGCTTTTGCCTCATCCAGATCATGGCCACGGACTGCGGTGTCTGCCAGTACCGTGACACTGTCGGGCTGAACTTCAAGAATCCCGCCGGAAACAAACACGAGCTCTTCGTCGGCCTGGTCAGGCAGGCGCAGCCGGACCGCGCCCGCGCGAATGCGGGTGATCAGCGGCGTGTGCCGCGGGTAGATACCCAGTTCACCCAGTTCGCCGGGCAGGACGACAAATTCGGCATTGCCCGAAAAGATCTGCTCTTCGGCACTGACGACGTCCACATGGATCAGGTTGGCCATCACAACACTCCGTTATTGAAGGGTCTTGGCTTTTTCGATGGCTTCGTCGATGCTTCCCACCATGTAAAAGGCCTGTTCCGGCAGATTGTCGTAGTCGCCGTTGACGATGCCCTTGAAGCCCTTGATGGTTTCCGCCAGCGGAACATACTTTCCGGGGGCTCCGGTAAACACTTCCGCCACGCTGAAAGGTTGCGACAGGAAACGCTGGATCTTGCGGGCACGGGCCACCACCAGCTTGTCCTCGGGAGAGAGTTCGTCCATCCCCAGGATGGCGATGATGTCACGCAATTCCTTGTAGCGCTGGAGTGTGGCTTGCACCGAGCGGGCCGTGTTGTAGTGTTCCTCGCCCACCACCAGCGGGTCCAGCTGACGCGAAGTGGAATCCAGCGGATCCACTGCAGGGTAGATCCCCAGCGAAGCGATATCCCGCGACAACACGACCGTGGAGTCGAGGTGCAGGAAGGTCGTGGCCGGCGAGGGATCGGTCAGGTCATCGGCGGGCACGTAAACGGCCTGCACGGAGGTGATGGAGCCCACTTTGGTGGAAGTGATCCGTTCCTGCAGGCGCCCCATTTCTTCGGCCAGCGTCGGTTGATAGCCCACGGCGGAAGGCATGCGGCCCAGCAAGGCGGACACTTCGGTACCGGCCAGGGTGTAGCGGTAAATATTGTCGACGAAGAGCAGCACATCACGTCCTTCATCGCGGAAAAATTCCGCCATGGTCAGACCGGTCAGCGCCACGCGCAGGCGGTTGCCGGGCGGCTCGTTCATCTGGCCGTACACCAGCGCCACCTTGTCCAGCACGTTGGAGTCTTTCATTTCGTGGTAGAAGTCGTTCCCTTCGCGGGTCCGTTCACCCACACCGGCAAACACCGAGTAGCCCCCGTGCGCCTTGGCGATGTTGTTGATCAGCTCCATCATGTTCACGGTCTTGCCCACGCCCGCGCCACCAAACAACCCCACTTTCCCGCCTTTGGCGAACGGGCAGATGAGGTCGATCACCTTGATGCCGGTTTCCAGCAACTCCTGGCTGGGTGACAGGTCTTCGTAGCTGGGCGCCTTGCGGTGAATCGAGGAAGTGCCTTCAGCACCGATGGGGCCGGCTTCGTCAATGGGACGGCCGAGCACGTCCATGATGCGACCCAGCGTTTTGGGACCCACCGGAACGGAAATTGGCGCGCCGGTGTTTTTTACCATCATGCCGCGACGCATGCCGTCGGAGGAGCCCAGCGCGATCGTGCGAACCACGCCGTCGCCCAGTTGCTGTTGCACTTCCAGTGTGAGTTCGCTGCCGTCCATGACCAATGCGTCGTATACGGCTGGCATCTGGTCGCGCTGAAACTCAACGTCGATCACGGCACCGATGCACTGGACAATTTTTCCTTGGTTCATTTGCGTGTCCTAAACGTTATCTATGTATGAATTGGGTTTAAACCGCTGCGGCGCCGCCGACGATTTCGGACAGTTCCTTGGTGATCGCAGCCTGCCGGGTCTTGTTGTAGATCAGCTGGAGTTCGTCGATCACGGTGCCCGCATTGTCCGAAGCCGCTTTCATGGCCACCATGCGAGCGCTTTGCTCGGAGGCGATGTTTTCGGCCACAGCCTGGTAAATCAGGGCTTCCACGTAGCGGAGCATCAGGTCGTCCACCACGGACCGGGGGTCCGGTTCGTAGATGTAATCCCAGGCAGATGCCTCGATCGCCGTCTCGCCGGACAGGTATTCCTTGGGCAGAGGCAGCAGGGGTTCGACCACCGGTTCCTGCTTCATGGTGTTCACGAAACGGTTATAGGCAAGATACACCGCATCCACGCGGCCTTCGGCATACAAATCCAGCATCACCTTGAGCGGGCCGATGAGCTTGTCGAGATGGGGCGTATCTCCGATGTGGACCAGCTGGGCCACGACGGGCGCGCCGATCCGTTGCAGGAAACCGAGGCCCTTGTTGCCGATGGCCACCGTTTGCACCTTGGCGCCGCCTTCTTCCCACTGCTTCATGGACTGGGTCACCAGGCGCAACAGGTTGGTATTCAGTCCGCCGCAAAGGCCTTTGTCGGAAGTGACCACCACAACACCCACGTTGCGCACCGGTTCGCGGCGCACCATGAAGGCGTGGCGATATTCCGGATGTGCTTGTGCCAGATGGGACGCCACTTTTCGGATTTTTTCGCCATAAGGCCGGGAAGCCCGCATGCGTTCCTGCGCCTTGCGCATTTTGCTTGCAGCCACCATTTCCATGGCCTTGGTGATCTTGCGCGTGTTTTGCACGCTCTTGATCTTCATCCGGATTTCTTTTGAACCCGCCATTTCTTAAGCTCCGTCGCGCACCAGGACTCAGTAAACGCCTGTTTTCTTGAAATCCTGGATGGCTGCATCCAGCGCCTTCTCGGTATCCCCGTCGAGATCCTGCGTGGTGGCGATCTTGTCGACGATGGCTGCGTACTTGGTCTTCAGGAACGCGCGCAGGCCGGATTCGAAAGCCAGTGCACGCTTGACTTCCACGTCGTCGTAGTAACCCTTGTTGACGGCAAACAGCGTGACTGCCATTTCAGCCACGGACAGGGTTGCGTACTGTGCCTGCTTCATCAGCTCGGTCACCATGCGACCGCGCTCCAGCTGCTTGCGGGTGGCGTCGTCGAGATCGGAAGCGAACTGGGCAAACGCCGCCAGTTCACGGTACTGCGCCAGTGCCAGACGCACGCCGCCACCGAGTTTCTTGATGACCTTGGTCTGCGCGGCACCACCCACTCGGGACACCGAAATGCCCGCGTTGATGGCGGGTCGGATACCGGCGTTGAAAAGGTCGGTTTCAAGGAAGATCTGGCCGTCGGTAATGGAAATCACGTTGGTGGGCACGAAGGCCGTCACGTCGCCCGCCTGGGTCTCAATGATGGGCAGCGCGGTGAGTGAACCGGTTTTTCCTTTCACTTCGCCCTTGGTTTCCCGTTCCACGTATGCTTCGTTGACTCGGGCTGCGCGCTCCAGAAGACGGGAATGCAGGTAGAAAACGTCGCCAGGATAAGCTTCACGGCCCGGAGGACGGCGCAACAGCAGCGAAATCTGGCGGTAGGCCCAGGCCTGCTTGGTCAGGTCATCATAAATGATGAGTGCGTCCTGGCCGCGATCGCGGAAATATTCGCCCATGGAACAGCCGGCATAAGGCGCGATGAACTGCATGGCGGCCGAATCCGAGGCCGTGGCAGCCACCACGATGGTGTATTCCATCGCCCCGTGCTCTTCCAGTTTGCGCACCACGTTGGCAATGGAGGACGCTTTCTGTCCAATGGCCACGTAAATGCAGGTCATGTTCTGACCTTTCTGGTTGATGATGGTGTCCACGGCCACGGCGGTCTTTCCGGTCTGGCGGTCGCCGATGATGAGCTCGCGTTGTCCGCGGCCGATGGGCACCATCGAATCCACGGATTTAAGGCCGGTTTGTACCGGCTGGGACACGGATTTTCTCCAGATCACCCCGGGAGCGATCTTTTCGATCGGTGAAGTCTGCTTGGCATTGATCGGCCCCTTGCCGTCAATCGGCTTGCCCAGGGCGTCCACGACACGCCCAATCAGTTCGGGCCCGACCGGCACTTCCAGGATGCGGCCCGTGCAGGTGACGGTGTCGCCTTCACTGATGTGTTCGTAATCACCCAGAACCACGGCACCGACGGAATCGCGCTCGAGGTTCAGGGCAAGACCAAACGTATTTTTGGGAAACTCGATCATTTCCCCCTGCATCACGTCTGTCAGTCCATGGACGCGGACGATGCCGTCCGTCACGGACACGACCGTGCCTTGGGTGCGGGCTTCCGCCGTGACGGGAAGACTCTGGATCTTCGCCTTGATCAGTTCGCTAATTTCCGACGGGTTCAACTGCATGGTGTTCTCCTGACAGGCGGGCTCGCTGAGCCTGCCTTTGCTTTAACGTTTTAGCGCAACAGCCATTTGATCGATGCGGGCACGGACGGATCCGTCAATCACCACATCGCCTACGGTCACTTTCACGCCGCCGATCAACGATGCGTCAACCGATACTTCCGGCCGGATTTTCCTGGCAAACCGTTTCTCGAGGCCGCTGACCAGCTGGTCGAGTTCTTGCGCAACCAAGGGAAAGGCGCTGACGATCTGGGCGTCGAGCTGCCCTTCGTGCTGATGCCGCAAGATTTCAAACTGCCGGCTGATGGCGGGGAGGGCCGGGATGCGGTGGTTGTCCACCAGAAGCTGAACCAGCTTCTTGCCTTCCTCGTTCAGCTTTCCTTCGCATACGGACAGGAAAATGCCGGACAGCTGGGCACGATCCAGGCGGGGGTTGCCCACCAGGGCTGCCATGTCTGAATCGCTGGCAACGGCCGAAAGCCATTGCAAGGTCTCAGACCAGCGATCCAGCGCCTTTTCTTCCAGAGCCAGCTTGAATACGGCTTCCGCGTAGGGTCTGGCAATCGTTGTGATCTCTGCCATGATGATCCTTACAGCTCGGTGCGGATGGAGGCCAGAAGTTCCGAATGGGCCTGGGCATTGATTTCGCGGCGCAGAATTTTTTCAGCTCCGGCAACTGCCAGATCCGCCACGCGATCACGAAGCGATTCCTTGGCGCGCATGACTTCCTGCTCCACTTCGGCCTTGGACTGGGCAATCACCCGATCCGCCTCGGCTTTTGCCTCAAGACGGGCTTCCTCGATGATTTCACTGCGCCGCTTTTCGGACAGGGCAATGATCTCCGCCGCCTTGGCCTTGGCTTCGTTCAGCGCTTCCTCGGAACGGCGTTCGGCCAGGACCAGGTCCTGCTTGCCACGCTCGGCCGCGGCAAGGCCGTCGGCGATTTTGCGCGCACGCTCTTCAAGAGCGGCAACGAGCGGCGGCCACACGAATTTCATGGTGAACCAGATCAGGATCGCAAACGTGATGGCCTGACCGATGATAGTGGCATTGATGTTCATGCCTGTGCTCCCAAAGTTTCGGCTTGCCGGTTATTAGCCCTTCAGCATCGGGACGAAGGGGTTGGCAAACAGCATGAACAGGCCAATACCCACGCCGATCATGGTCACCGCATCCAGCAGACCTGCAACGATGAACATCTTCACTTGCAGGGTCGGGATCATCTCGGGCTGACGGGCAGCGCCTTCCAGAAAACGGCCGCCGAGGATACCGAAGCCGATGGCGGTTCCCAGTGCACCACAACCAATCAGAATCGAAACGGCGATGGCGGTGCTGCCGAGCAGGGATGCAAGGTGTTCCATTGATTTCTCCTTAAATCTACTAAATTACAAGTTAAAAAGGTTTACTGCCAAATCTTCCAGTCCGCACCCTCGGGCTCAGTGGCTTTCGTGTGCCATGCTGAGGTAAATGATGGTGAGGATCATGAAAATGAAAGCCTGCAAGGTGATGATCAGGATGTGGAAGATTGCCCAGGGCGCTCCCAGGGCCCACTGCAGGTAAAACGGGAGCAATGCGATCAAAATGAACACCATCTCCCCGGCATACATGTTGCCGAACAACCGCAAGGCCAGGGAAACCGGCTTCGCAAGATCTTCAATGAGGCGGAACAGCAGGTTGAAGGGGGCCATCTTGGGGCCGAAAGGAGCCGTCAGCACTTCGTGCATGAAACCGCCGAATTTCTTGGCCTTGATGTTGTAGAAATAGATCAGGAAAAACACCGTCAGCGACATGGCGAAGGTGTGGTTGGGATCCGTTGTGGGAACGGCTTTCCAATAATGCACGCCAAAGGCGCCAAGAATCATGGGAATCAGGTCAACCGGCAGCAGATCCATGGCGTTGAGTACGAACACCCACAGGAAAATGGTCAGGGCCAGCGGGCCTACCGCACCGGCGTCACCGTGGAAAGTATCCCTGACCTGGGCCTGCACCATTTCGAAAATCATCTCCACGGCAGCCTGCAATTTGCCGGGAACGCCGGAAGTGGCCTTGCGGGCGACCCAGGCGAAAAGCCCGACGACCAGCAGGCCGAGCAGCGCGGAGGTGATGATGGTATCGAGATTGAAGGTCCAGAATCCGTGACCGTCCTGAAGGTTGGTCAGGTGGTGATGAATATACTCGCTGGTGCTGTTGCCTGCGCTTTCGCTCATGATCTCGACAATGTCAGTCCATCAGCAGCGCCGCGAAATAGACCAGCAGCGTTGCGATATAAGTTAAAAAAAACTCCGGTAACCGCAACGACCGGTACAACGCAAATGTTGCACTGAACAGAATTACGGTTATTACAAACTTGAATCGTTCCCCCGCATACTGCGCCTGAAGCCAGTGCCTCGGCGTATTGCCGCGCAACGTCGCGCTTCTCGCCGCATAGGAAAGACCCGCCAGAAAAGCGATGGATCCACCCAAGGCCGAAGAGACTGCTGCGTCCCTGTCTGAAAAGGCGGCCAAAGCCAGCCCAATCACCACGGTAACGACCATTTGGAGGCCAATGATCCTGAGTATTTTGCGACTGATCACTGCGGGGGCGCCTGCCAAACGGCCGGATTATAAACCGGGTCCAAATAAAGGGTCAATGATAGTGGTCAAGCGCGCAAAAGCTGGAGCAACCCATCCAGCTGATCGAGGCTGTGGTAGCGGATGGCCAGGGTTCCTGCCCCCCCCTTGCCGGCCTTGAGCGTCACGGTGGCGCCGATGCGGTCGGACAGTTCGTCCTGCAGCGCAACCAGGTCGCGCGCCTGGGGAGGACGCTCGCTGCGCGGCTTGTCGGAAAGCAGCCGTTGCACCCGTTGCTCCGTTTCGCGGACGGACCAGCGTTTGGCCACCACCTCAGCCGCCACCGCCTGTTGTCGGCTGGGAGGCAGCGGCAGCAATGCCCGGGCATGACCCATTTCCAATAGCCCATCCATTAACAGTGAGCGCACACTATCCTGCAAATTGAGGAGCCGCAGCAAATTGGAAACCGCACTGCGGGAGCGGCCAACGGCTTGTGCCGCACCGTCATGGGTCATGCCGAATTCGCGAATCAGCCGGTCCAGGCCCAGAGCCTCTTCCAGTGGGTTGAGGTCTTCACGCTGAATGTTTTCAATCAGCGCCACCGCCAGCGTTGCCTCATCCGGAATCGGGCGCACCAGCACGGGGACTTCTGCCAGCCCGGCCAGTTGTGCCGCACGCCAGCGCCGTTCGCCGGCAATGATTTCATAGCGCCCGTCCGGCAGGGGGCGCACCAGCACCGGTTGCAGCAAACCCTGGGACCGGATGGATTCGCTGAGTTCCTGCAGCGATTCGGGATCCATGCGGCTGCGCGGCTGGTATTTCCCCGGCTGGAGCTGGTGGACCGGCAACAACGACGGGTGCTGAGTGGATACTGGCGTCGGTTCGGCTCCCAGCAACGCATCCAGCCCGCGTCCCAGCCCCTTTGCTTTCACCATGTTTGAATCCTCCGGTAGGTCAGTGTGATGCGTGCCCGTTTTCAAAGCGTTCCAGCATTTCCCGGGTGAGCTGAAGGTAGGCCTGCGCTCCCTTGGAAACCGGGTCGTATTTAAGTGCCGGCTGACCGTGGCTGGGCGCCTCCGCAAGCCGCACGTTTCTTGGGATGGCTGTCTGGTAAACCTTGCCGCCGAAGTGGCGTTCGAGCTGCGCCGAAACTTGTTGGGCCAGCGCGTTGCGCGGATCCAGCATGGTGCGCAGCAGGCCCTCGATTTCCAGCCCCGTATTCAGGTGACCGCGCACGCGACGGATGGTCTGCACCAGGTCGGACAACCCCTCAAGCGCGTAATACTCGCACTGCATGGGAATCAGCACCCGCCAGGCCGCGGCAAGCCCGTTGACGGTCAGCAGGTTGAGGGCCGGGGGACAATCGATCAGCACCACGTCATAGTCGCCCAGGGCTTGGGCCAGGGCATTTTTCAGCCGGTATTCGCGCTGCGGAGCATCCACCAGTTCCACTTCCGCCCCGGCCAGCTCGCGGTTGGCCGGCAGCACGTCATATCCGCCCGCCTCGGAACGAACCCGGGCACCCTTGAGGTCCGTCTGTTCCAGCAACAGGTGATAAACCGAGTGCTGCAGCGCAGATTTGTCGATGCCGCTGCCCGTCGTTGCGTTCCCTTGCGGGTCCAGATCAACCAGCAGGGCCCGCCGGCCCAGCGCGGCCAGGCTGGCAGCCACATTGACGACGGTGGTGGTTTTACCCACCCCTCCCTTCTGGTTGGTCACGGCCAGGACATGCATCATGTGCGGGTTGCTCCGATGACGATCAAATGGCGTTCTGCCGCCAGATGCGGGACGACCACGGGAATGACTTCCGGGGTCAGGTCTGGCGTCAGGCGGCTGATTTCCTCGAAAGGGACAACCCCTTTCATGGCGATGATGCTTCCCTCCGGGGACAACAGGCGTCTGGCGCCCGCCACGAAATCCGGCAGGTCCGAAAACGCGCGCGACACGATGGCGTCGAAACGGTCATCAGTCTGCCAGCACTCCACACGCTCAGCCACCACCCGGACGTTTTCCAGGCCCAATTCCAGTTTGGCCTGCCTCAAAAATGCGGCTTTCTTTTGATTGGGTTCCAGCAAGGTCACCTGCAACTGGGGCAACGCGATCGCCAGGGGAATGCCCGGCATGCCGCCGCCACTGCCCACATCGAGCAGCCGGCTTTTCCCCGACAGGCGGGAAACCACCGTCAGGCTGTCGAGCAGGTGCAGCGTGACCATGCGTGCCCGGTCGCGGACAGCCGTCAGGTTGATCACCGCATTCCACTTTTCCAGCAAATCCAGATAGCGCTCGAAGCGATCGATCCCCTCTTCAGGCAAGGGGATGCCGAGCGCCTGAACGCCTTCCAACAACTCGTGATTTTCCTTCATGCGCTACGGGGCTCCTGCAGAACCGGGGCTGTCGACCGACGCAAATGCACCAGCAGCAGCGCCACGGCCGCCGGAGTAACCCCGGCGATCCTGCTGGCCTGGCCCACGGTCTGCGGGCGATGCCGGGTCAATAACTGTTCCACTTCGCGCGACAGGCCCCGCACGCGGGCATAGTCCATGTCATCGGGAATGGGCAGGTGTTCCTGGTCGCGGTGGCGTGCCACCTCTTCCTGCTGCCGTGCGATATACCCTTCATATTTGACTTGCACTTCCACCTGATCGGCGGCGTCCGGGGCAAGCGACTCATCCGGTTGCACCCCGGACAGGGACATCAGATCCGGGTAGCGGGTGTGGGGACGTCGCAACAGCTCAAGCAGCGATTGATCCCGTTCCAGGGGCTGCCCGAAAACCCGCAGGGCTTCCGGCAGGGACACCTGGCCGGCCCGCAACCAGGTACTGCGCAGCCTCTGGATTTCCCTCTCCACTTTTTCCCTTTTATTTTCAAAGGCATGCCATCTTTCGTCGGGCACCAGGCCGAGCTTTCGCCCCTGCTCCGTCAGGCGCAGGTCGGCATTGTCCTCACGCAACTGCAGCCGGTATTCCGCTCGGCTGGTGAACATGCGGTACGGTTCGGTCACGCCCCGGGTCACGAGATCATCGACCAGCACCCCAAGATAGGCTTCATCGCGCTTTGGCCACCAGGCTTCCAGGCCTCGCGCCTGGCGGGCGGCATTGATGCCGGCCAGCAGCCCTTGGGCCGCGGCTTCTTCGTACCCGGTCGTGCCATTGATCTGCCCGGCAAAGAACAGCCCGCCGATGGCTTTCGTCTCCAGAGAAGCTTTCAGCGCCCGTGGGTCGTAATAATCGTATTCAATGGCGTAGCCCGGACGAAGGATATGCGCCTGCTCCAACCCGGGAATCGAACGAACCAGCGCCCACTGCACGTCGAAGGGAAGGCTGGTGGAAATCCCGTTCGGATAGATCTCGTGGGTGCTCAGCCCCTCGGGTTCCAGAAAAATCTGGTGCGACGCCTTATCGCTGAAACGGTGGATCTTGTCCTCGATGGAAGGACAGTAGCGCGGGCCAACCCCTTCGATGACGCCGGTAAAAAGTGGAGAACGGTCCAGGCCGGCACGAATGATGTCGTGCGTTTTTTCCGTGGTGTGGGCAATCCAGCAGGGCACCTGTTTCGGGTGCTGATCGGCTTTGCCGACAAACGAGAATACGGGAACCGGGTCATCCCCGGGCTGAATCCCCATCTTGCCGTAGTCGATGGTCCGGCCATCCAGGCGGGGTGGAGTCCCGGTCTTGAGCCTCCCCGCCGGCAGATTCAATTCCCTCAGCTTGTGGGCCAACGCAACGGCCGGGGGATCCCCTGCCCGTCCGCCCGGATTCTTTTCCAGACCCACATGCATCAAGCCGGACAGGAACGTGCCTGCGGTCAGCACAACAGAGTGGGCTTCAAAACACAGCCCCATCTGGGTGATCACGCCCCGGACACGCCCGGAATGGACGATCAGGTCGTCCACCGGCTGCTGGAACAAGGTCAGCCGCGGCTGGTTTTCCAGGGCGTGGCGAATGTACTGCCGGTACAGCACGCGGTCGGCCTGGGCTCGGGTCGCCCGCACGGCAGGCCCCTTGCGGGAATTGAGAATGCGAAACTGGATGCCCGCCGCATCGGCCGCCAAGGCCATGACCCCACCCATCGCATCGATTTCCTTGACCAAATGTCCTTTGCCGATGCCTCCAATGGAAGGGTTGCACGACATTTGTCCCAAAGTTTCAAGGCTGTGCGTCAACAACAGGGTTTCGCATCCCGAGCGCGCCGAGGCCAAGGCCGCTTCGGTACCGGCGTGCCCTCCTCCAACGACGATGACATCAAATTTTTTCGGGAAATGCATGGACGATTTCAGCTTGTGGCGGGTGAGATTTGCGGGAGATGCATGATACTGCAAGGGCGGTTCCCGACTCAAACGGTTCTTGTTTCTGTTTCACGTGAAACCATCCCAACAAACCGATGTTTCACGTGAAACATCAAAACAGGGAATACCGGGCTGGCCTCCTACTTTCCGATGCAAAAGCGGGAAAAAATTTCTCCCAGCAAATCATCGGAGGAAAACTCTCCGGTAATGCTCGACAAGGCGTTCTGCGCCAGGCGAAGCTCCTCGGCCAGCAACTCAAAGGTATCCGCAACTTCCAAAGCCGTTTCCAGATGGGATCGTGCTTGCAACAAGGCCGCTCGGTGGCGCTCACGTGCCAGGAATACCGGTTCCGCGCCCGGATTCCATCCGACCCTCTGCAGCAAGTGCCTCTTTAATTCGGGGATCCCTTCCCCAGAAACAGCGGAAACGACGGTCCCTGTCTGGGCACGCTGGGCCGTTGATGCCAGATCGGCCTTGTTGTACACCACCTCCCGGGGCATGTCCTGGGGAAGGCGGGAGAGCAGCTGCCGGTCCACTTCGGTCAGCCCGTTTCGGATATCGGCGACGACCAACGCCAGGTCTGCCTGTTCTACGGCCTGCCACGTCCTTTCAATGCCTGCCTGCTCGATCACGTCGGCCGTTTCACGAATGCCTGCCGTATCCACCATGTGAAACGGCACCCCTTCAATGAACACCGAAGCGCGAATCAGGTCACGGGTGGTTCCGGGAATATCAGTGACCAGCGCATGGTCCTCTTCCGTAATGGCATTCAGCAGACTGGACTTGCCCACATTGGGCGCACCGATCAGGACGGTCCGACATCCCGAACGCAACAACAGCCCCTGAGCAGCAGACCCGGTCAGCCGGTCAACGGCGTCCTGCAGACGGGACAGGACAGCACGAATGTCAGTGTGCTCGAGAAAATCCACTGCCTCGTCGGCAAAGTCGATGCAACCTTCAACCCGCAGACGCAGTTCGACCAACTGTTCTACCAGCCCACGGATTTGCAGTGAAAACTGGCCGGTCAGTGAGCGCAGGGCGCTGCGGGCCGCTGCCGCGCTTTCAGCAGCAATCAGGTCTGCCACGGCTTCAGCTTGGGCCAGATCGATCTTGTGATTGAAAAAAGCCCGCAGCGTGAATTCGCCCGGCTGGGCAAGGCGTGCGCCCAATTCCAGGCAGCGGGCCAGGAGCAGGCGCAAGGCCGCATCGCTGCCGTGACCCTGCAGTTCCACCACGTCCTCTCCGGTGAAAGAAGCAGGCCCTTGAAAATAGATGAGCAGGCCTTCGTCGATCACTTCACCCTGCCCGTCCACAAAGCGGGAATGCCGTGCATGCCGGGGGTGGGGCGGCGCCATGCCGCCGGCAATGCGGCTCGCAAAACCCTGGAGCGAAGGGCCAGAGACCCGGATCACTCCAACCCCGGCCTGGCCGGGGGCCGTGGCGATTGCGGCGATGACGTCAGCGCTTGCCATCACCCATCATGCGGGTGATCTGCCATTGCTGGGCAATGGAAAGCACGTTGTTCACCACCCAGTACAGAACAAGCCCCGCCGGGAAAAAGAAGAACATGAAGCTGAAAGCCAGCGGCATGAACATCATGATTTTGGCTTGAACGGGATCAGGCGGTTTGGGGCTCATGCGCTGTTGCAGGAACATGGACGCTGTCATGAGGACCGGCAGGATGTAATAGGGATCCTGGGCCGACAAATCCTGAATCCATCCCACGAACGGCGCATGACGGAGTTCGACCGAGCCCAGGAGCACCCAGTACAGGGAGATGAAAACGGGGATTTGTACCACCATGGGCAGACAGCCGCCCAACGGGTTGATTTTTTCGGTTTTGTACAACTCCATCATCGCCTGGTTCATGCGCGCCTTGTCGTCGGCATATTGCTCGCGGATGCGCGTCATTTTGGGCTGGACCACACGCATGCGTGCCATGGATTTGTAGCTGGCCGCAGAGAGCGGGAAGAAAATGGCCTTGATCAGCACGGTCAGCAGGATGATGGCCGCCCCCCAGTTGCCAACCCATCCGTGAATCCAGGACAACACGTAAAACAGCGGGGTGGCAATGATGGTCAGCCAGCCGTAGTCGATGGTCAGGTCAAGTCCCGGCGCCAATGCCTTGAGCTTGCTGCCCTCCTGCGGACCGGCATACAGGGGCACGGTCTGGGAAGCCGTGGCGCCAGGCGCTACCGCCCCCATGGGCAGAATAACGCCCGCCGTGTAAAGGTCGTTTCCGACCTTGCGTGTGAAAAACTCGCGCTGGACGCCCGGCTGAGGGAGCCAGGCTGCGACAAAGTAATGCTGCAGCATGGCAATCCAGCCGTTATCGGCGGTACTGGGAAAATCCTTCTTGCCCTTGTCGATGTCGGCAAAAGGGACTTTCTGGAACTTGGTGGCCTGGGTGTAGACAGCCGGCCCTGTGTAAGTGCTAACAAACCGCGGATCGCCCGGAGGCGCTTTGGAGACGCGCAGAAACTGGTAATACGCTTCGGGCGTCAGGGGTGCCGTTCCGAGATTCTTGACGACCGTCTCCACGCTCACCACATAGCTGCCGCGCTTGAAGTGGTAAATCTTGGACACTTCGGCAACCCCCGGCACTTCAGCCTTCAAACGCACGTCAAGGGAGTCCTGGCCAGGCTGCAACGTGGCATCGGCCGTGTCCGCGGTAAACGTCGTGGTGTGGTTGGGAAGGCCCTGCCCCAGCAGCCCGCTCTGGGCCACATAAATGAGGCTGCCGCGATCTTCCAGCAGGTCCACGGGCTTTTTGCTGTCTTCTGCGGACAAGTGCTTGAGGAGTTTCAGGTCGCGCAAATCCGCGCCATCGGTATCGATTTCAGCCTGGACAACATCGGTGCGCACCAGGACGCGACTTCCATGGCGCAGCCCCTCGCTGTCGGTAGCCGTTGCGGTTGCGGCAGGCGGCGCAGTGGCCGGGCCTGTCGCTGTGGGCGTCGTCCCCAGTCCGGCAACGGGTGCCGGAACACCCCCTCCCTGAACGGCGGGAGCTGCCGGAATCTTGTGTTCACGATCTTGCCAGGCGTTCCACAGCATGAAGCTGGAAAGCATGAAAATGGCCAGAGGAATCAAACGTTGCATGTTCATGGAATTTCTCAGGGAACGGGATCGTAACCGCCGGGATGCCAGGGATGGCACCGGCACAGACGCTTCACGGCCATGGTGCCGCCTTTGGCGACGCCATAACGGCCAACGGCCTCGGAAGCGTATTGGGAACAACTGGGCTCAAACCGGCAGGCTGGTCCAAGAAGCGGGCTCAAGCCGAGCTGGTAGAGGCGGATGAGGATTTGAACGAGTCGCGACATTTCTGAATGTTCAGCGCCAGGGTCTCGAATTCTGTCGAAATCAAATCAAAAAGGCCGGAAGCAAAAGGCTTTTTGTGCTGTACGACCACATCAAGACCGGCCAAAAGCGTCGAATGGCGCCTGAACAATTCCCGGCTGACGCGTTTCATGTAATTCCGGCCTGCGGCGCTGGGACAAACCTTGCGCCCAACGATAAGCCCCAAACGGGCCTGCGCCAAACCGTTGGGCCGGGCCATCAGCCGAAGGTGGCTGCCTGAAGCGGCGCAACGTGCACGCAGCACCGCCTCGAAATCATGGCTGTCGGAAATCTTTCCGAAAACCACCGACGATTTCAGAAAGCGGCTTTAAACGGCCAGACGTGCGCGGCCACGGGCACGACGTGCGTTGATGACGGCACGGCCACCACGGGTTTTCATCCGGGCACGGAATCCGTGGGTACGTTTTCTCTTGGTCACCGACGGCTGGTAGGTACGCTTCATGATCAGATTCTCAGGCCAATTGACGGAACCCGCGATTTAACCCCGAAACGGGTTGATAAGTCAAGAAAAATATATCCACACAAGCCCAGTCAATACAGTGGATAAGTTATCCATTGAAGACTAGAATCGCTGGTGGATAAGCGCAGTGACTCCACACCGACCACTGAATATATAACCATAAAATCAATATCTTATAAATATAATGGACGACTTTTGGAGCAGCACGCTCAGGCAGATCCGCTCGGAGATTCCCGAACAGCAGTTCACTACCTGGATCAAACCGCTGCAAGCGGAAATCCGCGATGACGGCGTTGTGCTCACGGCACCCAACCGTTTCATCCTGCAGTGGGTGCGCGACCGCTTCCTGCGGCAAATCGAGGAAAGGGCCAAACAAAACGGCATAGCCAGCATCCGGCTGACCCAGCGGGCCGAGCCACAGCAAAACCTTGTCGAAAAACTGGCTGATGCCCTTCCCGGCCCCGAAGAATCCAGGATTTCCCCCCTGGAGAAGCACCGCCTCAACCCCAACTTCACATTTTCCACGTTCATCGCCGGTAAAGCCAACCAGCTGGCACGCGCCGCCGCGCTGCAGGTGGCCGAGAACCCCGGTGCCGCCTATAACCCGCTGTTTGTGTACGGCGGCGTCGGTTTGGGGAAAACCCACCTCATCCAGGCCATTGGAAACCAGATCCTGGAAAGGCAACCGAACGCCAAGGTCCGGTACGTGCACGCCGAAAAATACGTTTCTGACGTGGTGCGCGCCTATCAGCACAAGTCGTTCGACAGTTTCAAGCGCTACTACCACTCGCTCGACCTCCTGATGATCGACGACATCCAGTTTTTTGGGGGAAAGGCCAGAACACAGGAAGAGTTTTTCTTTGCGTTCAATGCGCTGGTCGAGTCACACCGCCAGGTCATCATCACATGCGACAGCTTTCCCAAAGAGATTGCCGGCATGGAAGAGCGCCTGATATCGCGGTTTGGCTGGGGCCTGACCGTGGCCATCGAACCCCCGGAACTCGAAATGCGGGTGGCGATCCTCATCAACAAGGCACGGCTGGAAGGATTGTCGCTGGACGAAGACGTGGCTTTTTTCATCGCCAAGCACATCCGTTCCAACGTGCGCGAACTGGAAGGCGCGCTCAAGCGCGTTCAGGCCTATTCCCGCTTCAAGGGCGATGCCATCTCCCTGCAGTCCACGCGGGAAGCCCTCAAGGACCTTCTGGCCTTGCAACACCGCCAGATTTCGATTGAAAACATCCAGAAAACAGTGGCCGACTACTACAAAATCAAGGTCGGGGACATGTTTTCCAAAAAACGCACCCGCGCCCTGGCAAGACCTCGGCAAATGGCCATGGCCCTGGCCAAGGACATCACCAACCTGAGCCTTCCGGACATTGGAGAGGCTTTTGGTGGTCGCGACCACACCACGGTTCTGCATGCCTGCAGGAAAATGCAGGAACTGTGCGAAACGGACAATACGATTCAACGCGACTTTCTCGCGCTCCAGCAGATTCTGAACGGTTGATAACCCTGGAGATATCTCCGGGAAAACATGGGGAACAAATGTGGATAAGACGATTCTTTTGTCAAAATTGGAAGATACCCACAATTCATCCAGTTATAATTCAACAGTTACCCAAAGCTTTATCCTGTTCGTAGCGCAATGTTTTCATGAAGTTTTTTAAACTTCTCACGTCTTGGGAACGTTTCCTATTATCTATTATCAGGGATATCCATGATCATTCTTAAAACACGGCGCGAGCGTTTGCTGGAACCTTTGCAGGCGGTGATCGGCATCGTCGAACGGCGGCATACGCTTCCCATTCTTTCCAACGTGCTCATCGAGTCCTCCGGACACGAGTTGTCGCTCACCGCAACCGACCTGGAAGTGCAAATCCGGACCACAGCCCAGATCGATGAAGGGGCCGAAAAGCAATCCGTCACGATTTCCGCACGCAAGCTGTACGACATTCTTCGCAGCTTGCCCGGCGAGGCCTCCGTCGCCCTGGAATCCAAAGACAGCAAATTGACCGTAAAAGCCGGAAAAAGCCGCTTCAGCCTCCAGACCCTGGCGGGGCAGGATTTTCCGACGGTGGCCGCAACAGATGACGCCGGCATCGAACTCACGTTGCCCCAAAAAACCCTCAAGGCCTTGCTGGAACGCGTGCAGTACGCCATGGCGCAACAGGACGTGCGTTACTACCTGAACGGCACCCTGTTCAAGGTGAGCGGGAGCGAGCTTACGCTGGTGGCGACAGACGGCCACCGACTGAGTTACACGGCGGAAAAACTATCCCGGGAATATGGCCATGCAGAAGTGATCCTGCCGCGCAAATCCGTTTCGGAGCTCATCAAACTTCTCGCGGCTTCGGATGACCCGGTCAAGGTCACGCTGCGCGCCAACCAGGCCCAATTCGTGTTTGGCTCCATCGACCTGCTATCCAAAGTCATTGACGGCAAGTTTCCTGACTACACGCGGGTTATCCCCACAGCCTACTCCAAGCATTTGGACCTGCAGCGGCTTGACCTGTTGCAGGCGCTGCAGCGCGCGGCCATTCTTTCCAACGACAAGATACGCGGCGTTCGCCTTCTCCTTTCCAAGAACAATCTGGCCGTGGTTTGTACCAACAACGAGCAGGAAGAAGCGCAGGAAGACCTGGACGTCACGTACGGACAGGAGGCCATCGACATCGGGTTCAATCTCACCTACCTGATGGATGTCCTTAACCACCTGACATCGGACACCATCCAGTGTTCGTTTGGCGATGCCAATAGCAGCGTGCTGATCACGGTTCCCGGTTCCGAAGACCGGTTCAAGTACGTGGTCATGCCCATGCGCATTTGAAGACCCAACGAACCCGCAGATTCACTATCAGGAAATACGACGCGTGGAACAATCCGGAACGACGACAGAAAACAGCTACACATCCGAAAGCATCAAGGTCCTCAAGGGGCTGGAAGCCGTGCGAAAACGGCCGGGCATGTACATTGGGGACACCAATGACGGGACTGGCCTGCATCACATGGTTTTTGAAGTGGTGGACAACGCAATCGATGAAGCGTTGGCGGGTTATTGCGACGAAATCAACGTCATCATTCACCTGGACAATTCCATAACGGTCACCGACAACGGCCGCGGCATTCCCACGGACATTCATCCGGAGGAAGGCCGTTCAGCGGCGGAAGTCATCATGACCGTGCTGCATGCGGGCGGAAAGTTCGACGGCAACAGCTACAAGATTTCCGGCGGTCTGCATGGCGTCGGGGTTTCCGTGGTCAACGCCCTCTCGTCCTGGCTCAAGCTGACGATTCGCCGGGACGGAAAGGTTCATCAAATGGAATTTCGCAATGGCGATGCGGCGGCTCCCCTGGCCGTGGCCGGGGATACCGACCGGCGGGGCACGGAAGTCCATTTCATGCCGAGCACGGAAACTTTCGGAACCATCGAATTCCACTACGACATTCTGGCCAAACGCCTGCGCGAACTTTCGTTTCTGAACAACGGGGTCAAAATTGTCCTGATGGATCAGCGCACGGGCACCGAGGAAAATTTTTCTTTTGCCGGCGGCGTGCGCGGTTTCGTCGAATATCTCAATCGCAATAAATCGGTGCTGCATCCCACGGTATTCCATGCCATCGGGGAACGCGACGGGATTGGCGTGGAAGTGGCCATGCAGTGGAACGATTCCTACCAGGAGTCGGTGCTTTGCTTTACCAACAACATCCCGCAACGCGACGGGGGAACCCATCTGACCGCTTTGCGCGCCGCCATGACGCGCACCCTGAACCAGTATATCGAAGGAAACGAACAGGCCAAGAAGGCCAAGGTGGAAACCACCGGTGACGACATGCGGGAAGGGTTGATGTGCGTGCTTTCAGTGAAAGTCCCCGATCCCAAGTTCTCTTCGCAAACCAAGGAAAAGCTCGTCTCCTCCGAAGTGCGCCCGGTGGTGGACGATGTCGTGGCTGAAAAGCTCGCCGAGTTTCTCCTGGAAAAACCCAACGAAGCCAAGATCATCGTCGGAAAAATCATTGAAGCGGCACGGGCCCGGGAAGCGGCGCGCAAGGCACGCGAAATGACGCGACGCAAGGGCGCGCTGGACGGGTTGGGGCTGCCGGGAAAACTGGCCGATTGCCAGGAAAAGGACCCTGCCCAGTGCGAGCTCTACCTGGTGGAAGGAGACTCCGCAGGAGGTTCTGCCAAGCAGGGGCGCGACCGGAAATTCCAGGCCGTGCTGCCGCTCAAGGGAAAAATCCTGAACGTGGAACGGGCCCGTTTCGACAAGCTGGTTTCTTCCCAGGAAATTGCCACGCTGATCACGGCGTTGGGAACTGGCATCGGCAAGGACGAGTACGAACCAGAAAAAGTTCGTTACCACCGCATCATCATCATGACGGACGCGGATGTGGACGGTTCGCACATTCGCACTTTGTTGCTCACTTTCTTCTACCGGCAGATGCCCGAACTGGTGGAACGCGGCCACATCTACATTGCCCAGCCGCCGCTCTACAAGGTCAAGCACGGCAAGAGCGAACAGTACCTCAAGGACGATTTCGAGCTGGACCAGTACCTGCTTTCCCAGGCATTGGCCGGTGCCGAGCTGCAATGTGGTGAAACCACCGTCAGCGGGCCGGCCCTGGAAAGCATCGCGCGGGAGTACCTGCTGGCTGAAGCGGTCATTCGGCGGATTGGACGCGTCATTGAACCGCTCGTGCTGCATGCCTTGCTGCAATCTCCCATCGAGGATCTTGAACAACAGCACCATGCGGAGAATGCAGCCGCCCAACTCCAGAAAATGATGGGCGATGCCCAGGTGCAAATTGCGGCCCAGCCGGATGAGCGTCGTGGCGGTTATCGTCTCGTCATTACCCGGACATCCCACGGCAATGCCTATGCCAGCGTGCTGGACGGTGATTTTCTGGCCACGGGAGATTATGCCCAGATCCGGAAAGCGGCAGGCATGCTGGAAGGGCTGGCCTGGCAAGATGCCGTGGCGGTGCGCGGCGAACGCAAGACCGCGGTGAGCCGCTTTCAGGAAGCGCTTGAATGGCTCCTCGATGATGTTCGAAAAAACCTGGGTATCCAGCGTTACAAAGGCCTGGGTGAAATGAATCCGGAACAGCTGTGGGACACCACCATGAACCCGGATACGCGGCGGTTGCTCAAGGTTCAGATCGAAGACGCCATCCGGTCTGACGAAATTTTCACCACGTTGATGGGCGACGAAGTGGAACCCCGGCGCCATTTCATCGAAACCAACGCCCTGGGCGTCACCAACCTCGATGTCTGAAGCCGCAGGATCCCCTTCGGGGAAGTGACGCCACAGCGTGCTGTCCATCGTCATTCCGACCTGGAACAACCTTGCGCTGCTCAAGCTGTGCGTGGCGAGCCTGCGCCGCCACACCGCCCTGCCCTTCGAAATTGCGCTGCATGTGAACGATGGCAGCGACGGGACCCTGGACTGGGTGCGATCGGAAGGCATTCTGCACACCCATTCGCCGCAGAATATCGGCATCTGCCACGCGGTCAACCAGGCAGCCGCCTTGTCGGCGCAACCCTACGTGGTTTATCTCAATGACGACATGGTGTGTTGCCCCGGATGGGACACGGCGCTCATGGATCGCATCCGCGCTCTGGGCACCGACGCCTTCATGCTGTCGGGAACCATGATCGAGCCAAGGGAAAGCGGAAACCCCTGCGTGATTGTGCGCGATTACGGCAGCGGCCCGGAAGACTTCCGGGAGGACGCCTTGCTGCGCGAACTTTCATCGTTGCAAAAGGCGGACTGGTACGGAGCCACCTGGCCCCCCACCGTGGTTCATCGGAGCTGGTGGGACAAGGTGGGCGGCTATAGCCCCGAGTTTTCTCCGGGGATCAGCAGCGACAACGATTTTTCCATGAAGATGTGGATGGCGGGTTGCCGGATTTTTCTGGGAGTGGGCGCCTCGCGCGTCTATCATTTCATGTCCCGTTCCACCGGAAAAGTGGTGCGCAACGATGGCCGGAAACAGTTTCTTGAAAAGTGGGGGATGACCCAGTCGACGTTCGACCGACACTATCTGCGCCGCGGGCAGCCTGCTCTCCGTGCGGTACTGGGCGACCCCGAACCTACCCTGCGTTACTTTTGGGACCGCCTGCGAGGGCGGCTTAAACGCCTGGTGAGCTGATCAGGCTTTTGCCTTCGTCGTTTTCTTCTTGGCGGCAGGTTTCTTTTTTGCCGTTGCCGATTTGGCTGCAGTCGATCCGGCCGCCTTTTTGCGAGGGGCGGCCGAAGTCTTTTTGGAGGACGATTTCTTGGCAGGCGTCGGGGGGCTCTTCAGGGCTTTGGTGGCCAGGAGTTCCAACGCTTCTTCCAGGGTGAATGTCTCGAGATCAGCTCCGGTGGGCAACGTGGCATTCACTTTGCCATGCTTGACGTAGGGTCCGTAGCGGCCACTGTACAGTCCCACCGGCTGCTGGTCGTCCGGATGGGCGCCCAGCGTGCGCAAGGCGCCCCGCCCTGCACTTTTCGGTTCCGCCAGGATTTGGACCGCCCGCTCGAGCGTGATGTCGAAAATGTTGTCGGCCTTGGGAATCGAGCGGAAACCGCCATCGTGCTGGATGTACGGGCCAAAGCGCCCGATGTTGACGGTGACTTTTTTGCCGTTGGCAGGATGAGGGCCCAGGTCCCGGGGCAGGGACAGCAGCTTGAATGCGATTTCCGGCGTGACTTGGTCCGGCATCAGGTTCTTGGGTAACGAAACGCGTTTCGGTTTTTTTCCTTCCGGAGCGCTATCCCCCAGCTGCAGGTAGGGGCCATAGGGGCCATTCAGAAGCAACATCGACAGACCCGTGTCAGGCGCCGTGCCAATCACCTGGGGTTCGGCCGAACCGCTGCCGCCATCGAGATTCCGCGTGAAATCGCACTCCGGATAGCCGCTGCATCCCACGAACTTGCCGCGCCGTCCCAACCGCACGGTGAGCGGCTTGCCGCATTTGGGACAAACTTCGTCGAGCGTTTCCTGGGTGACTTCGGCGCGCGAAACGGCCGATTTCTCTTCCACCTGGTTGGAAAAATCTTTCCAGAACTGGTCAAGAACCGGAATCCATTCCAGCTTTCCTTCGGAAATCAGATCCAGCTGGTCTTCAAGGCGGGCCGTGAAATCATAGTCAACATAGCGGGTAAAATGCTCCGTGAGAAACTTGTTGACGACTTCACCCACATCGGTCGGCTTGAAGCGTTTTTTGTCGAGAATCACATACTCGCGATGGGTCAGGGTGCTGATGATGCTGGCGTAAGTGGAAGGCCGGCCAATGCCGAACTCCTCCAGGGCCTTGACCAGGCTGGCTTCGGAATAACGGGGGGGCGGCTGGGTAAAGTGCTGTTCGCCCCAAAGACGGTCGACAGGAAGGACGTCCCCTTCGGACAGCAGGGGCAGCCGGGCTTCATCATCGGATTCGCCACTGCCCTGCTTTTCGGCAATGTCGTCCTCATCTTCCCGGTAAACCGCAATGAATCCCGGAAAGACCAGCGTCTGGCCATTGGCCCGAAACAGCGTGCCGGAGTCGCCCATCGCAATGTCGACCGCGACCGTGTCGAACAAGGCCTGGGTCATTTGCGAGGCCACGGTGCGCTTCCAGATCATTTCGTACAGCCTGAACTGGTCAGCGGTGAGATGCCCCCGAAGGTTGGCGGGTGTTCGCGCAATGGACGTGGGACGGATCGCCTCGTGCGCTTCCTGCGCGTTTTTTGACTTGTTGGCGTAGAACACCGGGTTCTTGGGAAGATATTCGCTGTCGAAATGTTCCCGGATGTGTTTCCTGATGTCCTGCAACGCCTCCTGCGACAGATTGACGGAGTCGGTTCGCATGTACGAAATCAGGCCCACGGCGCCGCCCCCGATGTCGATCCCTTCGTACAGCTGCTGGGCGACTTTCATGGTGCGATCGGTCGTGAAACCCAGCTTGCGGACGGATTCCTGCTGCAGGGTGGACGTGGTGAAAGGGGCTGCCGCATGGCGTTGACGGCGCTTTTTTTCCACCTTCAAGACTTTTGCCGGCTTTCCCGCCAGCGCATTCAGGATTTCTGCCTGGCGGGCTTCGGTGCCCACGCTCAGCTGCTGGAGTTTCTCCCCGGCGAACTGGATGAGCCGGGCGGAAAAACTCTGGCTGTCCTTGTGACTGTCCAGATGGAGCGTCCAGTATTCGTCGCTTTTAAAGGCGGCGATCTGGTTTTCTCGTTCCACGATGAGCCGCAGTGCCGGGCTCTGGACGCGGCCGGCAGAAAGTCCGCGGCGAATTTTCTTCCACAGCAGGGGCGAGAGATTGAAGCCGACCAGGTAATCCAGCGCACGCCGCGCCTGCTGGGCGTTGACGAGCGGCATGGAAATGTCACGCGGGTGCGCAACCGCTTCCTGTACCGCCTGCTGGGTGATTTCGTAGAAGGCGACTCGCTGCAGTGACTTGTTTTTAAGGAGTTTTTTTGCTGAAAGAATTTCGCTCAAATGCCACGCAATGGCTTCGCCTTCGCGATCCGGGTCAGTGGCCAGGTAGATGTGATCCACCTGTTTGACGGCCTTGGCAATGGCATCCACGTGCTTTTCATTGCGCTCCACCAGTTGGTACTTCATCGCAAAATGGTTGGCCGTGTCCACCGCTCCGGACTTGGGAACCAGGTCGCGCACGTGACCATAGGAGGCCAGGATTTCGAATCCCGGGCCGAGGTATTTTTTCAGAGTTTTCGCCTTGGATGGCGACTCTACGATGAGGAGGCTTTTGGACACGGGATAAAACTATTGCAGGATCCAGTCCTGGTAATGAATGAGCTCTTCCACCAGCAATGCTTCAAGGGAATAACCCTGGCGCCAGAGCACCATCAGCACGATCAGCTTGAGGCGATCCAGATCCACTTCGGGTTCGTCCAGGGTCATGATCCCGGAAAGAATCAGTTCGCGTTGCGCAGCTGAAAGGATCTGGTTGTTTTCCAGAAACGCGATGAATCCCCAGCCGGCTGCTCCGATGCGTTCAAATTCCGAAGGTTCGAGACAACGCTGGCAAACGGGGTGAGACAGGTCGGTATCGCGTTCCGCGGGAGAAAGGGGGCTGATGTTTTCCAGCCATGCCAGGGTTTCTTCAACTTCGTCTTCCCTGAAACCTGCGGCGAAGAGGCGGTTCTGAAGCACGGAATGGGTCGGGTAAATGCCGCTGGCGAAAAAATTTTCGTAAACGAAAATGAGAATGTCGACCATCGAAACCGTTCCTCTCGAGTCAATCCGTTCAGGCCGAGCGTGGTCACCTCCGCCTGAAATCCAATCGCTGGTAGCTGCCGCCAGGCAGTGAGGCCACTTTCCCTTCGAGCTCCAGCGAGGTCAGCATGAGGGATACCTGCCCGGCCGTCAAGCCGGTTCGCAGGCAGAGTTGGTCCGGAGTGAGGGGAGAATGGGCCAGTTCGCGAAGAATGGGGTCTGACGGGTCTGAGGCTTCATTGCCTTCCGCAACGTCAGGGCGGGCCATGTCGGCGGCAGCGGTCACCGGCATGCAAAACCGCAGTTCTTCCAGGATGTCGCTGGCGGTTTCCACCAGCTTGGCCCCGTCCCGGAGCAGGCGGTGGCACCCTTTCGAATGCGGCGAATGAATGGAACCGGGTATCGCAAAGACTTCCCGCCCTTGTTCAAGAGCCGACTGCGCCGTGATGATGGAGCCGCTGGTGAGCGAAGCTTCCACCACCAGGCATCCGAACGAAAGGCCTGAAATGATCCGGTTCCGTTTGGGAAAGTGCCATTTCTGGGCAGCGGTTCCCAGCGGAAATTCGGAAACGATGGCCCCGCGGGACGCGATTTCCCGGGCCAGATCAAGGTTTGACGCCGGATAGACACGATCCGTACCCGTGCCGATGACCGCCACCGTGCTGCCGGGACCCCTCAGGGCGCCCCGGTGGGCTGCTGCATCAATGCCGACGGCCAGGCCGCTGACCACCGTGATGCCGGACTTGGACAGGGCCTCGGCAAAAGCATCCGCGTCGATGCAGCCCTGGGTGGTGGCCTGCCGGCTGCCCACGATGGCGACCATGGGGTTGCACAGCAGAGCGGGATCGCCCTTTACGAACAGAAACTCCGGGGCATCGGCGATTTCACGCAGCAAGGGGGGGTAGGCGGGGTCTTCCTGGACCAGGAAATGGTTTTGCGGCTGGGACAGCCATTGCCGTGTGGCTTCGGCCTGTTCGTGGTCAAACCACCGACGCAGGGGGTCGGAGTGGGGATCAGGGTCAAGGCGCAATGGGGCACTCCGTTGGAGACAGCTATAATAGTATCCTTGGAGCTGAAAAATCTGTCAGGCATAGGCAAAATTATGGCGTTACTCCCCATTCTGCATTATCCGGACCCCCGTCTTCATACCCGGGCATCGCCGGTGGCGGAAGTGGATGATCGCATCCGCAAGCTGGTGGACGACATGGCGGAAACCATGCGCGCTGCAGTGGGCATCGGGCTGGCCGCCACTCAGGTGAACGTGCATCAACGGGTGATTGTGCTGGATGTGTCCGAAGAACAGCAGCACCTTCAGGTATTCATCAATCCGCGCCTGGTTTCCAGCGAAGGGCATTCCGAGCGCGAGGAAGGCTGCCTGTCGGTTCCGGGAATCTATGACCGGGTGACGCGCGCAGAGCGCATTGTGGTGGAGGCCCTGGACCGGGACGGAAAACCGTTTGCCTTGCAGGCCGAGGGGTTGCTGGCCACCTGCCTGCAACACGAAATGGACCATCTCGACGGCAAGGTGTTTGTGGAATACCTCTCCCAGCTCAAGCAGAACCGGATCAAAACCAAGTTGCGCAAACGGGCCCGGGAAACGTTGTAATGCGCCTCGTTTTTGCCGGCACGCCGGAATTTGCAGCGCGCAGCTTGGATGCGTTGATTGCGGCGGGGTATTCCGTCACGGCCGTCCTGACCCAGCCGGACCGGCCTGTCGGTCGCGGGTTCAAGGTGCTTCCCGGACCCGTGAAGCGCGCCGCCCTGGCCTCCCACGTGCCGGTCTACCAACCCGATCGCCTCGACACGCCCGAAGTGCGCAACCTCCTTGCCGGCTTTGAAGCGGATGTCCTCGTGGTGTGTGCTTACGGCATGCTGTTGCCCGCCGCCCTTCTGTCCATTCCCCGCCGGGGGGCCATCAACATCCATGCCTCCCTGCTGCCGCGCTGGCGTGGAGCGGCACCCATACAGCGCGCGATCCAGTCGGGGGATGCCCAAACCGGCATCAGCATCATGCAGATGGATGCCGGGCTCGATACGGGCGATGTGTTGCTGGAACAGTCCTGCCCCATCCTGCCCATGGACACGGCACGCTCGCTGCATGACCGCCTGGCCGACCTGGGGGCGCGCACCATCATCGAGGCGCTGGAAAAGTTGCAAAAAGGCGAGCTGAAGCCTGTTCCCCAGCCAGAAGAGGGCATTACTTACGCCCACAAGATCACGAAGGCAGAGACGGTTCTGGACTGGTCCAGGGCGGCAGCGCAGCTCGAACGAGACGTTCGGGCTTTCAATCCGGCCCCGGTATCCCGAACGTTTTTCGGGGGCGAAATGGTCAAGGTATGGGAAGCGGAAGCCTTGCCGCAGGATACGGGCAATGCCGGCCCGGGAACCGTGTTGTCCCTGGATGAGAAAGGCATTACGGTCGCTTGCGGCGGTGGCGGCCGCCTCCTCCTGAAAATGTTGCAGCGGCCCGGCGGAAAGCCGATGACGGCCAGTGAATTCGTAAAAGGGTACCCGGTGGCCCCGGGTGACCGCCTGGGGGCATGATGCTGGAGATACAACGGTTGTCCACTTTGGCTCTGGGGCAAATTCTGAACGGCAGAAACCTGGACCATGCCCTCACGGATGCACGCAAGCAGGCCAAAGGACGGCTGACAGACCATCAGCGCGCTTCCATGCAGGATGTGGCCTACGGTGTTCTCCGGTTTCGCAGTGAAATCGAAGGGATGCTGCAACAACTGTACACCAAGCGCCAGCCTTTGCCGCCCCTTGATGCGCTGCTCATGGTGGCCACGTACCAGCTGCTCCATACGCGTGCGGCCCAACACGCCGTGGTGAGCCATGCGGTGGAAGCGGCGGCAGAACTGGCAGGTCCTTCGTCCAAAGGTTTTGTGAACGGTGTGCTGCGGAATCTGCTGCGCCAGAAAGAAGGCCTGTTGCAGCAGGCACATGAAACACCCGAAGGCCGCTTCAACCATCCCGGATGGTGGATCGACAAAGTCAGGACCCAATATCCCGATCGGTGGGAGGGTTTGCTTGAAGCGGCACAACAGCATGCCCCCATGACGTTGCGCGTCAACCGCCGTCACAACAGTCGCGACCAGTATCAGCAACGATTGGCGCAAGCCGGAATGCAGTCGACTGTCGTGGGCAACGATGGCCTGGTGCTGGGGCAGCCGGTTCCTGTGGGGCAGCTTCCCGGATTCGACCAGGGCGATGTGTCGGTGCAGGATGCTTCGGCGCAGTACGCGGCAGAATTGCTGGCACTGCATCCGAAACAGCGCGTGCTGGACGCTTGTGCCGCGCCGGGAGGAAAAACCGGCCACCTGCTTGAACGTGGCAATGGTCTCGAGGTGTGGGCGCTTGACCAGGATGCCGGACGCGTCAGGAAAATGGAAACCACGCTGTCCCGCCTGAAGGTGCAGGCCCACTGCCAGGTAGCCGATGCCACCCGGCCTGACGAATGGTGGGACGGCGTCTCTTTCGACCGCATCCTGCTGGATGCCCCGTGCAGCGGTTCCGGCGTGGTGCGTCGTCACCCGGATATCAAATGGTTGCGCCGCCCTGAAGACATTCCTGCGCTGGCCGAAGCGCAAACGCGTCTGCTGGATGCGCTATGGCCGCTGTTGCGCCGGGGAGGACGGCTCGTCTACGCCACCTGTTCCATTTTTGCCGAGGAGAATCAGGCGCAGGCAGAGGCTTTTCTGGGCCGGCATGCGGATGCGAAGGAAATGCCGATCGAGGATCCCCTGTTTGACCGGGGGCAAATCTTCCCAGATGCTATGCACGATGGATTTTTTTATGCGATCTTCCGCAAGGTTTAGGCACTGGGCGGCCCTGTTCTCCTTGCTGCTTTGCTGTATGGGCAGCTGGGCGGAAGGGATTGCCGTGCGCGAAGCCAGCGTGTTCGCGGCAGACGATGGCTACTTCGTGAATGCGGAATTTGACCTCGAACTGACCCCGGTGCTCGAGGAAGCCTTGTCGCGCGGAGTCCCCCTGACTTTCCAGGTCAGCTTTGATGTGATCGAGCCCCGCTGGTACTGGTTTGACAAGGAAGTGGGGACCTTGCGCCAGGAACGGCGCATCAGCTTCAATCCCCTGACCCGCGCTTACCGGTTTTCCATAGGCTCCCTTTATCTCAGCTTCAACTCCCTGCAGGATGCCCTGCAATCGCTCGCACGCCTCAACCGGGTTCGCATCGGCGGACCGGGAAGCCTCAGGAAGGGTGGGCACTACGAAGCGCGCCTGCAGATGAAACTGGATGTGGCGCAACTGCCCAAGCCCTTCCAGGTGGATGCCCTGTCATCCAACGAGTGGAATCTGACGTCCAGGCCTCTGACTTGGAAGATTGCGCCATGAAATGGGCCATCACGCTGGCGGTACTGGCGGGTGGCGCATTGTTGTATGTGCTGTCGGAAGCCACGGCCAACACGTCGCTTTTTTCCGCGCATTACCCCCGTTTGCTGGCGCTGGGCGCCGGCGTTGCGTTGGGACTGATGGCCCTGATTTCTTTCCAGCTCTGGACCCTTTACGGAAAGCTGCGCGACCGGGTGTTCGGATCCAAGCTGACGGTCAAGCTGATTGTGATTTTCGCGCTCATGGCGGTTTTGCCGGGCTCGCTGGTGTATGGCGTGTCCGTCAAGTTTCTTTCCAACAGCATCGAATCCTGGTTCGACGTCAACGTGGACAAGGCATTGAGCGCCGGACTGAATCTTGGCCGGACCACCTTCGACAGCCTGCTCAACGATCTGGCACAGAAAGGCGAAGCCATGTCGGCAGAACTTTCGGATGCTTCGGCGCTGGACGAGACGACCTTGCTGTATCACTTGCGCGAGCAGTTCGGCGTGCAGGAGGCCACGCTTTTTTCGAAGTCCGGTTCGGTTCTGGCCTTCTCCAGCGCATTGAACAACGCCATGGTTCCTGATGCGTTGCCCATGAGCAGTTCCATCACCCACCAGATCCGTTCCCTCAGGGCCTACAAAATGGTGGAAACCATCCCGGGCAAGGGGCTCTTCCTGCGGGTGGTCGTCCCGGTCAACCGGCTTTCCTTTTCAGAGGACTTGAGGGCGTTGCAACTGATGCAGCCGGTTTCCCGCGAGCTTGCCGTTGACGCGGACAGCGTGGAAGCCGCGTACCGGGGATACCAGGAACTGCTGCTGGCCCGCACCGGACTCAAGCGGATTTACGGCCTCAACCTGACGCTGGCCTTGCTGTTGACCTTGTTGACGGCCATCGCCCTGGCCTTTGTGATTTCCGAACGCCTGGGTGCGCCGTTGAGTGCCCTGGCGGAGAGCACGCGCGCCATCGGTGCCGGCGACTACACCAAAATGACCCCTGTCGTCAGCGACGATGAGCTGGGTGTGCTGACCCGCTCGTTCAACACCATGACCGCACAGCTGCGGGAAGCGTCGGCCGAGCGGTTGCGCGACCAGGAAAAGCTCACCGCGGCCAAGGCCTACCAGGAAAGCATATTGTCCAATCTGTCCACGGGCGTCATCGTGTTCGATTCTGATTTTCATTTGAAAAGCGCCAATCTGAGCGCCAACCAGATGCTGGGGGTGGACCGGGTGCAGGGGGAGTGTCTCGAGGATTGGGGCAGTCGCGTTCCCGAACTGCTTCCCATCGCACAGCATCTGGCCAACCGGTTTCTCCAGGCGGAAGGGGCTGCCTGGGAAGGGGATGCAGACTATCTCGCCAGCCAGGGAAAGCGCAAATTCCACTTTCGCGGCACTCGCCTGCCGGAAGCCCATGGCGGAGACTATGTGCTGGTTTTTGATGACATCACGCAAATGGTGCAGGCCCAGCGGGATGCGGCTTGGGGTGAAGTGGCCCGCCGCCTCGCCCACGAAATCAAAAATCCGTTGACGCCCATCCAGCTTGCGGCGGAACGTTTGAAATTCAAGCTGTCTGAAAAACTGCCGCAGGCTGAGGCGGACATTCTGGAACGTTCCACGGCAACCATCGTCAATCAGGTGGACGCGCTGAAAAACATGGTCAACGATTTCAGCGAGTACGCGCGCTCGTCCAAGCTGACCACGCGCAGTCTGGATCTCAACCGGTTGATCCGGGAAGTGCTGGTGCTGTACGAATCCATGGGTGAAAAAATCGATGTTCAGCTCGCAGACCCCCTTCCCCTGATCGATGGAGATGCCACCCGCTTGCGTCAGGTCATCCACAATCTGGTGCAAAACGCGCTGGATGCGCTTCAGGGCCTTCCCGACCCCAGGGTGGTGGTCTCAACCTGCCGGATGAGTGACGCCATCCGGCTATCCGTTGCGGACAACGGCCAAGGCTTTTCCGAAGAACTGCTGGGGCGGATTTTCGAGCCCTATGTCACCACGAAAAGCAAAGGGACGGGGCTGGGCTTGCCCATCGTGAAGAAAATTGTGGAAGAACACCACGGTAAAATTGCGGTATCCAATTTAGAACAAGGGGGAGCAGAGATCAGTATTCTCTTTCCCCTTCCGGAGATTGTGTGATGGCAAATCATATCCTCGTGGTCGATGACGAGGTCGGCATACGTGAATTGTTGTCTGAAATCCTTCGCGATGAAGGCTATTACGTCAAACTTGCCGCGAATGCGCTTGAGGCCAAGCGATTGCGCCAGGAAGAACGACCGGACCTGGTGCTTCTGGACATCTGGATGCCCCAGATGGACGGCATTACATTGTTGAAGGAATGGGGGGCCGGAGGGCAGCTGACCATGCCGGTGGTCATGATGTCCGGTCACGCGACGGTGGATACGGCCGTTGAAGCGACCCGCATTGGCGCATTTGATTTCCTGGAGAAGCCGATTGCGTTGCCCAAGCTTTTGGACACGGTGGAACGGGCATTGCGAAAAGGCGGCGCGGAGTTCAGGCCGGGTCTTTCGAGCAACCAGCTTGGAAAAGGACCGCTCATCAGCGAACTGCGCCGGCGCCTCGACCAGATGATCAGCCACAATGCCCCGGTGCTGCTGTTGGGCGAGCCCGGCTGCGGCATCGAACTGGCGGCGCGGCATCTGCACCAGCCCAATACTCCCTGGTTTGCCGAGCAGGATAACGAATGGCTTGCAGAAAACCCGTTTGAGCCGCTGTCAGAAACCCAGGGTGGCGTCATTTTCATTGCAGAGATTTGCGAACTGACCCGGGCGCAGCAAAGGGGGCTTTCGCAGTTGCTGGGCAAACTGGAAAAGCATCATGTGCGGTTGATTTGCGCCTGCAGCAAGCCGGTGGCAACCCTCATCCGTGAAGATATCCTGGATGCGGCACTGGTGGCGCGCCTTTCTGCGTTGACGCTCACGGTTCCCTCCCTGAGGGAGCATGCCGAAGACATTCCCGAAATTGCCTCCACCCTGCTTCGGCAAATGACGGAGGCGGGTGAAGTTCCGGTGCGGACGTTGACGACGGCCGCGTTGAACATGTTGCGGCAGATGGACTGGCCCGGAAACCTGCCCATGCTCACCAATGCGGTGAGGACGGCGGCACTGTCCGCACTGACGTCGGAAATCGCGGCGGAAGACATTGCCCGCATTGCGCACCAGTTTGCCCCGCCCGCCCCTCCGGCGGCCAATGTGGCCAGTTTTGACCTGCCATTGCGGGAAGCCCGTGAGCAGTTCGAAAAGTCCTACTTTGAATACCACATTCGCCTGGAGTCGGGAAACATGTCGCGCGTGGCCGAGCGGGTGGGCCTGGAACGCACGCACCTTTACCGGAAACTCAAGCAATTGGGCATTCGCCTGGGGTCCCAGCGGGGAGAAGAGTGACAGCGATGCCCAACTGTCGGGAGCGGTGGCTGATCCTCTCTCACGGATTCAACATGGATGGGCGTGCTGCGAGCCTGACCATCACGGACAAGATTCCCCACCTGATGGAAGCAGGCATTGAACCGATCGTGCTGAGTGCCGTGACCGGCACCCGGGACAAGCGTTTCCGGCACGACCAGCTGTTGCCCTGGGGCCCTGCGGGATTTCGCTTCGACTTGCGTCATCTGCTGGCCTTGCGCTGGGGGCGGGATTGGCGGTATCGGGTGGTGACTGCGTTTGTGTCCCTGGCGCTTGCCCCGTTTATTTTGCTTGAACGGCTGCTGTTCGGACTGCAGAGCCAGTGGTCCTGGATGCCCGCTGCCGTGTGCCGCGGGCTGTGGATCATGCGGCGTGAAAAGCCGGCGCTGATCTACTCCACCGGGGGCGCCTATTCCGCACACTGGGCGGGATTCTGGCTCAAGCGCCTGACGGGCGTACGCTGGATCGCCGAAGTACATGATCCCATGGTGTTTCCCGGCACGGTGCCGGCCACGCGCAACCTCAAGTTCTGGGCCCGGCTCGAAGGCATGATTTGCCGGGAAGCCGACCTGGCCTGGTGGTTCACCGACCAGGCGCTGGCCAGTGCCCGGCGCCGCCATCCCGAGCTGGGGGAACGTGGGCTGGTCATCCTTCCGGGCGCGGAGCCGCCAGTGGCCAGCGCGCCCTACGTCAAAGGCGAAAAGCTGGTCCTGGGACACTTCGGTTCCCTGTCCGCTGTTCGCAGTTTGCGCCCGCTGGTGGAAGCTTTTTCCGAGTTCCGTAAAAACCACCCGGAAATGGCCGGCCGCCTGTACGTGCATTGTTATGGAGGGGCCATCGATGCCCCTGCGCGACAGGCCATTCGCAGCCATGGCCTGGAAGCCCACATTGTGGATCAGGGGCGACTGGAATGGGATCCCGTAACCCGCCTGTCGGGACGGGAAAGAATTCAGCAGCGCATGCACCAGGTGGATGGCTTGCTGCTTTTGCATGGCACGACTGCCGATTGCGCCGAGTACATTCCATCCAAGTTTTACGATTACCTGTGGGCCCATCGCCCGGTGGTCGGTCTGGTGCACCTCAACTCCCAGCTCATGCAGCTCATACAGGACCATGGAGGCTATGCCGTGGAAGTGGATGAACATGAGCAAGTCCTGGCCCTGCTCGCAACGGTGTTTCACGACTGGGAAAACGGCCGGATGCGCTCCGGCACGTTGCCTCCGATCGGAACGAAACAGGCCGTGGAGATCATCCTGGCCCGCGCACGGTGGGTGGCATGAACCTGCGTTTGCCAGCCTTGGGACCGCTGGTGCGCTTGCTGGCCTACGGCCTGCTGGCAGCGCTGCCGGTCAGTGTGGGCGCCGTCAATTTCTTTGCCGCACTGGTTCTGCTTGCGGCGCTGTCATCGCGAGAATGGTGGCAGGCTTGCGGCCGGCTGCCTCGGCAACCGGTCGTCCTGGCCACACTGGCCCTGTTGCTCCTGTTGTGCGCAGGTTTGTTCTACAGCGAGGGAAGCCTGCAGGACGGGTGGGCCGTCGTCGCCAAATACCGCAAGCTGCTGGTCATTCCGATGCTGCTCCCGTTTTTCCAGGAAGACCGGTACCGTTTTGCAGCCATGCGGGTGTTTGCCCTGTCCATTTTTGTCACGGTACTGGTTTCCTGGACCGAGTTTCTGGGATGGACGCATCTCAGCGATCCTGCTTATGGGGGCCCTCCCGGCGATGCCGTATTCAAGATGCACATTCCGCAGGGAACCCTGTTTTCACTGCTGGTGGTGCTGGGGATCTGCCTGGCACGGGAAGCCCGTTCGATGCCGCTGCGCGTTGTTTACTGGGCCATGTCTTTGGTGGCGGCGCTCGACATTGCCTGGGTCATGGTCGGGCGCACGGGAAAGGCCATCCTGCCGGTCATTGCGTTGTGGGCCTTGTGGGAAACGATGCGGCAGCAGTCCTTCGGCCCCAAATTCGGAAAGGCCGCAATCGCTGTGGGAACGGTCCTGATTTTGGCCGCAACCGGCTGGGCTGTTTTGAATCCTCACACCATGCTGGGCTCCGTGGTGAGTGAAATTCGCAAGTCGCAGGAGACGGGAACGATCACCTCCCAAGGCATTCGCCTTGAGTTTTATCGCAAGGCCATGCAACTGATGGCTGAGCGTCCTTTGGCCGGCCACGGCACGGGGTCGGTCACGGTGACGACCGGGCGCTTGGCCGCACGGGCCAGCACGGAAGTGGCGCAGGTATCCACCGTCAACCTGCACAATGAGTTCATGATGTGGGCTGTACAGCTGGGATGGCCCGGCTTGGCGGCCGTCCTGATGTTTTTCATGGCGTTGTGGCGCGAATCGTTCCGGCAGTCCACGACCGTGGGGATGCTTTTGCGGGGCCAATGGGTCGTGTTTGCCACCGGCTGCCTGTTCAACTCCTATCTCCTGGATTTCGCAGAGGGGTATGCCATCGTGCTGACCTCAGGGATACTGTTGCCGTTATGAAGCTGCTTGATCATTTTCGCCTGATCCCTGTCTCCATCCAGGTGCCAACGCCTCATGCCGTATGCAATCCTTCCGTGATGGCTGTGGAAGGCGGATGGCTGGTGCTGGTTCGCGCGCTGGACCCGGTGCCCCAGGCCGGCTCGCGGCAGCCGTACCTCAGCAGCGAAAACTGGCTGATTCGCTACGATGCGGATTTGCAACCGCTATCGAAAGTGCGCTTGAAGGACGATGCCGTGCGGGAAAGCTGTCCTGCGGCGAAGAACGGATTGGAGGACGGGCGTCTTTTCGGGTGGTCGGGACAACTGTGGGTGCTTTTCAGCGGCCTGCAACGGCAGGACAGGGCATTCCTCAACACCATGGTGCTGGCACGGATTGAAGGCGATTGCCTGACCGACCCCGTGGTTATTCCTTCTCCGCGACGTCAAAGCCGTGAAAAGAACTGGATGCCCTGGGTGCGGAATGGGGAGCTGCTTCTGATCTATTCCACCCAACCGCTGGAAATTTACCGCTTTGACGGAAGCGGCCTTCAGCTTGTCCATCAAGGGGCCATGGCATTCAAGGGAGTGCCGGGGCTGATGTCCGGTTCGTCGCAGGTCATTCCGTGGGGGGAAAATTTCCTGGCGGTGACGCACCACAGAAACCAGGCGCCGCGGGCG
>JAJZPY010000083.1 GCA_021811005.1 Pseudomonadota bacterium
TAGACTTCCCTTTCAACCCGAGCTTTTTTGCCCCACATGCCCCACACGCATCCGGAACGCCCCCGCTGGAAAGGTTTTCTTGCCGCCGCCGTTGTCATTGCCTGCTGGACCGGCTTCAACATCGTCTCGCGTCTGGGAGGCAAAAGTCCGCTGACACCTTTCGACATGGCCGCGCTGCGTTTTGCGGTATCGGGCTGCTTCATGTTGCCGGTGTTCATCGCCGTGAAAAACAGCCTGCCCCTGCCCCGGCTGCTGGCGGTGGCCGGGGTCGGCGGACTTTTTTATGCATTGTTCGTTTACAGCGGATTCGTTTTCGCGCCGGCAGCCCACGCCGGCATCATCGTCAATGGGGGCGTCCCGCTGGGTACGGCACTGCTGGCCTGGGTCTGGCTCAAGGACCGCCCTTCCTCCCGCGCCTTCACGGCGCTCGGCCTTGCCGCCACGGGGGTGCTGATCCTTGGCCTCAACAGTCTGGGCGGACCGCATGACCAAAACAGCCTGGAATGGGCCGGCGACCTGTGTTTCGTGGCCGCTTCGCTGCTGTGGGCCTGCTATGGTTTGCTGGTGCGCCTCTGGCACGTGCGCCCGATCGATGCGGTGAGCGGCATTGCCGTGACTTCAGCCTGCATCTATCTGCCGATTTATGCCCTGCTGCTTCCCAAGGGGCTGGGAGCCGCGTCGCTCAACGACATCCTGTTGCAGGCGGTGTACCAGGGGGTGATCGCTGCGCTGGTGGCCGCATTCAGCTACGCCTACGCCACCCTCTCGCTCGGTTCGGGCGTCGCATCGCTCATGCTGGCCATCGTTCCCGGCACATCGGCACTGCTGGCCGTGCCATTCCTGGGCGAAGCCATCACGGGCGTGACGGGACTGGGGGTGATTCTGGTGACGGTGGGGGCCGGGCTGGGTGCGCTGATCAAAAAAACAGCACCAGCACCCAAACCACGGCCACATGGATGAGGCTGAGCAGCACAGCGGCACTGCCAATATCCTTGGCACGCTTGGCGAGCAGGTGATTTTCCAGGGAAATGCGGTCCACGGCCGCTTCCACCGCCGAGTTGAGCAATTCCACCAGCAATACCAGCAGGATGCTGCCCGCCATCAACGCATGGCCCGCGCCAGAAGCCGGCAGAAACAACGACAGGGGAATCAGCACGGCGGCCAGCACCACTTCCTGGCGAAACGCGCTTTCATGGCGGTAAGCGACGGCAAAGCCGTCGAGCGAATAGCCCAGCGCATTCCAGACCCGGCGCAGCCCGGTTTTCCCCTTGTAAGGGCTTTCAGGGTGGGGAGGGTTCAAACGCTTTCACCCTGCAACGCGGCAACGCCGGCCCGTTCCGGCATGGGGCGCAAGTGGCCGAGAAACTGCTGGGTGGCCGCACGCCAGGAAAACTTTTCAGCATGCGCACGCGCGACTTCCCTCGGAATGGCCAGCGCCTGCAGGCAGGCCTCGCGCAAATCCTCGTGCATCACCCCGGCCCCCGACGAGCCGATCACATCGAGCGGCCCGGTGACGGGATAAGCCGCCACCGGACACCCGCAGGCCATGGCTTCCAGCAGCACCAGCCCGAACGTGTCGGTTTTGCTGGGAAACACGAACACGTCGGCCGAGGCATACACTTCCGCCAACTGGGTCTGGTTGAGCACGCCCAGATAATTCACGTCGGGATGCGCCTGCTTGATGCGCGCCAGCGCCGGGCCATCGCCCGCCACCCACTTCGATCCCGGCAGATCCAGGTTCACGAAGGCATCCACGTTCTTTTCAACCGCCACCCGGCCCACGTACAGAAAAATCGGCGGCTTGGTGTTGAGCTTGTTGACGTCCTGCAGGCGAAAAATGTCGAGATCCACTCCCCGGCTCCACAACACCACGTTGCGAAACCCGTAGGACTCCAGGTCCCTGACCACGACCGGCGTGGGTGCCATGACCGCGCGCGACGGGCCGTGAAACCAGCGCAGGAAGGCGTAGGTCCAGGACAGCGGAATGGCAAAGCGCGCTTTCACATACTCCGGAAAGCGCGTGTGATAAGCCGTGGTGAAAGGCAGGCCGTCGCGCAGCGCGCAGGCCCGGGCCGCCATGCCCAATGGCCCTTCGGTGGCAATGTGCAGGGCGTCCGGGGCAAAGGCCCGGATGCGGCGGCGCACGGTCGTGCCCGGCAGGAGCGAAAGCCGGATGTCCGGATACGTGGGGCACGGCAGCGTCCGGAACGTGAGCGGCGTGAGAAATTCCACCTGGTGGCCCAGCGCTTCCAGTTCCCGGCGGGTATTCTTGAGCGTGCGAACCACGCCATTGACCTGGGGCTCCCAGGCATCGGTCACAATCATGATTTTCATGCCACAGTCTCCAGGGTTGGCGTTTCTTCATCGAGGACGGTCGGTCCCAGGTTGAGCGGCGCATCCACCCGGTTGCGCCACTCCACGATCTTCAGCTCCCCTTCGAAGGTCTCCACCAGCGCCGTCATGCTTTCCACCCAGTCGCCGTCGTTGCAGTAGAGCAGGCCGCCGATGTCCCGGATTTCCGCTTTGTGGATATGGCCGCACACCACGCCGTGGCAGCCGCGGCGGCGCGCCTCTTCGGTCATCACTTCCTCGAAGGCGGCAATGTAGTTCACGGCATTCTTGACCTGCTGTTTGAGGTACTGGGATACCGACCAGTAGGGCATGCCCAGTCGCGCACGCACGGCATTGAGCCACTGGTTGAACTTGAGCACCAGGGTGTAGAGCGTGTCGCCCAGATGGGAAAGCCAGCGCGCATGCTGGGTCACCCCATCGAACAGGTCGCCGTGCACCACCCACAGCCGGCGGCCGTCCGCCAGCGTATGCACCGCCTCTTCCGCCACTTCCACGTCGCCGAAGGCGAGCCCTGCAAACTGGCGCGCCAGCTCGTCGTGGTTTCCCGGCACATAGACCACGCGCGTGCCCTTGCGTGCCTTGCGCAGCAGCTTCTGTACCACGTCGTTGTGGGTCTGCGGCCAGTACCAGCTTTTTCTGAGCTGCCATCCGTCCAGAATATCGCCCACCAGATAAAACGTTTCCGCTTCGTGGCAGCGCAGGAAATCGAGCAGGTAGTCGGCCTTGCAGCCGGGCGTACCCAGGTGAATGTCGGAAATCCAGATGGCGCGGTAATTGAAGCTTTCGCCCCGGGAATGAATTTCGACCCGGGGGGGAGTGGAGTCAGGCGTGATCGGGCGCGGTGATAACAATATGGCTGGGGTCCATTTCAAGTTTCGCCCATTGAGCCACGCGCAAGTGACCGATTTGTTAACGGCTGGTTAAGGTTTTGTGACGACCCCGGACAAGGCGCGCTTGGCCAGCTCCAGCGGCAGGACCGTTGCCAGCCCCAGGCCAAAGGCGGCCAGCCAGGTCTGCGGCGTCAGCGTGCGGAAAGAGAACAGGGCAGCCAACGGCGGCCAGGCCGTCACACACACCAGCCCGACCACGGTCAGCACCAGCACGCGCAACGCCGTTTTCGAAAGACGCCCCAGCAGCCGCCCCACGCCTGGACGGGGAGAACGGGAAGCCAGGATCAGGGCGATATTGGCACCGATCAGGGCCACGAACGTCATGGCGCGAGCCGTCCCCTCCTGCACGCCGCCCTGAACCGCCCACAGGTACTGGGCACATACGACCGCCGTGGCCAGCAGGCCGAATATCAGGCTCATCACCAACTGCCGGTTCGAAAGCAGCGCTTCGGTCGTCGCCCGGGGAGGGCTTTCCATGAGCGGCTCTCTTCCTTCCTCGGCCTCGAACACCACCGAACAGGCCGGATCGATGACCAATTCCAGAAAGGCGATGTGGACGGGAGCCAGCACCGGAGGCCAGCCCATGAGCACAGGCAACAGGCTCAGTCCAATAGTGGGCACATGCACGGCGATGGTATAGACCAGGGCCTGGCGAAGATTGGCATAGATTCTGCGACCCAGCTCTATGGCGGTGACAATGGCGGAAAAATCGTCTTCCAGCAGCACCAGCGAGGCCGCCTCGCGGGCCACGTCGGTGCCGCGCTTGCCCATGGCCACGCCGATGTGCGCCGACTTGAGCGCCGGCGCATCGTTCACGCCGTCTCCAGTCATGGCGACGATTTCTCCCCGGCGCTTGAGCGCATTCACCAGCAGCAGTTTCTGGGCCGGCGTCACCCGGGCAAACACGCAGGTCTGGGCCGTCCGCTCATCCAGCATCTCCTGCGACCAGGATTCCATTTCGGCGCCGGTGATGACCCGGCGGCAGTCGATGCCCGCACCCTGGGCAATGGCCCGCGCCGTTCTCGGGTGATCGCCCGTGATCATCACGATGCGAATGTGGGCGTTGCGGCACAGGCGAACGGCAGCAGGCACTTCAGGGCGCAGCGGATCGGAAAGGCCGGCCAGCCCCACCCACTCGAAGTCGAAGTCGTGTTGCGCATCCGGCCACGATTCGCCGCGATGAATGGCCCGGGCCACGCCCAGCACCCGCAATCCCCGGTCCGCCATGGACTCCGACTGGCGGGCCACTTCGCGCCGCATCGCTTCGGGCAGGTGACACAGGTCGGCCACGGCTTCCGGCGCCCCTTTGGCCGCCACCACGGCATGGCTGCCGTCGTCGGGCTGCCACAAATGGGTCATGGCCGGCAGCTCCGGCGTGAGTTCGTATTCGCGAACCAGCGCCCAGTCGGCATGCAAATGCTCCGTATGGGCCAGATAATCATGCGCAAACGAGTGAAAGGCCCGTTCCATCGGATCATGCGGCTCGATTTCGCTGGCCAGCACCGCATATTCCAGGAGCAGGTGATAACGTTCCGGAAAGTCGCGGATCGCGAGGTCGCCCACATCAAGCACCTGGCCCTCCACGCAAAGGCTGCTCAGGGTCATGCGGTTCTGGGTGAGCGTTCCGGTCTTGTCCACGCACAGCACGGTGGTCTCACCCAATGTTTCGATGGCATTGAGACGCCGCGTCAGCACCCGGTGCCGGGAAATCCGGCGCGCGCCCAGGGCCAGGAACACGATCAGGATCACCGGAATTTCCTGCGGCAGAATCGCCATGGCAAGCGTGATGCCCGCCAGCGCCCCTTCCAGGAAGCCTCCCCGCAACGCCCAGTACAGGCCCACCAGCAGCAGGCAAAAAGCCAGGGCAATCCAGGCCAGGCGCTTCGTCAACCGGGCCAGTTCCTGCTGCAGGGGGGATGTCTCAAACTTCACCGTTTCCAGGGACCGGCCAATGGCGCCCAGGCGCGTGCCGTCGCCGATGGCCGTCACCCGCACCAGGCCTTGCCCGCGCACCACCAGCGTTCCGGCATAGACGCGCCCCACCTCGTCGGCTGCCGGCGCCTCCTGCGCGGTCGCTGCCTTGGCCACGGGCACGGATTCGCCCGTGAGCAGCGACTCATCCACCGCAAGCTCGTGGGCCTGAAGCACCCACGCGTCCGCCGGTACCCGGTCGCCTTCCACCAGGGCCAGCAAGTCGTCCCTCACCACGTCGCGTCCGGCAATCCGCATGGGTACCCCGTCGCGAATGGCCAGCGCGCGCGGGCTCGACAGGTCGCGCAAGGCTTCCAGCGTGCGCTCGGTGCGGCGCTCCTGGGCGATGGTCACCCCCATGATGATGATGACAAAGCCCAGCAATGCCAGCGCATCCCCCGGCTTCCCCAGCACCAGATAGACGAGGCCGGCCCCCAGCAGCAGCAGGAACATGGGTTCACGGGAAATTTCGGCCGCAATGGCCCAGAAGGTGCGCCGGGGTTCCCGGCTCAGGATATTGGGACCTTCCGCCGCCTGGCGGGCCGCCACGGTGGCGGCATCAAGCCCCCGGTATTCGTCAATCATGGCGTCGGATTCTCCCCCGACTGCAAATCAAATGACCGCGATCAGCTCATGCAGTGCCCGGATCAGGCGGTCTTTCAGGGCCTGCAGTTCGGGCAGCCGGACCGCGGCACGGTCAAATTCCCCCGTGCTGCCCAACCGTGCCAGCTCCTGGGCCAGCAGGTGAACCATGCCATGCAGGCTTTCCACTTCGGAAAACTGGGGCAAATGGCCGTGAGCCGATTTCCCGGGGCCCCCCAGCCATTCCACGAACCCGCATTCGCGGGGCGCCATGGCCAGGCTGCTTGCTGCCCGCTGCCCGATGGCCTCTGCCAGATCCTCCACCCAGCGCCGGTGCCAGACTTCCGAAAACACCAGCGCCATGTTTTTGCGCGAAAGGCGCTTGTCCTGGGACTGCACCCAGGCCGGAAAAGGCCGGAACTCGCTGATCCATCCCGGAATGCGTGCCGCTTCCATCGGCCGGGCAATGCCGAAACCCTGGGCATGGCGACAGCCCAGATAAAGCAGGACGGTCCCATGATCCACCGACTCCACCCCTTCGGCAATGACATTCTTCTGAAAGGCTTCGGCCAGGCTGATCACCCCTTCCACGATGGACAGGTCATCGGGATCGTTCAGCATGTCCCGGGTGAAGCTCTGGTCGATCTTGATCGTGTTGACCGGCAGGCGCCGCAGGTAGGCCAGCGACGCATAGCCGGTTCCGAAATCGTCAATGGAAAACATGACGCCATGGCGGCGGCATTCTTCCATGGTCCTGGTGACCCGTGGAATATCCCACAAGGCCACCGTTTCCAGGACTTCCAGTTCCAGCCGGTCACGCGGGATCTCGGGGTTCTCCGCCAGCACGCTGACGATGAAGGGAATGAACCGGTCTGAATGCAGATGGCGTGCCGGCAAATTGACGCTCACCACCATGTCGAGCCCGTCCCACTGCCATTGAGTCATCTGCCGCAATGCTTCGGAAATCACCCATTCCGACAGGCGGGTTTCGAATTCGCTGTTTTCAACCAGCGGCAGAAAATTCGCCGGCAGCAGCAGGCCCTGCTCCGGATGGCGCCAGCGGATGAGCGCTTCCAGGCCCACCACCTGACCATTGCGCAAATCCACCTTGGGCTGATAGAACAGCTCGAACTCGTGACGCTGCAAGGCCAACTCCACCCGCGCTTTTCCTTCGGAACGCAGGTGGGCATTGCGGTCGTCCACCACGTCGAAGAAATGGAAGCAGTTGCGTCCCTTTTCCTTGGCCAGGTACATGGCCTGATCGGCATGGCGCAGGAGGGTGTCGGCGTCCGCATTGTCATCGGGATAAATGGTGGCCCCGATGCTGGACGAAATGGTCACGGACACTTCGCCCAGGGCATAGGGCTTGGCTATGGCGTCCATGATGCGCGTGAGCATGGACAGGAACTCCTGCTCGCTCTGGATTTCCGACAGGATCAGGACGAACTCGTCGCCGCCCAGCCGGGCCACGGTATCCGTGGCGCGCAGCACGGAACTCACGCGTCGCGCCACTTCAATCAGCAACAAATCTCCGGTTTCGTGTCCGTAGGTGTCGTTGACCGGCTTGAAGTCGTCCAGGTCGATGAAGCAGACCGCCATTTTTCCGCCGGAGCGGCGGGATTCGGCCAGTGCCATGGCCAAACGGTCATTGAGCAGCGCCCGGTTGGGCAGGCCGGTCAGCGGATCGTGCAGGGCCATGAGCTCCAGCTCGCTCTGCTGGGCCTTGATCACGGAAATGTCGGAGGAAATGCACACGTAGCTCAGCGTTTCCCCTTCGTCGTTCTTGACCACTGAAATCGTCAGCTTGTCAGGATAGATTTCCCCGTTTTTGCGACGATTCCAGATTTCACCCGACCAGTGGCCTTTGCTCAGCACGGCATCCCACAGGGCCGTGAAAAACGCGCGATCGTGGCGGCCGGACTGCAGGATGCGCGGATTTCGTCCCAGCACTTCCTCGCGGCTGTAGCCCGTGGTCCTGCTGAAAGCGGGATTCACCTCGACGATCCAGCCATCGGCATCGGTGATGAAAATGCTTTCGTCGGCATGAAGAAACACCCGGGACACCAGCTTCAGGTAATCGTCGGAAATCTTGCGTTCCGTGATGTCGTTGATGATGGCGACAAAATGGGTGGGGCTGCCTTCCTTGTCGTGTACCGGCGCAATCTGGAAGCGGTTCCAGAACATGGTGCCGTCCTTGCGGTAGTTGCGCAGGGTGGCCTTCACGGCCCGGCGTTCCTGCAACGCCTGCCGTATGGCCAGCAGGTCAGGCTGCTTGCAGTCATCGCGTTGCAGGAAACGGCAATTCTTGCCGATCACTTCCACCGAGGGATAGCCCGTGATCTTTTCAAAAGCCGGGTTGACGTAAATCAGGGGGTAGTCGGGCAGCGTGGCATCCGCAATGGCAATGCCGTTGATGCTGTTGTTCAGGGCCCCGGCCTGGAGCCGGATCAGGGACTCGGACTCTTTTCTCACCGAAATGTCGCGGGATGAGCAAAACAGCAGCGTCTCGTCGCCCAGGTTGAAGGACTTGGCGTGGATTTCCACGTCGATCAGCGTCCCGTCCTTGCGCCGGTGCCGCGTTTCAAAAGTGGCTTCGCCGTGACCCATCAACCACACGATGCGTTCACGCAACTCGTCCGCGGTCCATTTGGCATCCCAGGCCGACACGTGCAGACCCAGCATTTCCTCGCGCGGATAGTCCAGCGTCTGGCAAAAGGAATCGCTCATTTCCACCAGGAGGCCCTGGGCGTCCAGGACGTGAATGCCATCGCTGGCGATGTGCAGCAGCGATTCGTTCATGCGGATCTGGCGGGTCAGCCAGCTGCGGGTGACGCTGCGTTCGTCGCCATCGCTCACCAAGCCCAGAAGCTGCACCACCTGCCCCGCTTCATCGCGCACCGGCGTGAGCTCCATGAGCAGGCAGACCACCCGGCCATCGCGGCATACGAAATGGGTGCTCAGGGAAATAGAGGCGTCCAC
>JAJZPY010000084.1 GCA_021811005.1 Pseudomonadota bacterium
TGCTTGTCCACTTCCGACACCACGTCAAATGAAGGCATGCCCCCTCCCGGTCATTTCCTGTGCAGGCGCGCAGCGATGCGCATGCGCAATGCATTGAGGCGGATGAAGCCGGCCGCATCGGCCTGCTGATAGGCCCCCTTGTCGTCCTCGAAAGTGGAAATGTTGGCATCGAACAGCGAATCGGTCTTCGAATCCCGTCCCACCACCATGACATTTCCCTTGTAGAGCTTGACCCGAACCCAGCCGTTGACGCACACCTGGGTATCGTCGATCAGGGTCTGCAAGGCCTTTCGCTCAGGACTCCACCAGTAACCCGTGTAGATCAGCGATGCGTACCGGGGCATCAGGTCGTCCTTCAAGTGCGCCACTTCCCGGTCCAGCGTAATCGATTCGATGGCGCGATGCGCCTTGAGCAGAATCGTTCCGCCCGGTGTTTCGTAGCAGCCGCGGGATTTCATGCCCACGTAGCGGTTTTCCACCAGATCCAGGCGACCGATGCCATGCTGGCCACCCAGCCGGTTGAGTTCGGCCAGCACCTGGGCCGGGGTAAGCCGGCGGCCGTTGAGGGCCACCACGTCGCCGCGTTCGAACTCCAGGTCCAGGTATTCAGCCTGGTCAGGGGCCGCTTCCGGCGAAACGGTCCAGCGCCACATGTCCTCTTCGGGCTCACGGGCGGGATCTTCAAGAACTTTTCCTTCGTAGGAAATATGCAGCAGGTTGGCATCCATGCTGTACGGGCTGCCACCGGCCTTGTGCTTCATTTCCACGGGAATGCCATGGGTTTCGGCATAGGCCAGCAGTTTTTCGCGGGAAGTCAGGTCCCATTCGCGCCAGGGAGCAATCACCTTGATGCCGGGCTCCAGGGCGTAGTAGCCCAGCTCGAAGCGCACCTGGTCGTTGCCCTTGCCTGTGGCCCCGTGAGACACGGCATCGGCGCCGGTTTCGCGGGCAATTTCAATCTGGCGCTTGGCGATCAGCGGCCGCGCGATGCTGGTGCCCAGCAGGTATTCGCCTTCGTACACGGCATTGGCGCGGAACATGGGAAACACGAAATCGCGCACGAACTCTTCGCGCAGATCATCGATGTAAATCTGGCGGATTCCGAATTTCTCGGCCTTGGCGCGCGCGGGTTCCAGCTCTTCACCCTGGCCGATATCGGCCGTGAAGGTCACCACTTCGCACTGATAGGTGTCCTGCAGCCATTTCAGGATCACGGAAGTATCCAGGCCACCCGAATAGGCCAGCACCACTTTCTTGATGTCGCTCATGAATCCTCGATTCCTCAGTTTTGGGCCACTTGCCCCAGTATCAGATATTCCATCAGCGCCTTCTGGGCATGCAGGCGGTTTTCCGCCTCATCCCAAACCACGCTCTGCGTCCCTTCCAGCACCTCCGCGGACACTTCCTCGCCCCGATGGGCCGGCAGGCAATGCATGAACAACGCGTCGGGCCGGGCCACTGCCATCATTTCGGCATCCACCTGGAAATCGGCGAAATCACGCTTGCGCTCGTCCGTTTCGGCCTCAAATCCCATGCTGGTCCAGACGTCGGTGGTGACGAGATCAGCGTTCCGGGCCGCCTCCATGGGGTCGGCAAACAGGGTGAGATGGGGTTTTTCTGCTTCGGAAATCAGCGATTCGTTGATGGCATACCCCTGGGGCGAAGCCACGTGAAGCTGAAAATCGAAAATCGCCGCCGCCTGCAGCCAGGTGCTGCACATGTTGTTGCCATCGCCGATCCAGGCTACGGTTTTTCCGGCAATGTCCCCGCGATGCTCGATGTACGTGAACACATCGGCCAGGATCTGGCAGGGATGAAACTGGTTGGTCAGCCCGTTGATGACGGGAACGCGGGAATAGGCCGCGAAACGCTCGATGATGGACTGGTCGAAGGTACGGATCATCACCAGATCCACCATGCGCGAAATGACACGCGCCACGTCCTCGATGGGCTCGCCCCGCCCAAGCTGGGTTTCGCCGGTCGTCAGATTGATGGAAGAGCCGCCCAGCTGGTGGATGCCTGCCTCAAAAGAAACGCGGGTGCGCGTGCTCTGTTTTTCAAACACCATGGCCAGCATCCGGTCCTTGAGCGGATGATAGATGGTGTAGGACTTGAACATGGCCTTGATGAGCCGCGTGCGTTCAAACAGGTATTCGAACTCGTCCTTCGTGAAATCCCTGAACTGGAGAAAGTGTTTCACGATCAGGCACCCAGGAAGCGCTTGATGATGGGAACCAGCACCGACACGATCTGTTCGGTTTCTTCGTCGTTCACGATCAGCGGAGGCAGCAGGCGCACCACCTTGTCCGAAGTGACGTTGACCAGCAGCCCGGCTTCGAGCGCCTGCTTCACGATGTCGGCGCCAGGGCGGTCGAGCTCCACGCCCAGCATCAGTCCCTGGCCGCGAATTTCCACCACACCGGACACGCCTTCAAGGCCGCTTTCGAGCCCGCGCCAGAGCCGTTCGCCCTGATGCAGGGCGTTGGCCAGCAGGTTCTCTTCTTCCATGATGTCGAGCGTGGCCAATGCCGCCGCGCACACCAGCGGGCCGCCGCCAAAGGTGGTTCCGTGGCTGCCCGGCTTGAACACTTCAGCCGCCGGCCCATCGGCTAGGCAGGCGCCAATCGGCACGCCGGAGCCCAGGCCTTTGGCCAGCGCCATGACGTCAGGCTTCACGCCCGCATGCTGAAAGGCGAACCAGTGGCCGGTCCGCCCGATGCCCGTCTGCACTTCGTCCAGCATGTAAAGCCAGCCGCGTTCCCGGCACAAGGCATGCAACGCTTTCTGGTAGGCGATGTCGGCCACGTTGATGCCACCTTCGCCCTGGATGGGTTCCAGCAGCACGGCCACGATGTTGCGGTTGTGCTCGGCGACCGCCTTGACCGCATCCAGGTCGTTGTAAGGCACGCGCACGAAACCAGCCACCAGCGGCTCAAAACCCGCCTGCGCCTTGCGGCTGCCGGTGGCCGACAGCGTGGCGATGGTTCTTCCGTGCCACGCTTTTTCCATGACGATGATGGTGGGCACTTCCACCCCGCGCTGATGCCCGTAAAGGCGTGCCAGCTTGATGGCTGCTTCGTTGGCTTCGGCGCCCGAATTGCAGAAAAATGCCTGCGACATGCCCGACAGGTCGCACAGGCGATCGGCCAGTTCCTCCTGGCGTGGCACCCGGTAAATATTGGACGTATGAATGAGTGCGGCCGCCTGGTCGGCAATCGCCCGGACCAGCCTGGGATGCCCGTGCCCCACGCCATTGACGGCAATGCCGGACAGCGCGTCCAGATAGCGCCGCCCTGCCTCGTCCCACAGCCAGGCACCCTCCCCTCGCACAAAAGCCACAGGCAGTCTTGCGTAGGTGTTCATCACATGGCTCATGAAGCTATCCCTGCAATCAAAACGTCCGTTCCAAATGAAATCGGCGGCGATATTGCTATCGCCGCCGCCTGTACCTGCCTTGCCGCGCGATTTCGCAGCAGACTAGACGGCCATGCCCTTGACGGCTGCAGACAAGCGGCTCTTGGTGCGAGCGGCCGAATTCTTGTGAATGATTTTCTTGTCCGCGATGCGGTCGATGGTGCTGGTGGCCGAATTGAAAACGGCCTGGGCCGCAGTCTTGTCGCCTGCAGCCACAGCCTTGCGAACTTTCTTGATGGCGGTGCGCAGCGTGGAACGCAGCGACATGTTGTGCGCGCGCTGCGCTTCAGCTTGCCGGGCCCGTTTTTCGGCCTGAGCAGAGTTTGCCATGGTAAGGCTCCTGTGCAGGAAGCAGCCTGTTCAGAGGCCGCTTCAAGTAAAAGTTTCAGTGGAAAACCGTGAATTCTAAGAGGTTTTCTTGGAAAAATCAATCTGTGTTACCCTGAGCCAGCCCCATCATGAATCTCCTCAAAGCACTGGCCCATACCAGCAGCATGACGCTGCTATCCAGGATCCTCGGTTTTATCCGGGACGCAGTCGTCGCCCATGTGTTTGGCGCGGGCGGCCTGACAGACGCTTTTTTCGTCGCTTTCCGCATTCCCAACCTGTTGCGCCGACTGTTTGCGGAAGGCGCCTTTTCCCAGGCCTTCGTTCCCATCCTGGCCCATGCCAAGACGCGGGATGGCGAGGCAACGGCCCATCGCCTGGTGAATCACGTGGCCAGCGTGTTGACGGTGACCCTGATCTTCACCACGGCCCTGGGGGTGGTTTTTGCGCCGCAAGTGGCCTGGGTGTCCGCCCCCGGGTTTCGTGCCGACCCGGGCAAACTGGCCCTGACTGCCCAGCTGCTGCGGATCACGTTCCCCTACATTTTTTTCATTTCGCTGGTGTCGCTGGCTGCCGGCGTCCTGAATACCTGGAACCGTTTCTGGGTGCCTGCTTTCACGCCCGTGCTGCTCAACCTGTCTTTCATCTTCTTCGCCCTGGTGGCAGCCCCCTGGTTTGACCAGCCGATCGTGGCGCTGGCTTGGGGCGCCTTTGCCGGCGGGTTGCTGCAACTGCTGTTCCAGTGGCCTTTTCTGCGGGCCATTCGCATGCAGCCCCGCTGGAGCTGGGCTCCGCGCGACCCCGGGTTGCGGCGCATGCTGAAGCTGATGGGGCCTGCGGTCATCGGCGTGTCCGTGGGCCAGATCAGCCTGCTCATCAGCACGATCTTTGCGTCTTTCCTGCCCTCGGGCAGCGTATCCTGGCTTTACTATGCAGACCGGCTGATGGAATTCCCGACCGGATTGCTCGGGGCCGCCCTCGGCACCATCCTGCTGCCCAGCCTGGTCAGCCATCACGCTGCCGGAGACGAAAGCCGTTATTCAGACCTTCTGGACTGGGGCCTGCGACTGACCCTGCTGCTCACCTTGCCTGCCGTAGCGGCCTTGGCCATTGCCGGCATTCCGCTCGTTTCCACCCTGTTTTTCCGGGGCGCCTTCCAGCCGCACGACGTCCTGATGGTGCGCAATGCGCTGCTGGCCTACAGCGTCGGGCTTCTGGGCCTGATCGCCGTCAAGATCCTGGCGCCGGGATTTTATGCCCGGCAGGACATCAAAACCCCCGTAAAAATCGCCATCCTGGTGCTGGGGGCGACCCAGGTCATGAACCTGGTCTTCATGAGCCTGTTTCAGCATGCGGGACTCGCATTGGCCACGGGGCTGGGTGCCTGCCTCAACGCAGGGCTGCTCTACCGCGGCCTGCGCAAACGAAGCCTGTACCACCCGCGGGCGGGCTGGGGGCTTTTCCTGCTGAAACTGGGGGTTGCCGTGTGCGTCATGGCGGCGCTGCTCTACGGACTGCAGGGGGACAGCAGCCGATGGCTGAGCGGCAACAGCCTGGATCACCTCCTGCAGCTCATCCCGCTGCTGGGCGCAAGCGTCGCTGCCTATTTTGGAACCCTCTACCTGCTGGGCTTCCGCCCCCGGGACTTTTCTCGCAGCGGCGCCTGAACCGGTCAGGCCGGTTCAGCCTTGAGGGTCATTTTCCAGCACTTGCCGGACGACGGGTTTGGTCAGCCTGGGCGCAAACAGTTCGATGAAGTCGTAAGTGTATTGCCGCAGGTAGGCGCCGCGACGGATGCCAATGCGCGTCGTGCTGTTCTCGAACAGGTGGCTCACGTCCCGGGCACGCAAGCCGCTGTCTCTTTCCGGGTCGTAGGCCATGGCAGCAATGATGCCCACGCCCATGCCCAGTTCCACGTAAGTCTTGATGACGTCGGAATCCAGAGCAGTCAGCACCACGTTGGGCGTCAACCCTTCACGCTCGAAGGACTGGTTGATTTTGGAACGGCCGGTAAACGCGTAGTCGTAGGTGATCAGCGGATACGAGGCAAGCTCCTTCAGCGTCAATCCGTCGCGTTCCAGCAGGGGGTGCCCGGGGGGCACCACGATGCTGCGGTTCCATTGATAGCAGGGGAGCACCCGCAAATCGGCAAACTGGTCCAGCCCTTCGGTGGCAATGGCGAGGTCGGCACGTCCGGACACCACCTCTTCCGCCACATTCACGGGATTGCCCTGATGCAGGGTCAGCCGGACCTGGGGATAGCGCTCGGAAAACCGGGCAATGACGTGAGGCAGAACATAGCGGGCCTGGGTATGCGTGGTGGCGATGGTCAGGGTGCCCGTATGCTGGCTGCTGAACTCCCGCCCAGCCTCCCTCAGGTTTTTGGCTTCCAGCAGGACGCGCTCGGCAATGGAGAGTATCTGCTTCCCGGGCTCCGTGATGCTGACCACCCGCTTGCCGTTGCGAACGAAGATGTCCACGCCCAACTCGTCTTCCAGCAACCGGATCTGTTTGCTGACTCCGGGCTGGGATGTGTGCAGGTTTTCCGCCGCCTGGGACACGTTCAATCCCGCCTGCGCCACCTCCACCAGATATCTCAGCTGTTGCAGCTTCATTGCATGCCCTCCATTTAGAACTTTGGGTTACATAAAGCTAACACAATATTACTTAATTTATCTATAGCCCTCTGGGTAAGATGCTGTTTTTGCCGCTGGCCCGTGTGCCCGCTGGAGGTTTGAATGGAATGGTCCTATGCAGTTTCCGGGCTGCTCGGCGGTTTCCTGGTCGGCCTGACGGGCGTGGGGGGCGGCTCGCTGATGACGCCGTTGCTGGTCATGGCCTTTGGAATCCCGCCGTCCACCGCGGTGGGCACCGATCTGCTGTATGCCGCTGCAACCAAGGCCAGTGGAGTCTGGGCACATCATCGCAAGCGTAACGTGGACTGGCGGGCAACGGGACTGCTGCTGCTGGGCAGCGCGCCGGTGACCTTGCTCACGCTGGTGGTCCTGAGAAGCTTCAAGCCCACCCCCGGCTTTGAAAGCGTGATCCGCCACGGTCTGGCCGTGGCCCTGGCCCTGACGGCCGCCGCCCTGCTGTGCGGGCTTTTCAAGCAACGTTGCACCCTCATTTCAGCGGAAGCCTCAGCCTCTCCCTCCCCGATCCTGCTCACCCTGCTGCTGGGCGGGCTGATCGGCCTGCTCGTCACCGTCTCGTCGGTGGGTGCCGGGGCACTGGGAACAGCCGTGCTGGTGGCCCTGTATCCCAAAATGCCCATGGCCCGCATCGTCGGCACGGACATTGCGCACGCCGTCCCGCTCACCTTGATCGCCGGCCTGGGCCATTTCACCCTGGGGCATGTGAATACGGGCTTGCTGGGCAATCTCCTCATAGGCTCCATCCCCGGCATCTGGCTCGGGTCGCATCTCAACGCGCATATCCCGGAACGGGTATCGCGCCTGCTGCTGTCCACGCTGCTGCTGCTGATTGCCGCCAAAATGGGGTTTTGAAGGCATGCCGCCCGGCTCCGGGCGGCACTGGCAGAGATGAATTGATTGGCGATAAAATCAGCCCTTTGCCCGCCAGCGTCATGCGCATCCACTTGGGAATCCCGGCCTCCTGCCACCAGCCCATGGCCCTGACCATCGGAAACTTCGACGGGGTCCATGTGGGCCATCAGGCCATGCTGCACGCCCTGAAGCTGGCGGCCGAACCGCTGGGGCTGCCCACGGGCGTCGTGACGTTTGAGCCTCATCCGCGGGAATTTTTTTCTCCGGGCGACGCCCCGCCACGCCTCACGACCCTGAGGGAGAAGCTGGAGCTGCTCGACGCCGCCGGCCTGGATCATGCATTCGTGCTGCGTTTCAAGCAGGCACTGGCTTCCCTGCCTGCCGAAACGTTCATCAGCGACTGGCTGGTGCGCCGGTTATGCACACGCTGGCTGCTGGTGGGAGACGATTTTCGCTTTGGCGCCCGGCGCGCCGGCGATTTTGACATGCTGCGCAAAGCCGGCAGCCGCTACGGGTTTGAATGCTTTTCGCTGTCCAGCATCATGGCTGCCGGACGACGGGTATCCAGCAGCGCGGTGCGCGAGACGCTGGCCACCGGGCAGCTGGATTTGGCCAGGCAGTTGCTGGGCCGGCCTTTTTTCATGAGTGGCCGGGTCATGCCGGGCAACCGCCTGGGCCGGACATTGGGCTACCCCACCGCCAACATCCGGGTGGGCAAGCGCACGCCGCCACTGGCCGGGATATTCGCCGTTTCCGTGGCCGGCCTGGGCGAAACGCCGCTCCCCGGAGTGGCCAGCCTGGGTACCCGGCCGACCATCAGCAGCGACGGAGAGTGCCTGCTGGAAGTGCATCTCTTCGAATTTGACCGGAATATTTACGGTCACAGGATTCATGTGAACTTTCTGCACAAGTTGCGAGACGAAGCGCGCTTTGAAAGCCTGGAAGATCTGACCCGGCAGATGGCTTGCGATGCGCAGGCCGCCCGGGATTATTTTGCGCAACAGGCGACCTTTTGAAATGACCGACTCCAAAAAAACGCTCAATCTGCCCGAAACCCCGTTTCCCATGCGGGCCGACCTTGCCAAACGGGAGCCGCTTTGGCTTGCGGCATGGCAAAAGCAGCAGCGTTACCAGAAGCTGCGCGCCCATTGTGCCGGCCGCCCCCGGTTCATCCTGCATGACGGCCCCCCCTACGCCAATGGCGATATCCATATCGGCCACGCGGTGAACAAGATCCTCAAGGACATCATCATCAAAAGCAAAACCCTCTCCGGGTTTGATGCGCCTTATGTGCCGGGATGGGATTGCCATGGCCTGCCGATCGAGCACCAGGTGGAAAAAGCCCATGGAAAAAAACTTGATCCCGCGCATTTCCGCTCGCTTTGCCGCACCTATGCCGAAGCCCAGGTGGCACGGCAGAAGGCCGACTTCATCCGCCTGGGCGTGATGGCGGACTGGGACCGTCCCTATCTCACCATGGATTTCCGCACGGAAGCCG
>JAJZPY010000085.1 GCA_021811005.1 Pseudomonadota bacterium
GATCAATACGCGCTCGAAATCGGCATCGCAGATCAGGGCCGTAGTGGAATGGGGATGCTTGAGATTGTAGGATTCGACCGCTGCCCAATCCAGGCGTTCGATATTGGGGCAGTCGATGATGAGCAGTTGCGCCTCGGCCACCGCGTCGGATTCCATGTCCAGCCGCTCGCATGACTGGTCCAGCAGGGTCACCTGGTCAGCGCGGCAATACTCTTCCAGGACATTTTTGAGATCCTTGGGTGCGGTGCTGGAAAATACGGTGACTTTCATCGGGACCCAAAAACGTCAGTAAGAACCGGTGCCCATAACGGAAGGTACCGTCATGGCTGAAGAACCCGAGGCGCCAACCCCGATGGAAAACACGTTGACGGGCGGAGGCGGCGTGATGAAGGTGCTGATGTACCGGTCTACGGCTGCCTTGGCCGTGGATCCATCAAGAGCCACCGGGCCGCTGGGAGGAATGCCGGTGGGGTTCACCGTCTGGATTGCCCGGTTTTCGCGGACCGTCTGGCCGAACTGAGGCTCTTCCTGGTAGCTGCGCGGCACGCACCCGCTCAGCACCGTCAGTACGGCCAACAGGGCAATGTATCGAATCGGCATAGTGTTCATTGACGCGGCTCTCCTTCCATCTTACCACCCAGCTGGAATTCAGGGCGGGTGGGGGTCACGAAATTGTCTGTCGGCAGCGGCAGGGGCTTGTTCGAAGGCTGGACCAGGCGCGGGGTAATGACAAACACCAGTTCGGTCCTGTTGTTCTGAAATTCGCTGCTGCGAAACAAGGCCCCCAATATGGGGAGCTCACCCAACACAGGGAAAGCCTTGACCGCTTCGGTGACGTTGTTCTTGATCAGGCCGCCGATGGCAAAGCTTTGCCCGTCGTTGAGCTGAACGGTGGTGGAAGCCCGCCGGGTCGTGATGGTGGGAACAACCGTGAGCGACGCGCCGCTGCCAAACGTGGTGCCTGTGGCCGACAGTTCGGACACTTCAGGCGTGACGCGCAGGTTGATCTTTCCCCCTTCCAGTACGGTGGGCAGAAACTTGAGGCCTACTCCATATTCTTCTTCCTGCAGCGTGATGGTTGCAGCGCCAAAGCCTGAGCTTTGGGGGACGGGTATGTAGATTTTCCCGCCGGCAAGAAATGAGGCCTCCTGGCCACTGATGGCAACGATGTTGGGTTCTGCCAGGATCTTGGCCCGGCCATCGTTGATTTCGGCATCCAGCGAGAAATTGGTCACGCCGCCGGTGACGCTCAGCACACCGGTTGAACCGGACAGGAACTGCATGTTCGTTCCAGAGCCGTTGGGGAACAAGGCCGAGTTGTTGCCCAGGGGCCCCGATCCCCCGACTTTGGGACCAGCTCCCATCTTGTCGTCAATCGATTTCTGCACTTCGGCAACTTTCACTTCCAGCAGAACCTGCGCCACGTCCCGGGTGGTGAGCAGGTTGATGACTTTCTTCCCGCCGAATTGTTCAGCCAGCACCACGACCTGCCGGGCAGCCACCGCATCGGCCACCTGACCGCTGAGCACAAAAGAATCGCCGGCCGCCCCCACCTTGATCGATTTTTCGTTGGGCATGAGCTCCTTGAGCTTTTCTTTCAAGCCCACCACATCGATGGAAACCACCACGTCCACCAGGGTCAGCCGCTTGTCCCTTGTCCACAGATACACATTGGTGCTGCCGGTTTTTTTACCGACCAGAAACACTTCCCTGTCTTTGACCAGGCTCACGTCCACGATATCGGGATTCCCCACCGAAACCCGGGACAGGGCCGCCTCTGAAGCCACCTGCGAAGATTTGCCCAGCGTCATCTGCAGGGTCATGGTCCTGTCCGGCGCAATGGATTCCGTCGCGCTTTGGGCAGAAAAGGCGAATGCCGATATCAGGGCCAGGAAAACGGATATTTTTTTCATGGGAAGGCTCAGCGAATGGTGGTGGTGGCGTGAGAGGCGCCGCGAATGATCTCAACGCTGTTTTGCGGCTGATGAAAAAGAGGCGGGCTGGCATGGGGCGGAGCGGGCGTGGCGGCTGGTTCAGCCCCCAACAACTGGGCTTTGCGAACGCCTGCCGTGGCCACATGTTTTTCATCCACCTGGTTTCTCAGAACCAGGCTCAGGTTCCCCACGCTGCGGGCCAGGTCCAGTGACTCCGCCTGCTGGGGCGTCACCTCCAGCGTGACCGTATTCACGACCTTGGCTTTCACGTCGTCCTTGACGGACGCATCCTGCGCTGCGGCCAGCACCAGAATATGCTGCAGAACGATTTTGGATACCATTTTGCCCAGGTCATCCTGGATATTGACCATGACATCCACATAGTTGCCGGGCAACGCAAAACCCGCAACCCCTGCCACGTCATTGACACGCACTGCCACTGCACGCATTCCCGGGTCGATCAGGGCGGACAACCCGGCTCGGCTGCCCATGGGCGCCAGTTTTTGTTCAAGGATGGGTTCTCCGGAACCCAAATTGACCACGGCCACCCGGTTAAGCAAAGGCTGGATGTCGGAAAAGCTGCCGGCCAGGCGGTTTTCTGCGGGCCAATCGACGGTTTTCAGGAGTTCCGGGGTAAGGCGCGAACCGGCTGCCACGTTGGCGGAGGCCACGACCACTTTGAATGTCTGCCGGACACTGCGTTTTTCCACCTGGCGGTTCATCCACTGCATGGCACCCCAGATGGCAACGCCGCTGACAAGGACGGACACGATCAGAAGAAGAAGCGCACGATGCTTAGCCATGTTCAAACACCCTGGAGTGAAAAATTCAGGAAACCCGGGATATGACAGCGCATCGCCGCATAGCCGGTCACGCCCGCGAAAATGGCCACGGCATAGGGCAGCCTGTTGCCGAGCCTGAAAACAAGAAACCCGATCGCAAGGACCCCACCCGCCAGCATGGCAAGCAGCGCGCTGATGAGCGCTCCCTTGACTCCCAGAAACGCCCCTGCCACGGCCATGAGCTTCACGTCTCCCGCCCCCATCTTGCCCAGAAGATGGAAGGGCATGAAAAGCATCAGCCCCAGGACAGCCCCTTCCATTAACTGGCTGAGAGGGGGGGATTGCATCGACAGGGACAGCGCAACCGCCACAACGCTACCCAGCAGGACCAGGGCATTGGGAATCCGACGGGCCTTGAGGTCAAAATGGACCGCAATGGCCATCAAGACCAGAAGAATTCCTTGCGACCAGCCCCCGCTGCCGATGCAACCCAGGTTCAATGCGTTATTAGATGACGCCGGCGATGCTGGAAAACTCGGAACTGACGTTTTTTCCCAACAGGGAAACCCCGCCGATAATGGCTGCAGCGATGAGCGCAGCAATCAGCGCGTACTCGATGGCGGACACGCCTTCTTCGGATTTGAAAAACTGTTTGATTTTTTGCACGGCAGTCTTCATGTGGATCTCCTCGTTGTCGGAAATTTGAGTACGCTTCTTTACGATTTAATCTTACCTTCGTTCCAGTAGAGTACCCTCGTGGAATTTATAGCATATAAATCATGCAACAACACAGATTTTTTAAATCACCTGAACTAGAATTTCTTTTGACGCGATGGAGACGAATGTTACAATTTCCCATATGAAAGTCAAGCATAAATTCAAAAAAGAAGCCGGCAGCGTGGCGGTGGAATTCGCATTGGTACTCCCCCTGCTGCTGCTCATACTGTTCGGGACGGTGGAGTTCGGGATCATGATGTATGACCAGGCCATCATCACCAATGCCGCGCGTGAAGGCGCCCGCTGGGGTGCCGTGCAGTCGGTGGGATTGAGCCATCCCATTTCCTGCACAGACCCTGGCATCTCCACCATACAGGGGGGCAACCCGGCTTCCTGTTCGGGAACAGGATCAGGCAATGCCTGCCTGGTCGCCAGCAACTACGGCACCAACGCACTCATCTCGTTTGGCACGGCTGTGGCCAACAACCCCAGCGTTGCCGTTTCCTGCGGTGCAGGAGGCACCGTCAACGTCACGGTGTCTTACAGCTACCAGGGTCTGGGTCTCGGCATTCTGAGCGCGATCCAGGGAACGGAAACTCTCTCTTCTACGGCGGTGATGTACTATGAATGAGTCCTTTGAAAGTCAGCGGGGGGCCGTGGCCCTCATCGTGGCGGCCTCAGTGGTGGCATTGCTGAGCGTTGTGGCGCTCGCCGTCGATATCGGCCACGTGATGATCGTCAGAAACCAGGCACAGAATGCGGCTGACGCCGCCGCATTGCACGGCGCGTCCTATCTCTACAGCTCCGGCAGCACCACCCCGAATTTTTCTGCCGGCGGGCCTGCAGTCACCAATGCCACATCCGCCGTGTCGCTCAACATGCCCATTACGAACAACGACAGCGTGTCCGTGGTGGCCAATTACTGGAAGAACCTCTACGCTGCCGCCCCCACCAACGAAGCAGCCGTCCGGGTATCGCTTTCAAAGCAGGTCAAGTTGTATTTCGCGCCCATCTTCGGCATGAGCAATGCCAATGTGTCAGCCACCGCCACGGCCATCGTCCAGAGCCCGACAACCATGGGCCAGGGAGCACTCAACGTGCCCATGGCCATCGGGTCCTGCATGTTCAGCCAGTACTGGGACTCACAAAATGATGCGCCGAAGACGGACCCGAAAACAAACCAGCCGTACGTTTTCAATATTGGATCTTCCTACGCTTACAATTCGGGAGGTGATGGAGAAGGAGAAGGGAACTGCACCAGCGGCCAATGGACGCCCCTGTCGAACTCGCATGACAACAGCGACAGCACCATACAGCAGTGTTTCAAGGACGGGAACAGTACCACCCTGCAAGCCAATAAGGACCAGATCTGGCTGCAGAACGGAGACAAAAACAATCTCTACGACTATGTCAACAATTGCAGCGAATCCGGCAACCACAGCTGTGAGTACGCCACAGTCCCGGTGGTGCAAACGGTGAATCCGGGAAGCGAACAGAAAATCACCGCCATGGCCTGTATGCACATCATTTCAGCCACAGGGGGCAGCGGCAAATACGTCACGGCACAGATGTCCAATGGCTGCACGCCAACCAACGCCAGCGGTTCGGGCACTTCTTACGGCGTGGTGGCCCCGCCCAAACTGGCCCAGTAGGCACTCCTACCGGGCCTGCCGGGCCGGCAAGCCCGGAGCGTCAAACCAGCGAAAACTTGAGGGTCCCAAGTTTTTCGATTGAAGATTCCACTTGATCGCCGGCCTTGAGCCAGACCCGCTGGTCTGCGGGCTTTCCCAAAATCACGCCTTCCGGCGTGCCTGTGAAAATGAGATCGCCCGGCTCCAGCGGGAAATGCTTGCTGATGTAGGCAATGATCTGCTGAGTGTTGAAAATGAAATCGGACGTGTTGGACGACTGGCGGATCTCACCGTTCACGCGCGTCTCCAGCTTGAGGTCGTTGGGATTTCCCACCAGGTCTGCCGAAACAAAATAGGGGCCGATGGGCGCGAAATGATCGAGCGTCTTTCCAATCATCCACTGGCCGTTGGGCAACTCCAGCTGCAGATCCCGCGCTGAAAAATCCTGGCCGGTGCAGTAACCGGCCACGTACTCCAGAGCCTTGTCTTCAGGGACATTGCGCGCTTCCTTGCCCATGACCACCAGCAATTCCGTCTCGTAATCGAGCTTGTAGGAAATGTCCTTGGGCGGAACCTTGATGGTGCAATTCTGTGCCGCGATTGCGTTGTTGTACTTGTTGAACAGGGGCGGCACACGCGGGGGCTGCATGCCGATTTCCTTGGCGTGGCGACGGTAGTTGAGGCCGACGCAGACAATCTTTCCGGGATTGCGGAAAAGCCGTCCATAGGTGATCTTCGATTCGTCGACAACATAGGCGCTGCCCTTCTTTTTCGCCGCATCGATCAACGCATAAAGCTCGTCCGCACGACCGTCCTGAAGCAATTCATCCAGGGTCAAGGGGGCATGACGCTTCAAGCCCCGGGCCGCGGCACGGACATCGAGAACACCTTGCGTCATCTTCACGCCCAGGGTTTCCGAGCCGTCGGTCTGCATGATGGAAAGCAGTGTCAGTCCCTTCACCATTTCACGATGACGCTCGTGCTTGCCTTCAGGATGCTCCCCCTCTTCTGCCAGCACCGGACCCGAGGCCAGCCCCATGACACCGGCTGCGGCCGCCAGAGTGGATTTTTGAAAAAAGTCGCGACGGCTGTTGTCCATGCTGCCCTCCTCCATTGTGATTGGAATGTCCGGCCGCTCGAGTTCAGGCCGCTTTTAAACGTTTTCTGCTGACCGCCAGGGAGCCGCCGATCATGCCCACAAGGCTCGCCAGAAGGCCGGCCAATTGGGGGGGTACGAGCGCATCGGGCGCCAGCAGTTCGCACAAAATCCAGACCGTCGCACCAAAAGTCACGGACAACAGTCCGCCCAGCGGCGTGGCCCGTTTCCAGTACACGCCAAATGCCAGCGGCACAAAAGCGGCCACCAGGGTGATCTTGTAGGCATTTTCCACCATTTTGAAAATGGACAGTTCGGAACGAATGGCGATGAAGGTCACAAGCACCGTGAACACGAAAACCACAATACGCATGACTTTCAGCAATTGCTCGTCAGTCATGTGGCGGTAAAAACCCCGCACCACATTTTCCGCAAACGTCACCGACGGCGCGAGCAAGGTGGCTGATGCGCAGCTTTTGATGGCCGACAGCAACGCGCCGAAAAACATGACCTGGGCAAAAACCGGAGAGTGTTCGAGGATCAGCTTGGGCAGAATCAACTGGGAATCGGTATCGAGGTAGCGACTCACCAGGGCCGGATCGATGAGGGTGGCGGAATAGGCCAGAAACATCGGGATGAAGGCAAAAAGAAAATACAGGCTGCCGCCCAGAACAGAGGCGTTGCGTGCCGTGCGCTCATTGTTTGAGGAAGTCACCCGCTGAAAAACGTCCTGCTGGGGAATGGAGCCCAGCATCATGGTGATCCAGGCCGCAAAAAAACCGATGACGTCGGCCAGATGAGGGGCAGGCCAGAAATTGAACTTGCCCGCCGCCGCCGCATGCTGCACCACCGCACCCACCCCACCGGCCGTTCCGCTCAGATCCCAGGCGATGTAAACCATCCCCAGCATGATGATGATCATCTGGATGAAATCGGTAATGGCCACGGAAAGCATGCCGCCGAACAGGGTATAGATCATGACGGTTGCAGCCCCGATCAGCATGCCGGTTTCCTTGGAAACCATGTCGTCCGACACCACGTTGAATACCAGGCCCAAGGCCTTGATCTGGGCCGCTACCCAGCCCAGATAGGAAATCACGATGCAAATCGTGACCATGATTTCCACGGACCGCCCGTACTGGTGGCGATAAAAGTCGCCGATGGTGAGCAGCTTTTTCCGATACAGCGGCACCGCAAAAAAGAGGCCCACCAGAATCAGGCAAAGCGAGGAGCCGAACGGGTCAGCCACCACCCCGTGCAATCCTTCCTTCAGGAACGTTGCCGGAATCCCCAGCACGGTTTCAGATCCGAACCAGGTGGCAAAGACCGTGGCGGTGACCACGTAGAGCGGCATGCTGTGACCCGCTGCCGCATAGTCCGCCGTATTGTGGACACGCAAAGCCACCCAAAGCCCAATGGCGACGGAAATGATCCAGTAGGTGACGACAAACCAGAGCAGCATGGAAACTCCCGCTTCAAGATGCCCGATTCTAACGGGTGGTGATTGCGCTTGGCTACTGCCCGAGCTTGCGGATATCCAGAGCCGGTTGTGCCGTTGCGCCTTCGGCCTGGAATGGCACAAGACCCAGGAATGGTGCCCGGATTGCCTGCTTCAGTGTGGCCAGGTTTTCCTCGAAAACCGGCATGTGCGGATCCACCACGTTGGCCACCCATCCTGCCAGGGTCAGTCCGCGCGATTTGACCGACTCTTCGGTGAGCAGGGCGTGGTTGATGCATCCCAGCCTCATCCCCACCACAAGAATGACCGGCAGCGACAGGGCCGAGCACAAGTCGGCGGTGTCACCGTCAGGCCCCAGGGGCACGCGGAACCCCCCTGCCCCTTCCACCAGCACCACGTCGGCTCTCGCCTGCAAGGCCTGCAAGGCCTGTTCTATCACGGAAAAACGGATTTCTTCACCGGCTTCGCGGGCGGCGATGTGCGGGGCAATCGGCGGCTCGAAGGCGTACGGGTTGATCCATTGCCAGGGGATCGCCGCATTCGCCGGCCCGATGCCTGCAGGCTGGCGAGAAATCGCGAGCGTGGAATGGGTTGCCAGCAGCAGCGCATCATCGTTGATCCACAAGCCTTGGTCGTATACGCACCCGGTCCCCACCGGCTTCATGCCCAGCGTGGAAAACCCCTGACGGGAAAAAGCCTTCAGAAGCGCGGTGGCCACCGTGGTTTTTCCCACGCCCGTATCTGTTCCCGTGATGAACCAGGCCCGGCTCATGGTAAAACCACCTCGTCCAGCGACCGCAGCGTGGCATCGACCATCAGCCGGAATTCGTCATCGGAGATCGTATAGGGCGGCATGAAATAAACAGTGCTTCCTATGGGGCGCAACAGCACGCTTTTCGCGAGGGCTGCCTGATGGAAGCGCCGGGAAAAATCAACCGGGGCGTCAGCCACCTCGAACGCCCAGATCATTCCCTTGTGGCGGAAATTCATCACCCGGGGATGGCTGCGCAGGGGCGCGACCAGCGCCCCCAGCCGTGCAACGCGTGACCGG
>JAJZPY010000086.1 GCA_021811005.1 Pseudomonadota bacterium
CTCCTAAACTTTTGGTGTAATTATCTGAAAGCGAAGGCCAGGCCCGAAAAGACTCGCGGGTCAGGCCACGTTTTCCAGAGCATCATGCCGCTTGAAGGCGATAGCCAGAATGACCACGTAGGCAAAGCCGAAGACCAGCATGCACCAATCGATGAAACCGGTAAAGGTTACAGGATTGTAAGCCTCGCCCATCCAGCCACCCCAATCGCCAAACTTGCCGCGGCCGAGAAAACACATCAGGGTGGCACCAAACACGCTGCCATTCCCCATTCCCGTGAGCATGCCTCCGACGATCATGAGCCAAAAGCCCCGTGTCGCGATCGATTTTTTTTGCATTCCCCCCCCCTATTGGTAACTCTTTATTGCAAAAATAAAACGCCTGGGTCCACTTTCATTTTGGTGAACCTGCAGAACAGTATGTAACGCTGTGTTTTTAGACTTTATCCAGGAAAAATCCCTGGATGCGGGTTGTTGCTCCCCATGATTGGTGCTTTATACCAGTATCAATCCCGCATTTCAACATTGCAGTGCGCAACTCATCGAATGACCTGGTTGCGACGCAGGCGGGCACGCACAATTGCAACAGCTGCCCCAAAAACCACAACCGTCACGCCAATGTCAAAGAGGCCCGTCATGGGCATGTGCGGCGTGGGATAAGTCCCTGAAATCCAAGTATATCGCTCAATCCAGCTGCCAAGCGCCATGGACGCCGCCACGGTGATGATGACTTTGGGCGTATGACGGCTGAAGGGGAAAACCAGGGTAACGAAAGGAACCACGAACTTGAGGACGAAAAAGGTCCAGAACAGACTGCTGTAATAACCATCCTGCATTTGCCAGAGCCGCTCCGTTTCTTCCGGAAAGTTGCCGTACCAGATGATGAGGTACTGGGCAAAAAAGGTATAAACCCAGAGAATCGTAAAGGCCAGCATCATCTGGGCAATGTAGTTGTACAGGTATTCCGGAGGCGGGCTCACGAAAGCTTTTGCCTTGCTGAGGAAATACAAGGACAGCACGAGCACGGCCAGGTACATGCCAAAAGCACTGACAAAATGGTACATGGCAAAAATCGAGCTTTCCCAGTTGGGCAGCAGAGTCATTTCGAAGTCCCAGGAAACCATGGTGCAAAACAGGACATGGGCAAACGGAATGAGCATGGCCACGATTTTAAAGTTGTGCTGATCTTCTGCGGATCGCTCGGCCTTGGCCTGGAACTTGATGAACAGGCCGTAAAGCGCGCCCACCGCAAGGAACCCGAGAATTTCCCGGGCAGCCAGGAAGCCCAGATTGTTCCAGCGCGGCAATTTCTCAAAAGTTCCAACCCACGGGAATGTCAGGCTGCCGCCATACAACAGGACCAGAAGCAATACGAAGGCGAGCGGAAACAGCGCAAAAAACGATACGGACATGACCCGGATATCGAAACGCCATTTGGCATTGACCAAATGCAGGAGCGCCGCAAGGGTCACGCCCGCCAGGGACAAGTGGAGCACCACCAGAAAATCTACGGTCAGCACAGACCAGCTAGAAAACGAAATCACGGTTAACTCCTTAGATCACTTTGCGCTCACGGCCGGGGCCTGGTCGGCCTTGAGCCCATGGCGAACGTAATTCACCAGATCCCAGCGCTCCGAGGGATACATGTCATTTCCGTAGGAAGGCATGAGCGCCCCGCCAAACGTCACGTGTGCAAATATGTAGCCTTCAGGCACTTCTTTCTGGACCCGGTCCGCCGTGAGATCAAAGGGCCGGACGATCAGTTTGGCGCCAACCGGCCCATCACCCGTGCCTGAGTTGCCGTGACAGGGAACGCAGTAAATCTTGAACATTTCCCTGCCTCGGGCAATTGATTCCGGAGTGGCCGGGTTCGGGTTGGGCAGTTTCATGGCCGCATCGTGGTCATGGACATAGGGCGTTGTTTTCGTGCCCGCCATGGGTACCGACCGCTCCGGATAGGGGCGGACCGAGTCCGGCCCTTCCTGCGGCTTGATGCTGATCTGATTGGCCATGTCCTTGCTCCATGGCCAGGCCATGGCAAGGGAAGGAACCAGGGCCGTCAAAGCGACCCAGCGAGTCAATTTCATCGTCCTTGTTCTCCCATGATTTCGAGAGGCTGATGCCGTTCAAAAATGCCGTTCACTTTCGGAATCACCAGCGGATCCGCCTTGACCAGAATGCCGATCTTGTCTTCCGAAATGCGCGTGTTGTACAGCGGGCTGCGGTTCCCGGGCAGTTTCCAGGCAATGAAGCAGCCCACCACCGTCATCAGCACGCCAATCAGGATGAACAGCTCGTAGGTCAGCACCATGTCGGGCGGGATGGGGACGATAGGCCGCCCCCCCCGGATCTGCTGAAGAAAATTGGCCTGCGCCGATGCGATCAGCGTAAAGCCAATGGTGCTTCCCAGGACCGCGCCCGCCATGGTGTACAACTGCACGTAAACCGGACGGCTGCCCAGCATCTCTGACAATTCTGGATGTTCGATGGGTGATTTGATCAGCACGTCTTCCATGCGAAAGCCCGGCAGATTGGAAGCCTTGAGCTCCTGCAGCGCCCTGCCGGCCGCTTCAAAGTCATTAAACAGCGCCAAAGTGTGTGCTTTGCTCATCATGCCCTCGCCTTGCGTGCCACGAATCGGTGATAAACCATTTCCTTCACCTCATACATGGAAACCGTCGGGAAAATCTTGCAGAACAGCATGAACAGCATGCTGAACCAGCCGAAGCTGCCCGCAACGATCCCGTACTGTACCCAGTTGGGCATCCAGTGGTCGGTCCAGGTCCAGGGATAGTAACCGTGGGCGAATGTCGGCGTGACAATCATGAAACGTTCAAGCCACATACCCAGGTTCAGCAAGAGTGATACCACCAGCATCACCGGAATGTTGTTCCTCAAGGACTTGAAAGCAAGTGCGAAAGGCACCACCGAACCGAGGAAGTTCATGGCCCACCAGTACGTCGCATAATCGCCGGTCGCGCGGAACAGGAGTGTTTGCTTGGCCACCGGATCGTCGCCATACCAAACCGAGGCATATTCCACCAGGTTGAGATAAGTCCACACCATCGCAATCGCGAATGTCAGCCGGCAGGTCTTGTCCAGAATCGGCATGGTCATGTATTCCTCGAAACGGAACACATAGCGCAATACGATGAACAAGGTGATGATGGCCGCGCAACCGGAGTAAAGTGCCCCGGCCACAAAATAGGGCGGAAAGGACGTGATGTGCCAGCCCGGCTGCTGCGATACCGCGAAGTCGGTCGCCACGATGGAGTGCACGGAAACCGCCAGCGGAATCAGGAAACAGGCCACGGTCAGGTAGGCCACCCTGAAATTGGCCCATTGCCGGTCCGTTCCTTGCCAACCCAGAGACAAGAGCCAGTAGAATTTCTTGCGAACGCCTTTTGCATTGTCGCGACAAATGGCGAGATCCGGAATCATCCCGAAATAAAGAAAGACGATGGAAGAAGTCAGGTAGGTTCCAATGGCCGTCGCATCCCACACCAGCGGGGAATTGAAGTTGGGCCAGGCCCACCGTTCGTTGGGATAGGCAACCACATAGTAGAACTCCCAGACCCGCCCCAGATGCACCAGCACGAAAAGCCCGGCTGTCATGAGCGAAAACGTGGTCATGGCTTCCGCAAATCGATAGATCGGCTTGCGCCAGTCCGCATGCATGATGTGCAAAATGGCAGACAGCAGCGTTCCCGAATGGCTCATCCCGATCCAGAAAATGAACGTGGCGATATACCAGCCCCACACTTGCGGATTGTTCAGGTCGGCCGCGCCCATCCCGTTCTGGTACTGGTAAATTTCGCAATACACGCCAAATCCAAACAGGGCGAGCGACGCAAGGAAGATAACCCAGTACATCAACCGCGGACGTTCCATGCTGCGCAGAACGTCCTTGTTGATTTGAGCCCAGGCAATTTCATCATTGATGTCCTTTGCCTTGGGAACAAATCTCCGTTCTATTTCGATATCTTTTTCGTCGGTAGCTTGAATCATGCTTGAGGTTCCAATAGTAGAATCCAAAAAGTCATGGCAGGTCTTGCGCCATCAGGCCTGAAGGTCACGGATCCTCTCCATGTACACGATGGAGGGGTAGGTCCGGAGATCTTCGAAAATCCGATAGCCGCGCATGTTTTCGTCGCTCTTTTCCTGCTTGTCCTTGGCCAGGTCGACTTGCTGCCGCGCCCACATTTTCGCCACTTGAGACTTGTTGTCGGCCAGATTGCCGAAGGTGATGGCTGAGGTCGGGCAGGCTTGTGCACAAGCTGTGGTGACTTCGCCGTCCTCCACCCTCCGCCCCTCGGTGCGTGCCCGGTTCTTGGCTTCCACCAGGCGCTGCACGCAAAAAGTGCATTTTTCCATCACCCCTTTGCTGCGTACCGTCACATCGGGATTGAGCTGCTGTTCCAGCGGGTTGGGCCAGGCACGTTCGGGATACTGCCACCAGTTGAAATAACGCACTTTGTAGGGGCAGTTGGCCGAACAGTAGCGCGAACCGATGCAGCGGTTGTAAACCTGCGAGTTCAGTCCGTCAGGCGTATGGTGTGTAGCACCGACCGGGCAAACCACTTCGCACGGCGCTGATTCACACTGCTGGCAAAGCATCGGCAGGAACTGAGCTCCGCGGTCCGGAAATTTGGGCAACTCGTCGCCCTCACCCCAGTAACGCTCGATCCGGATCCAGTGCATGGCCTGTCCTTTGGAGAATGCTTCCTTGCCCACGACAGGCAGGTTGTTCTCTGCATAACAGGCTGTCGTACAGGCATTGCATCCCGTGCAGGCGTCCAGGTCGATGACCATGGCCCATTTGTAGTCCTTGTCCTTGTACTGGTCTTCATAGGGACGCTTGACCCGAAGCGTAGACCAATTCTTGATCAGGTTACTGAGCGACACGTGTAATCTCCTTCGCAAGTTCAGCCTGGTCGGCCGCCATGGTGACTACCAGTTTGCGGCCCTGTTGCAGCGTGGTTGGACCTTCGTCCTTGATCATCTTGGCGTTTTCTCCGGTCTTTTTGATGATCACCCGGGTGGCGTACATCGCAAGCTCGCCCGTCTGTTCGTCAAAATTGGGATCCAGAATCTTGAAAGGATTGACCCCAATGCCGTCTGCGTAGCGCCCATAGCCTGTATGGCCTTGTCCAAGCGGCATCGAAATCGTATCCGGCTGGATGCCGGGGAACAGATAAGCTTTGGCTCGAACGGATCCCGTAGTCGACTGCACTTCAAGCACGTCACCTTCGCGAATTTGCATCTGAGCTGCTGTTGTCGGGTGAATTTCCACCCAGGAGTCCCAAGCCACGGAAGTCAGCGGGTCTGGTGATTCCTGCAGCCAGGGCAAATTGGCGTGACGACCATCGCGCAGATCGGCCCTCACGGAAGGCACAAAGTAGAATGGGTACTGCATCCCGGTTTCGGCCGCCTGTGGCGCACCAACCTTGATTGCAGACACTTTGGCGTCGATCTGCGCCGCGGGCAAATCAAGGTCGAGCACACCATTGCGCAGGGCGTCTTCCCAAAAGTTGTCGTCGCTCTCTTTGGACTTGAATACCGGCTTGGCCTTGAGCACTGCGGTCTTGATGTACGAGTAATAATCGGGAAATGCCTTGTAGGCATCGGGTTTGCGCTGCTTGAGCAGATCGATCAGGATATCGCCAAAACCTTTGGTCTCGGGATACAGCTTCTCCATCAGCGGCTGCTGGATCATCAGTTCCACACCGGTGGGTTGGTAACCCGCCACATGCGTACCAAAATCCTCGAGGGGCGAGAGGAGCGGCAGAACCAGATCGCACTGGCGGGCCGTTTCATCCAGTTGCGTGGTGAACGCCACCTTGAAAGGCACCTTGCTCATGTTGCTTGCAAAGGGAACAAAGGTGGGGGCCGTAAATGCCGGATTGCAGCCCGCAATCAGCAGAGCCTGGCATTTTCCGGCTGACATCGCCTGATTGAGCCGGGTCAGGGCCGCATAGCTTCCGAAAGCCGGGCTCAGTTGCGGGAAAGGATGATTGGCCTGCCCCTGCAAGGTTTTTCCGCGGTTGTCCAGAATCAGGTTCAGCAAATGAATCGCCGTCGCGTTGCTGAAGCCGCGCACATGACCTTCTGCTGAAGGCCCGGACAATACCAGGCTCGGGGACTTCTCCCACAACAGGCTTGCGATGTGCGGAATGGCATCGGCATTGATGCCCGTGATTTCAGCCACCGTTTCCTTGTCGTAGGGTTTCAGCGCGGCTGCCAGTTCCTGGGGAATGCTGTGGGCATATTCCGGATGTTGCAGCAGGCTGTGGGCTATGCCCAGCGCAAGAACACCTTCCGTCCCGGGCCGAATCGCGTACCACCGATCCGCGTTGGCCCCCGTGAGGGTCATACGGGGCTCGACCTGGATCAGGGTGCCGCGCGGCGCCTTGCGAAAGCGTGCATATTGGGCGGCCATGTGGACCGGGGAAGGCCCGGTTCCGAGGAAATCGTTTCCAAAGGAAAGGATGAGACGCGCCTTGTCGATCTGCAGGACCGGCTGCTCCACGCCATAAACGGCCTTGCTGGCTTCGTGCCCCACGGCAGGCGACAGGGCATCGTAAACCACATGGTTTGTGGAGCCGAAACTTTCCAGGAAATTCGCCAGCAGCACTTTCTGGTGGCCGCTGACTTCCCCAGTCAGAAAAGCAATTTGCTCGCCCGACAGGGAACTTCCAGAGCCCAGGCGGGCCGTCAAAACCCCCATGGCCTTTTCCCAGGACACCGTCTTGAGCGAATCCCCTTCACGAAGCATGGGTTTGGTCAGACGATCCGGATTGTAATGCACCTGAACGGCAGCCTGCCCCAAACCACAGATTTTGCCGCCGCTGATTACCGACTTCGGATTGCCTTCCAGTTTAAGAACCCGCCCTTCACGCACGCGCCCCATGATGCCGCAACCAGAGCCGCATTGTGCGCAGGTTGACGCGTAATAGACTCCAATGCCTGGCACCACGAAATCTTCTGGCTGAACAAAAGCCTCCACCAGTTCAGCGCCAGACTCGATCGAGGTGTTCCCGCAACCCGCCAGAGTGGCTGCCGCGCCGCTGATTCCCAATACACGCAGAAAATCCCGGCGATCGATTTTGCTACTGCTCATACACGCTCTCCCTTGCTTGCCGGTTACGAATCACTTGTGGCATTGCCAGCAGTCATTCGGCCCATTGCTCGTTTTCGTGGTATTTGCATTTTCCAGATGATCCTTCTGGTGGCAGCTGACGCACCACCCCATGGAAAGCGCCTTGACGCGGCGGGCTGTGGTCATGGAGCCCACATCGCCGTGGCAATAGCCACACACTTCCCGCACCGGCCGATGTTCGCTGAAATAGAAGCGCTGGATATGGCGTTCGTGATTGAAACGCACGAAGTCCGGAAGGTCGTGAACCTTTTTCCAGGGAATGGGTTCTTTTTTCTCCCAGTATTCGAACAGTTTCTTGATGCGGGGTTTGTCCTTGACCGACTCGATCATCTTGTGACAACCCATGCACTTGTCCAGTCGGGGAATGCCGGATACGTTGCTGCGACGGGCATAGGTATGGCAGTACATGCAATTGATGCCCATCTGCCCCGGTTCGGTACCCGCGTGGGTTTTATGGGGAAATTCGATGGGCTGCTCGACGACCGGACCCAGGGCATCAAACCCGCCTTCCGTTTGGGAGCCGATCGGCCCGCCCTGGACAAAGGGTTCAGCCAAAGCAGCCGAGCACAAGCAACACAGCGACAGCCAGACTAAAATTTTTCTAATGTGAACTTTCATCCCAAGCACCTGTTTACAGAAAGATCAACCGGCATCGGGCGTCAGGTCGGCCACGCGCAATAGCTGCCGCCACATCCCGCGAAGGGACGTGCCAAGGCTGCCAAAACGCTCCCGCAACGCACACCAGCGCCTCTCGCGGACGCAATGGGGCGCAGGGACTGGACGGGCCGAAACCGTCAGCTTGATTCAAGCGTCTATGGCCGATTGATCCGCAAACGGAAAAAACCGGCCCGGATGTCACCGTAAAGGCAACATCCGACGCCAGACACGCGAAAAGGCGCCTCGCGGCACCTTTTCGTCATTTAGAGCTTTATGTTATTTAGGCTTTGCGACAAACCCGTTGCAATAACAGGTCGGGCAGATTTCGTCGTCGCCGGGATACAGCTTGCATCCGTGAACGTGCCCTTTGTCATTGGGTTTGTCTTTGTTGGGGATGAAGTTCATGCACTTGGCGCATTCCTTATCCCCACTGGGGGTATTTTGAAACTTCAGGGCGGCACGCACAGCGGTGTTCTGATGTGCGAAAGCACTGGTGTTGAAACCCACCATCGGAGCTGCCACGAGGGCAATGCTGCCCATTTTCAGCAGTTGACGGCGAGATTGTTTGACGTTGTCTTCCATGTTGTAACCCCCTCCAGATTGGAATGTTTACGGTGAACGGACGAGACCGCTACTTATATTTTTATT
>JAJZPY010000087.1 GCA_021811005.1 Pseudomonadota bacterium
GGAGGCATCCAGGGCCTGCTGGGACCGCTGCTGGGCGGGGCCATCCTGACCTTGCTGCCCGAGCTGTTGCGCGGCCTGCAGGAATTCCGCATGGCCGCCAACGGCCTCATCCTGATTGTGGTGGTGCTGTTCCTGCCTCAGGGGCTGTGGGACCCGGGCCGCTTCAGGCGCTGGCTGAAAAAATGAGGGCCGCATGCTGAAACTGGGAAACCTGTCGCGCCAGTTTGGCGGAGTGCGGGCGCTTGACGACGTCACCCTGACCATCCCCCCAGGACAGATTTACGGTCTCATCGGCCCCAACGGGGCCGGCAAGACCACCGTATTCAACCTGGTCACCGGGCTTTTCCCGCCCAGCGGCGGCACGCTCGAATACGACGGGCGAAGCCTGCTGGGCCTCCCGCCCGAGCGCATCGCGTTGCGCGGCATCGCGCGCACGTTCCAGAACATTCGCCTGTTCCAGGAGATGACGCTCATCGACAACGTGATCGTCGGCATGCACGCCCACCTGCCTTACAATTTTCTCGACCTGCTGCTGCGCACGACCCGGTTCCGCGAGATTGAACGCAAGGCCAGGACCCGCGCGCTGCAACTGCTGCACCGGGTGGGGCTGGGACCGTTGTGCGAAGAACTGGCCGGCAACCTGTCCTACGGCAACCAGCGCAAGCTCGAAATCGCGCGCGCCCTCGCCAGCAACCCGAGGCTGCTGCTTTTGGACGAACCGGTGGCCGGCATGAACGCCACCGAAAAAAACGAGATCATGTCGCTCATCCGCTCCCTGAAACAGGACCGCCTGACCGTGTTCATGATCGAGCACGACATGCGGTTTGTCATGGGGTTGTGCGACACCGTGGCCGTTCTGAACTTCGGCCGCATCATTGCGGAAGGAAAGCCGGCCGCCATCCAGGCCAATCCGTCCGTGATCGAAGCCTATCTCGGACAGGAGGAGCCGGCATGAGCGAACAGCCGCGCGCGCCCCTGCTCCGCATCGACGCACTGCGCGTGACCTACGGCCATGTGGAAGCGGTGCGGGAGCTGTCGCTTGAAGTCCATGCGGGAGAAATGGTCGCCCTGGTGGGCGCCAACGGTGCCGGGAAAAGCACCACCCTGCTGGCCCTTTCCGGCCTTGTCCAACCGCGCGCCGGCCGCATCCTGTGGGAAGGGCAGGACATCACCCGCTGGCCTGCCCATCGCCGCGTGGCCGCAGGGCTTGTGCAGGTGGCCGAAGGGCGTGCCATTCTCAAGACGCTCACCGTGCGGGAAAACCTGGAGCTGGGCGCCTACCCGCGCCCTGGAAAACCGGACCTCGACCCCGTCTTCGAGCGCTTTCCCATCCTGCGAAACCGTGCCAGCCAGCTGGCTGGCAATCTCTCCGGCGGCGAGCAGCAGATGCTCGCCATCGGCCGTGCGCTGCTGGCGGAACCCCGCTTGCTCATGCTGGACGAACCCTCCATGGGGCTGGCACCGATGGTGGTGCGGGATATTTTTGAGACCCTGCGGGAAATCCACCAGCAAGGCCTGACCATCCTGCTCGTGGAACAGAACGTGCGGCAGGCGCTCCGCCTGGCGGACCGTGCCTATGTGCTTGAAACAGGCACAGTCACCCTGGGCGGCCCGGCCGGCGAGCTGGCCGGCGATCCGCGGGTGGTGGCAGCCTACCTGGGCGGCTGAGCCTCCTTCCGGCTCACAGGTAAATCGACAGGAACTCCAGGGTGCGGCCGCGTGCCAGGGCAGCGGCTGCCTGGTTGAACATGCGCCGGGCCCAGCAATTGAAACCGTGGTCCACGCCCGGATAAGTTTGCACCCAGGCATCCGCCTTCGGCGCGAAGGCCTTGGACACCGCCTTGACCGCAGCCGGGGAAATCAGCGCATCCTGCTCCCCGACATGGAACAGCATGGGGCATTTGATGTGCTCGGCCTGATCCAGGTGAGCGTCGATGCCGGCACCGTAATAGCATACGGCAGCGTCCACGCGCCCTGAAGCAGCAAACAGGTAGGACAGCAGTCCGCCCATGCAGTATCCGATGCTCGCCACCTTGCCCGCCAGTTCCGGACGTCCGCGCAGGACGGATGCCGCGGCAGAAAGGTCGCGCACGGCTTGTCCGAAATCGAGACCGGATTTCAGGGCACGTCCCCGCACAAAGCCCGCTTCGTCATACCCCAGTTCCACCCGTGGCTGCTGTCGCCAGAACACGTCCGGAGCCAGCACCACGAATCCGTCCAGGGCAAATTGGTCTGCCACGGCACGGATATGCTCGTTGACGCCGAAAATTTCCTGGACCAGCACGATTCCCGGGCCTTTGCCGGCGGGAGGCAGGCTCAGATAGGCGCCAAAAGTGCCCCCATCGGGGCTGTCGATTTCCACCCAGCGCGCATTGTTCATGAACTTTCCTCCAGGCTCGTTTTGAGCGGCGGATTTTCTCACAGGAACTGCAGCGGATTCTACTGGTGAAACATCGCAGAAATTTGACGAATTATTTCCACTCCTTGTACCGGCCGCCTGTCATCGCAAACACCATACTGGCTGAATGTCCTCTTCACTGAACGTGCTGCAAAAGGTGTTCGGGTACCCTGCTTTTCGTGGGCAACAAGAGGCCATCGTCGCGCATCTCGTTGCCGGAAAAAACGCCCTCGTGCTCATGCCCACCGGTGGGGGAAAATCGCTCTGTTACCAGCTTCCCGCCCTCCTGCGTCCGGGGCTGGCTCTGGTGGTGTCACCCCTGATTGCGCTCATGCAGGATCAGGTGGCTTCACTTCGGGCACGGGGGGTTGCCGCCGCCTGCCTCAATTCCTCGCTCGATCCGGCCGCAATTCAGGATTGCATGGCCGCGCTGCATTGCGGCCGCCTCAAACTGTTGTATGTTTCGCCCGAACGGCTCACCCAACCGGCTTTTCTCGCACTGCTGGAAACCTTGCACCGGGAACAGCCGCTGGCGCTGTTCGCCATCGACGAAGCCCATTGCATCGCCGAATGGGGTCATGATTTCCGTCCCGAATACCGCCAGCTGGAAATCCTGTGCCAGCGTTTCCCGGAAGTGCCGCGCATTGCGCTGACGGCAACGGCCGATCTGCAAACCCGGCACGAAATCCTGGAGCAGCTGCATCTTGAAAACTGCGCCCAGTTCATCAGCAGCTTCGATCGCCCCAACCTCGGTTACAGCATCTGTCCCAAGCATCATCCGTCGGCCCAAATTGCCGCATTCCTGCACGAACGCCATGCGCATCACAGCGGCATCATCTACTGCCAGTCACGGCGCCAGGCGGAAACCACGGCACAGTGGCTGCAACGGCAGGGCTGGCCCGGTCTGCCCTATCACGCCGGGTTGCCGATGAAAATGCGCGCCTGCCATCAGCAACGTTTCCTGAGCGAACCCGGCCTCATCATGGTGGCCACGGTGGCTTTCGGCATGGGGGTGGACAAGCCGGACGTGCGCTTCGTGATTCATCTGGAATGCCCTAAAAACCTGGAGGGGTACTATCAGGAAACCGGGCGTTCCGGACGCGACGGACTGCCTGCCGAAGCGCTGCTGCTGTACCACGGCGCCGACCTGGCAGCCCAGGAGCTGCGCCTGCGCCACAACAGCCGCACCCCGGAACGGTTGCGCGTGGAATTGCGACGGCTGCGGGCGCTGGCACGCTACTGCCAGTCCGACGGTTGCCGGCGACAGGCGCTGCTGGACTATTTCGGGGAGCCTCACGAAGGCCGATGCGGCCGCTGCGACAATTGCAACCCGGCTTACCGGCAATGGGGGGGGCCCGCGCGACGCCACCACGCCATCACGTTTGCCGCCGATCAATTCACCCCGGGGATACATCGAACCCGGTAAAATGGCAGGCCACGCCCGGATGGTGAAATTGGTAGACACAAGGGACTTAAAATCCCTCGGCCCTCATCGGCCGTGCCGGTTCGATTCCGGCTCCGGGCACCACAACGTCGGCTAAGCGGGCTGAACCTGTTGCTCGCCAAGGCCTGGCTCCACCCGGTTTCTTCCCTTTTCTGTTTCGGCATAAAGCGGCTGCCACAATTCTTAACGCTTCGTTACATTCGGGAGCCGCGTTGCTTGGCATAACGAAATTGGGGTTGCCGTTGCCCCTAATGATTTCCCAAATCGTGCCGATAAGAAAACATGAAAATATTATTCGCTCCTGCCGCCAAGCTGCTCGACCGTCTGGATTTTCTTCTCAAATTCACGCTGGTCGCTGTCCTGCTTCTGCCCTCCCTGCTCCTGCTCGCTTACCTGTTCCTGTCGGGGGCGGCACTACCCGCCGGGCTGACCACCATTGCCCTGGTCTGCCTCGTTGCGGCAATTCTGGGCTATTACCTGCTCACCGGCATGTACGTGTCCCTGAACGCCGCCATGACGTCGTTCGTGTCCGCCATCGAACGTTTCAGTTCGGGCGATCTCGCGGCTCACCTGCAGATCACTTCCCGCGATCAGCTGGGACAGGTGGCGCAGCGCTTCAACGACATGCGAAAAAATCTCAAGCGCATGATCGCACGCATTTCAGGCGGAGCGGTCATGGTGTCCGACGCGGCTGCCAAGCTTGCCGAAAAGGCGCACCAGGTCACGCAAATGGCCCAGCATCAGACCGATGCCGCGTCGAGCGTGGCTGCTGCAGTGGAGGAAATGAGCACCAGCATCGCCATGGTGGCGCGCAATGCCACCGATGCGGAAGGGCAATCCGTGAAAGCCAGCGATATTTCGGTGGAAGGCGAAAAAGTGGTGCGCGAAGCCTCCTCCGAAATGTCCCGCATTGCCGAGGCCTTTGGCCAGTCGGCCAAGGAAATCGCATCCTTGAGCCATCGCACCGAAGAAATCAACTCCATCGTGCACGTCATCAAGGAAATTGCCGACCAGACCAACCTGCTGGCGCTCAATGCGGCCATCGAGGCCGCCCGCGCGGGAGAACAGGGACGCGGGTTTGCCGTGGTGGCGGACGAAGTGCGCAAGCTGGCCGAACGCACCGGTAAAGCCACGGAAGAAATCACCGACATGATCGGCAACATCCAGGCCAGCATGAAAAGCGCCGTCGGCAGCATGGATGCCGGGTCCGGCCAGGTCCAGCAAGGCGTGACCCTCGCGTCGCGCGCCGGGGACACTTTGTCCGAGATCAATGTGAGTTCCCGTGAAGTGCTGTCCATGGTGCATGACATTGCCAGCGCGGTGCAGGAGCAAACCATTGCCAGCCACCAGATCGCGGAAAATATCGAACGCATTTCAACCATGGCTGAAAACAGCAGTGCCAGCATGGTCCAGATGTCAGGGGAAACCGAAAACCTCGGAAAAGTGTCCGGCACCCTCAAGGAGGCCATCGGCATTTTCAGCGGCGGCACGGCCAACGATGCCCAGCAGCTGGTGGAAAAAGGCGTGGCACTCCTTGCCGCCAAAGGGCGCGACAAGGCCTTTGCCGACTTTGCCGATCCGGCCGGCGCCTTCATCAAGCGCGACCTCTACCTTTTCGTGTATGACCTGCAGGGGAAAGTTCTGGCCCACGGCGGCAACCCGTCCCTGGTCGGAAAATCCATGATCGATGCACGCGATGCCAACGGCAAGCTCTTCATCAAGGAGCGCATCGACATCGCCCATGCCCAGGGCAGCGGGTGGCAGGATTACATGTTCAACAACCCGGAATCCAACGTGGTGGAAAGCAAGACCTCGTACATCCGCAAAGTGGATGACATGATCATCGGTTGCGGCGTTTACAAGTAACTTCGCGTGCCCTTATTGCTTGGGCGCAATCCAGAAAAATCCCGCACTGCCCGTACTGTTGACCGACGCCACGTAGAGCGTGCCGTTCCCGCTCGCCTTGTCCAGGAATGCCACCCCGTTGGCCGTGCCGACACCGGACGGCACGCAGTTGGCTCCGGTCAGGGTCAGGGAAATGTCATAAACGTTCATGCCCGAAACATGGGGCGCCGCCGTACCGCTGATGGCGCAATTGGGCCCCGTTCCGGTGATGTTGCCGGCCGCGCTGATGGCCAGCGTCACTGCCGATCCGCTGTAGGCATAGGGAGCGGAATAGGTGCCCGCCAGCGTGGTCAGCGAGGCGGGGGTGGTGTACGTGGACAGGTAGGTGTTCGAAAACGAAATGTACTGGGCCAGGAACGGATTGGCCGCGTTGTATTCGATCGTGCCAGTGATGGCGCTCAGGGGCAGGTACTGCCCGACCATGAGACCGCCGGTCACCACGGCGTTGCTGGCCACGGTGTACTCGGTGGCGGAGCCCATCAGGTAATAGCCCACGGCGTTGAGGTTGCCGTGATCCACGGTCATCGCCAGCCCGCCACCGGACGTGATGTTGTAGAACTCGCCGGTCTCCAGGAGGATCGAGGTGACCGGATAGCCCAGGCTGGTGCTTCCCTGGTAAAGACCCTGGGCCTGCGATCCCGGCAGGTTTGAAACCACGAGGCCGGAACTTCCCCCGCCCCCGCCGCCGCAGCCCGCCAGCAGCAACGCCACAGCCGCAACCCATGTCGCCTTAATGCCTTTCATCCCAAACTCCGCCTCATTGATCTATAAAGCGGCGCTGTGCCGCCCAAAGCCTGTCATAGTATATTGGATAGGCCGGGATGACCAAGGCCCAAATGAAGCAGAAACCGCGAAATCGATGCGCCAACGGAAAATCACATGAAATTTGCCGCCCTGACGCTTGCTGAAATGTCCACCCAGCTGTGGATGAAATTCCTCATCGTGGCGTTCCTGGCCTTCATTGTCGGGCTCGAGTTCCGGGAATACCTGCTGTCCAAGCGCGAAGACCATCTGGCCATCGGCTCCGTGCGCACCTACACCTTCGTGGCCATCCTGGGGTTCGTGCTTTACGTCCTTGATCCGGGCTTTCGCCTGTTCATTGCCGGCTTCCTCTTCCTGACCGTCCTGTTTGGCGCTTTTTACCTGCGCAAGGTGGAAACCGGGCAAGTCGGCATCCTGCAGCTGCTGATCGGGGCCATCGTGTATACCTTCGGCCCGGTGGCCCAGCTCATGCCGCTGTGGTTTCTCGTCCTGCTTTTTGTGGCGATCATTTTTGTGCTGAGCGCACGCCCCCTCACGCAGCGCGTACTGGAACACATGGATCAGCAGGAACTCATCACCCTGGCCAAGTTCCTGCTGCTGAGCGCCGTCATCCTGCCGTTGTTGCCCCGTGAAATCCCCTACCCTGAAATCCCGGCTTCCCCTTTCAGCATCTGGATGGCCGTGGTGCTTATTTCCAGCATTTCCTACGCCGGCTACATGCTGCGCCGCTACGTTTTTCCCCACCGCGGCTACCTGATCACCGGCATCGTGGGCGGGCTCTATTCCAGTACGGCCACCACCGTGGTGCTGGTGCGGGGCACGCGCCGTGATTCAACCCCGAACCGCACCGTGCAGGCGGCTGTCCTCGCAGCCTCCGGCATGATGTACCTGCGCCTAATGCTGCTGGTGCTCGTGCTCAATCCCGCCTACCTGCCCTGGACCGCGTGGCCCATGGCCCTGTTTGGCATCGGGACCCTGGTGGCTTCGTACTACTTTTCGCGCCTGGGGGAGAAGGAAATCCTCGATGCGAGCAGCCAGGGAACCGAAAACCCCCTGGCATTCGGCACCGCATTCCTGTTTGCCGTCCTGTTCATCATCATGCTGCTGCTCACCCGGGTCGTGGCCCAGGAATTCGGCAGCAGCGGGGTGAAAGCCCTGGCGTTCGGCGTCGGCTTTACAGACATCGACCCCTTCGTCATGTCGCTGCTCAAGGGAGCCTATCCCACGGTGACGGCGCCGCAACTGTCCGGCGCCCTGCTGGTGGCTGCCGGCAGCAATGATTTCCTGAAGGGGATCTATGCGCTGGTGCTGGGCGGCTGGCGGGCCAACCGGTCCGTGGCGGGTGCCCTGTTCGTGCTCGGGGCGCTCACCCTGCTCTACGGCGTTTTCCTGTACTAGGCCGCTTGGGCCAGCCGCGCAGCGCCCAGCATCCCGGCCTGGTCCTGTGCCGTCGAAGGCCGCACGCGCACCCGGCCGCGCAGGGCGGGAATCAGCGCCTCCTCCAGCACCTGCGCAAAATGGGGCTCGAGCAATGGCCAGGAGCGGGATAACCCTCCCCCCACGACCACGTCTCCCACATCCATGATTTTCAGGACATGGGCCAGCCCCCGTGCCAGCCGCTCCGCAGCCTGACGAAAAGCGGCCAGAGCGGCCGAATCCCCTTCTGCGGCGCGCGTGGCCAGGGCTTCCGCCTCCAGGCGCAAACCCGTGGCGGTTTCATAATGGCGCATCACGCCCGTGGCCGATGCATACTGTTCGAGGCAACCGCGGTTGCCGCAGCCGCAGGGCAATCCGCCCGGCACCACGATAAGGTGCCCAACTTCCATGGCCACGCCATGTTCCCCCGCATAAGGGCGGCCGTCCAGCACGAGGCCGCCGCCCACCCCCGTGCCCAGGCCCAGATAAAGCAGCGCCTTCGAAGCCGTGGGGTGCAGGCAATATTCC
>JAJZPY010000088.1 GCA_021811005.1 Pseudomonadota bacterium
GCCGGTCATGGGCGCCCTGTCCGATCGCGTGGGGCGCTGGCCGCTGCTGGCCCTGTTCACCGCGCTGCCCATCCTGACGGCACATCCGGTGTTGTCCTGGTTGGTGCAAGCGCCCAGTTTCGAACGCATGCTGGCGGCCGAACTCTGGCTGTCGTTCCTGTATGCAAGCTACAACGGCGCATCGCTGGTGGCGCTCACGGAAGTGATGCCGGCCCAGGTGCGCACCGTGGGTTTTTCCCTGGCCTACAGCCTGGCCACCGCCGTGTTCGGCGGGTTCACTCCCATGGTCTGCACCTGGCTCATCAATACCACGGGGGACAAGGCCGCTCCCGGCTACTGGATGGGGTTTGCCGCCTGCTGCGGATTGCTGGCTACGGCGCTGCTGTACCGGGGCTACGTGAAAGCGCGGGAGTAGCGCCTACTCCGGTGCGGCCGCGAAACGGCCTGCACGAAAATCGTGAATGGCCTGATGGATCTCCGCCTGGGTATTCATCACAAAAGGTCCGTACTGCACGATGGGTTCGCCCAGCGGGCGCCCGGCAATGAGCAGAACCCGCGCAGGCGTCACGGCCTGCAGCGACACGCCATCGGTGCCGGCCCCATTGTCCAGGATCGCCATGCGCTGTTGCGGGACTTCCTTTCCGCCCACCGCGAGGGTGCCGCGGTACACGTACAGAAAAGCGTTATGTCCGGCGGGCAGTGCCTGCTCGAAACGCGCCCCTGAAGGCAGGAGCAGGTCGAGGTAAAGCGGCTCGGTGGCCTCGCGCTGCATGGCACCGGCCACGCCGTGGCTTTGGCCGGCGATGACGCGTACCGTGACGCCTTCGGCCGTGGTGAACTGCGGAATGTCGGCGCTCTGGAAATCGCGGTACCAGGCCGGTTTCATCTTGTCCTTCGCGCCCAGGTTGAGCCACAGCTGGAACCCTTCCATGCGGCCTTCCTGCTGTTCCGGCAGTTCCGAATGAATCACGCCGCGTCCGGCCGTCATCCACTGCACCCCGCCGTTTTCCAGCAGGCCTTCGTGGCCTGCACTGTCGCGGTGGCGCATGCGCCCGGCAATCATGTAGGTGATGGTTTCAAAGCCGCGGTGCGGATGGTCGGGGAAGCCGGCAATGTAGTCGTCCGGGTTGTCCGTGCCAAAGGCATCGAGCATCAGGTACGGATCGAGCCGGCGCTGCAGGGGCTGGGTCAGGACCCGCGTGAGTTTCACGCCGGCGCCGTCCGAGGTGGCTTGCCCGGCCACGAGTTGTTCCACGGTGCGGGGGTGCTTCAGGGGGGTATTCATAGGGTCAGACCTTGGCCAAGTCGAAATGTGTCGAGGCAGGAAACCGCGATTCGAACGCTTCGGCTGTTAGGGGTTTTGAGAAATAGTATCCCTGGGCATAGTCACATCCCGATGCCCTGAGGAATGCCAGTTGTTCTTCTGTTTCCACTCCTTCGGCGATGACGGCAAGTCCCAGCTTATGAGCCATCATGATCATGGCTTCGCACAGCGCCTGGCTGCTGACGTCGGCACCGAGATTGTGCACGAAAGACTGGTCGATCTTGATGAAATCAATGTCGAACTTTTTCAGGTAAGACAGCGAAGAATAACCGGTGCCGAAATCATCCAGGGCCACCTTGATGCCCTGGTCTCGGAAAACGAGGAGCTGTTCAATGCCCGCATCGTTGCTGTCCATCAGAAGCCCTTCCGTGATTTCAATGACAATGCTGCTGCCGGGCAGGCCGAGTGATTCGAGATGGCTGAGCCAGCCGGCGCTATGGTTCGAGTTGTTTTTGAACTGAACAGGCGACATGTTCACGCTCAGCTGAAAATCCGGATGGATGGACTTGCGCCAATGCTGTGTTTGTTCGGCCGCCTGGCGGAACACAAAGTCGCCAATGTCCACGATGATCCCCGTATGTTCAGCTACAGGAATGAACTCTCCGGGGCTGACCAAACCCTGCCCTGGAACGAACCAGCGGGCCAGGCTTTCAGCTTTGCGCACGACACCTGTTTTGAGATCCACGATGGGCTGGTAGGCCAGCGAAAACTGCCGGGATTCAAGCGCGGTCCTGAGGTCGATCGCCATGCGCATGCGGCTTTGGGAAAGCGCCTGCATGGACGGGGTGAAATAGCTGTAGCGGTTGCGCCCCGTGTTCTTGGCAGCGTACATGGCCTGGTCGGCATTTTTGAGCAGCCTGTCCGTGTCGGTGGCATCGGAAGGATAGAAAGTGACGCCAATGCTTGCGGACACATAGGCCAGATCCTCGCCCAGCTGGAAAGGGGCAGCCAACCGCGAGAGGACCTCCTGACAGAGGTAGTCAACCCGGTCGAGGTCGCCCAGCTCGCCCAGAATGATCGTGAATTCGTCTCCGCCAAACCGGGCCACCGTGTCCGTTTCGCGAACGCAATCCACCAGTCGCCGGGCTGCTTCCGTAAGCAGGATGTCCCCTTTGGCATGGCCCAGGTTGTCATTGACATCCTTGAAGTGGTCGATATCGAGAAACAGCAGGGCCAGCGGTTGTTCAGAACGATGCGATTTCTTGATCTGCTGCTCCAGTCGGTCGTAGAACATGCGACGGTTGGGGAGATCCGTCAGCGTATCGAAATTGGCCTGACGCCAGATCAGTTCTTCGAATTCCTTTTGCTGGGAAATATCTGTGAACAGGGCGATGCGATGAAGTAGGCGGCCCTCTTCGGCAAACACCGAATTGATGGAAAGCCATTTGGGATATATTTCCCCGCCCTTGCGGCGGTCCCATATCTCGCCTTGCCAGGAGCCGGTTTCATTGATGGATTTCCACATGGCGCGGTAGAAGACCTCATCATGGTGTCCGGATTTCAGCAGGCTGGGGCTTTGTCCAACCGCTTCTGCGGGCGTGAACCCCGTGATTTTTGTGAAGGCGGGGTTGACCGCCATGATGCGGTTGTCGGCATCCGTGATCATCATGCCTTCCCCGCTATTCTGGTAAACCGAGGCGGCCAGACGCAGGGAATCTTCCGCCGATTTTTGCCGAACCATGCGGTCGAAATTGTCCAGGGAGAAGCTCACGTCCTTGCTCATTTCCTCCAGCAGGGCAATGGCTTCCGCGTCGAAAGCGTTGATGCTGGAATGAAACACGTTCAGTACGGCGTAGGGCTGTCCTCCCCTGGCAATGGGAAAAGCAGCCTCCGAATTCCAGTCCGGTTGGCGCGACGGCCTTTTCCACGGCGACAGGCTGGTGTCCGCCTGGTAGTCATTGATGATCACGATGCGGTTTTCCCTGAAAGCCGTGCCGGCCGGGCCGTGGCCTTCCGGAACGTCTGCGCTTGAAGCAGCGCGGACGTTGTCGAGGTAGCCCTGCTTATCCCCATACCTGGCCACCGGACTGAACAGGTGATTCTGTTCGTGGGGAATTCCGACCCAGGCCATGCTCATGCCCCCGAACTCCACGGAACAACGGCAGACCAGTGGAAAGAGCTGGGATTCTTGCTCCATTCGCACGATGGCCTGGTTGATTTCGCTCAGGGCGCTGTAGAGTCTGGTCAGGCGGCGGGCTTTCTCGGTCTGCCGTTGGCGCTGCATGGACAGGTACAACAGGAAGCAAAGCAGGCAGGAAAATGCCACGAAAATGGCGGCCCATTGCTGCAGGAAGCTTTTGTGACGGTCATAGACCTTCTGCAGGGTGATGCGGACCTGCTGGGTGGCCTGCCCCTGATAGGAATACCGGATGGATTTTTGGAAGGCAATGATGTGGCCGTTGACGGAGGGGCGTGCAAAACGGGCCAAAGTGAAGCCATTGCTGGCGGTCAGCGACAGCTCCTGGATGTTGGGATTGGCTTTTCCCCACTGGGTGAACAGATTGTCGATGTTCTGGTAATGGCCCAGGTTGAGTTCATTGGCCACGATGTAACTGATGAGTTCCACTTGCTGGTCTGCGGCAGCGCGTGCGGCGGCCACATCGTCGGAGAATCGTTTTTGCAACGCCATGCCGGCCAGCAGACCCAGCGCCATCAGGAAAGCGGCCAGCAGAGCCCAAGGCAGCAACTGTCGGGAAAATAGGCGCGTCATGAGAGGTCAGCGCCGGAGTGAAAGCTTTTCTTGCATCAGGATGCGACGTAAATTGGCATAGTCATTGTATTCGGCGGGCACCAGCGCGCTCATTCCCGGATGAATGGCTGCCATGATGGGCCTGCCTTCGGGAATGTCGTTGAGCGCCAGCAGCGCCGCTTGCAAGGTTTGTATGAGGGGCTGGGGGAGGGTGCTGCGCGTCACGAACACGTGGTCGTGCACCCGGGGAAGCTCAGCCAGGGCACGCAGCCCCTTTGGGGCAAATTTCTGGAAAACCTCGCTTTTGACGGCCCCTGCATCGCAGTCGCCAGACAGCACGGCCAGGGCGACGTCGTCATGGCTTTCCAGATTCCGGAAGCGCCCCAGTTGTGAAGGCGTGATGCCGTCCTGGGCCAGCGCCCAGCGCGGCAGGATGGTGCTCATGGTTGAATCGGGGTCTCCGAACGTGAAGCATTTGCCCCTGAGATCCTGCAGGGAGCGCAGTGGGCTGTCCGTGCGGACAATAATCTCGCCTTTCAAAAACGGATTGCCGTTGACCACCTGGCGGGCCAGCAGCGGTTTCTTGCCATATTTCGCCACGGTCTGCACGTAGGAAACCGGGCCCATGTAAGCCAAGTCCACGCTGTCGCTGCCCACGGCCTCGATATGTTCGGCATAGCTGCGGCCGACCCGGATTTCCACAGGGCGCCCGATGGCGCGCGTCAGATAATTTGCAAGCGGGGTGAAATGCTCGAGGATTTCCTCTCGTGGCAGGTAGGGGTGCACGGCAAGGACGAGCGGTTTTTCTTCAGAGGGATCCGCTGCGTGGGCGGCAATCAGGGCACCGGCTGCAAGCAGCAGCCCCAGGATGAACGTGCAGCAACGCATGAGGCCCCCCTCGTTTTGTCTTGATGTTGTCGCCGTGGGACGCAGTCTGGCAATTCATTATAAGGGGGAAAGGGGAAGCCGGGCCTGTCAAAATCCCGTGGGATGGGGCTCAGGGCGCGGCGTTGATTTCAGCCTGCGTCTTGCGGTAGGTATTGAGGTGCGGGCCACCGAGTGACAGGGCCTTGTGGATGGCGGCCTGGGCCTGTGCTTTTCGGCCCAGGGCCAGTTCGCTTTGCGCCAGGTTGTTGAAGGCATCACCCGCATCGGGATGGGCATGGGCAGCTTGCTGGAAATAGGTGGCGGCCAGCTCGGGATCGTGGCGGGCATAGGCGAGGTTGCCCAGACCCAGCAGTGCGCCCAGGTTGTCCGGCCACCGTTCAAGGCTTGCCCGGTAGGCGGCATGGGCCAGCGCCGGCCGTACCGGCTCGAGGGCCGCCACCTGGCGCAGGTAATCCCGCTGCGAAGCGCTTGCGGGAAGGCGGTCGGGCGGCACGGTCACCAACCCCCAGCGTTCTCCGCGAGCCCAGCTGCGGTCGAAATCGGGCCAGGTCATGCGCAAGGCGCGTTCAGGGCCTGATTGCAGGATGACTTCGCCGGCAGTCCGGTCGTACCCCACCACCACGGCGTAATGCCATTCGGTGGAGACGAGCGGCCCCACCTCCTGCAGCACCAGCACCGGATTGCCGCCAGCCAGCTCCTCGAACAGGGCGGCCTGGGTGGGCGCGATGCGGTAGGGAATGCGGTCATGGCGGCGGGCGGAGCCGATCAGGTCCAGCTGAAGGGAGCCTTTGAGGGCCGGCGTGTAGACCTGGGGGGCCAGATCTTGGGGGCTCACCGCCACGCCCGAGTAGGACAAGGTGGTGGCCAGGGCCGCCGGTCCGCACTGGTATTCCTGCTGCGGGAAAAAGGGTACGCCCGCGAGCCGCACAACTGCAGGCAGGCTGCCCGGCAACGCCGCTTCCTGTGCTTGCGGCCGCAGGGTGGTGCAGCCGGCAAGCACCAGCATCAGCAGGGCCGCGAATGCCGGGCGGAGAGACACAGCCCGCATGGATTTCAGAGAATCAGGACGAGCAGGATCGCGCCCAGCATCAGGATGATGATGTCGTTGGTGCTGAGGCTGGAGAAATTTCCGCCAGCCGGCATGGCGTTGATTTTTTCGGCCAGCGCCCGCGCTTCGTCATCGTTGAGCAGGGCAATGCGCTGTGCCGTCACCACGGCGCTCAATCCCATGTCTTGCAGTTTTTTCTGCACGTCTTCACGGGTGATGAAGCGGTCGATGGTGGACTTGTCCTGGCTGTCGGATGCTTGCACGGCCTGCTGCGTCCCGATCATTTCCCCGTGCGCGAGGGTGGTGGCGGCAAGCATTCCCATGCACAGCAGGGCCATTAGCGTGTTGGCGATAAAGTTATTGTTTTTCATCAGGATGCTCCTCAGTAATATGGGAAAACATCCCATATTTTACGGAGGGTTCAGGAAAAAGACAAGTAGAGCGCAGGGAAGCCTTCCAGCTCAGCCATCACCGCTCCCGGACGCTCCGCAAAATGGATGCCGGAATAGCTGCCGGTGGTGATCCAGTGCTCCCGTTGCACGGGCAGGCCGCGAGCGGCGCACTGGCGCACGAACGGGGCGAGCAGGCGGCGCGGATCGCCGGCCGGGTTGCCCAAGGGCTGCCTGGAAACATCGGCGCCGTCCAGCCGCAAGGTGCCGTGCGGCAGCAGGAACGGGAAATCCGCGCGGTAGGGCAGGGGTTCGCCCAGCACCAGCGCGCCATGGTTTTGCAAATCGGCCAGCTTCAGCAGATCGGGCACTTCGGGCCAGCCCAGGTAGCGCGTGGAAACCACTTCCACGGCCAGCGCCATGGCGTCGAGCGCCGCCAGAATGTCTTCGTCGCTGTCCGGAAGCTGTCCTGCCGGAAACGCCCGCGCGAAACGGAACGCGATTTCCAGTTCAAGTCCGAAAACGCTGCCGGGCATGCGCTGCAGCCGGGCCGGTGAACGGTGCACGCAGCCCTGCGGCAAGGGAGAGCCCCACACCGCGTCCGGTGTCGGCGCCGTTCCCACTTTCCAGGCCGCCACCGTTTCTCCCAGCAGGTCCAGCAGTTCCCGCTGCACCTGGTACGCCGCTGCGCGATCCCCGGGCTGCAGTTCAAGCGGTACAGGAACACGTTGGCCGGCCTGGAATGCCTGGGCCAGCTGGCGGGCCAAAGGATTGACGGTTGTGTTCATGCGGCAGTCTCCGGAGTTTCTGACAGGATCAGGTCGCTCACGCGCTCGGCCATCATCATGATGGGAGCGGCTGTGTTGCCGGACGTGATGACCGGCATGGCGCTGCCGTCCACCACGCGCAATCCGGCCACGCCCAGCACCCGCAGATGGCTGTCCAGCACGGCGCCCGGATCGTCTGCCCGGCCCATGCGGCACGTGCCGGTGGGATGGAAAATGGTGGTGCCGATGTCGCCCGCCGCGTGGGCCAGCGCTTCATCGCTCTGGATGTCCGGTCCGGGGCGGATTTCCTCGGGTTTCCAGGGGCGGAAGGCGGGCGCGGAAACGATGCGTCGCGTCAGGCGCAGGGCATCGGCCGCCACCTTGCGGTCGATTGCCGTGCTGAGGTAGTTGGGCTGGATGCGCGGGGCGGCCATGGGATCCGGGCTGGCAATGTGAACGTGGCCGCGGGACGTGGGCTGCAGGTCGCACACGCTTGCAGTGAAGGCATTGAAAGGGTGCAGCGGTTCTCCAAACTTGTCCAGGGAGAGGGGCTGCACGTGATATTCCAGATTGGGACGCGCCTGTTCCGGGCCGCTGCGGGCAAAGGCGCCCAGCTGCGAAGGAGCCATGGCCATGGGACCGCTGCGGTTGAGCAGGTATTCCAGACCGATTCCCAGCTTGCCCAGCAGGGAACGGCTGCGCGTGTTGAGGGTGGGCAGTCCGTCCACCTTGAACACCATGCGCAGTTGCAGGTGATCCTGCAGGTTTTCCCCCACGCCGGGCAGGTTGCGGCGCACGGGAATGCCCAGGGACTGCAGCAGTTCCTCCTTGCCGATGCCGGAACGTTCCAGGATGGCCACGCTGCCCAACGCGCCGGCACACAGCAGCACTTCGTTGCGCGCCAGCACCTGCAGCCGCCCGTCCCGGCGCAACAGGCTGGCTCCGGTGCAGCGTATCCCTGCGTCATCGAAACAGAGCGTGTCCACCCGTGTTTCGGTCAGCACCGTGAGGTTGGGCCGGTGCAGGATGGGCTTGAGGAAGGCCTGCCCGGCATTGAGGCGCCAGCCGCGCCGCTGGTTGACGTCGAAGTACCCCACGCCGAAATTGTCGCCGCGGTTGAAATCGGGCGCATCCGGAATGCCGGTCTGGTGGGCGGCCTGGCGGAAGACTTCCAGCACTTTCCATTGCAGGCGCTGGCGTTCCACGCGCCAGACGCCGCCTGCTCCGTGCCAGGCATCGCGCCCGCCGTGATAGTCCTCGTCGCGCTGGAAGAGGGGCAGGATGGCATCCCAGGACCAGCCGGCATCCCCGGTGGCTGCCACCCACAGATCGG
>JAJZPY010000089.1 GCA_021811005.1 Pseudomonadota bacterium
GCGGCAACAAAGGGGCCGCCCTCACCTCCTTCATCAGCCTGGCCGGGCGCTACCTGGTGCTGATGCCCAACAACCCCCGGGGGGGTGGCGTGTCGCGCCGGGTGGAAGGCGACGAGCGGGCCGAATTGCGCGACGTGCTGTCGCAGCTCGAAGTCCCCTCCGGCATGTCCCTCATTGCCCGCACCGCCGGCATCGGCCGCAGCGTGGAAGAATTGCAGTGGGACCTCAACTACCTGCTGCAGCTCTGGAATGCCATCGAAGCCGCGTCCCATGGGCAAAAAGGCCCGTTCCTGATTTACCAGGAAGGCAGCCTCGTCATCCGCGCCATCCGCGACCTGTTCCAGCCCGACATCGGCGAAATCCTGATCGACACGGAGTCCATCTACGAGCAGGCCCAGCAGTTCATGAGCCATGTCATGCCGGGCAACGTGCACAAGGTCAAGCTCTACCACGATGACATTCCCCTGTTTTCGCGCTTCCAGATCGAGCACCAGATCGAAACCGCCTACCGGCGCGACGTGACGCTCCCTTCGGGCGGTGCCATCGTCATCGATCACACGGAAGCCCTGGTGTCCATCGACGTCAACTCCGCCAAGGCCACCCGTGGCGCCGACATCGAACAGACCGCCCTCAACACCAACCTGGAAGCGGCCGAAGAAATTGCCCGCCAGTTGCGCCTGCGTGACCTGGGCGGCCTCATCGTGATCGATTTCATCGACATGGAAAGCGCCCGCAACCAGCGCGATGTGGAAAACCGCTTGCGCGACGCCCTGCGCTACGACCGCGCGCGCGTCCAGACCGGCAAGATTTCCCGTTTCGGCCTGCTGGAGCTGTCGCGCCAGCGTCTCCAGCCTTCGCTCGGGGAAACCAGCCATACCGCCTGCCCGCGTTGCCACGGCACCGGCTTCATCCGCGACACCGAGTCTTCCGCGCTGCACATCCTGCGCATCCTGCAGGAAGAGGCCATGAAGGAAAACACGGCCATCGTCCGGGCCCAGGTTCCGGTGGATGTGGCCACGTTCCTGCTCAACGAAAAACGCGCCGACATCTATGCCATCGAGGCCCGCCTCAAAGTGCATGTGATGCTCATCCCCAATACCCATCTGGAAACGCCCAATTACTCCGTGCTGCGCATCCGCCACGACGAAGCCAACCAGATGGATTTGACGGAAGCCAGCTACCAGTTGGTGGAAGTGCCTGAAGAAGCGGCCGAACTGAAACTGCAACCCGAAGCCCAGCGCCCAGCCAAGCCCGTGGCTGCCGTGCGCGGCATCACGCCGCAACAGCCGGCCCCCGTGGCGGCGCCCGCCCCGGAACAACCCGCTTCCCATGTTTATCAGGAAGGCGATCGCAAGTCCCTGCTGGGCACCATCCTGGGCTGGCTGAAGGGCAAGCCGGCCCCGACCCCGGAAGCCCCCGCAGCCCGGCCTGCAGCCCCTGCGCCGTCGCGTGAACGGGGTGAAGGGCGCGGCGGCGAACGCCGTCGTGGCCGTGGCGGACGCGAACGGGATCGCGAGCGCGAACGTGGCGAACGCAGCGAGCGCCCAGCCCGCGGGGAAGCTCGCGAAGGTGCGGCCGAACCGTCCGAGCGCAGCGCACGCACCGAAAGCGGCCGACAGGCCCCGACGCCCAAGCCGCAGCGCCAGCCGCGCGAATCCCGCCGGGAACGCGAAGAAGTCGTGCAGGCTGCGGAAACAGCCGCGACCCTGACCGCATCGACCCCTGCCCCTGCTGCGGAACAGGCAGAAGCGCCTGCATCACGTGAAGGCGGTGGACGCCGTCGCGGACGCCGCGGAGGACGCCGCGAACGCGGTGGACGCCGTTTCAATGGGGCGATTGCACCGATTTTTGACCGCGGCGACGGCGAAATGCCGGCTGCACAGGCTGAAACCGGGTCTGAAAGAGCCCCGGCCTCCGAAACAGGCCAGCGCCAGCCCAGACCCCGGCGCAAAGGCATGATCGAAACTTTCGGTGGCGCCCCCGTGCTGGGCGAACAGGCCGGCGTGAAACAGCAACAGGCAGAACTGGCACTGGTTGCACCGGTACAGGTCACTGCGGCCCCGGCACCTGTTGCCGCGGCAGCCATCCCCCTATCCACGCCGCCAGCCCAGCCCATGGCAATTTCAGCCCCGGCCACCTCCCTGGCTGACAGCGCACTGGAAGTGCCTGCGGAAAGCGGCCTGGTGCTGGTGCAAACCCGCCGCGAAGCGCTCGCGCCTGCTGCAGCGGAAGCGCCCCAGGAACCCGCCGCACCGCGTCGGCGCCGCGCGCGTCACGTGCCGCAGCCTTCAAGCCCGGAACCGCTGGTGCAGGTGGAAACCCACAAACCCACGGTCTGACCGCTCCCGCTGGGGGGGTAAAGGCCCCCCCAGCGTCTTTTCCCGCTTCTCCGTAACGCCCCCGCTCCTGTCGCCCATTCAATTGAATTAGGCAATTTTTTTCATTTGCTTGCGCAGGCCGGCTGCCGCCTTATTCATAATAATCTGATGGTACGCCGACTGTAAAAACAGGCTTACATTTCAATCAGTTGCCTTTATCAATTCAGACACGATCGTGCATGGAGAAGCCTTATGGATCAACTGGAACAGCTGGAACTACAGATTGCGCAATTGCAGGCAAAACGACAGGAAATCCTTTCCGAAAAACGCACGCGGGCTCTGGAGGAATTACGCGGGGCAATCCGCCTGTACGGTTTTAGCGCCCATGAATTGGGGATCGGTCTCTTTGCGGGAAAATCGAAATCCACTGCCCGTGAGGCCAAATATGCCAACCTGCACAATCCCGCCCAAACCTGGGTGGGCGGCAAAGGCAAGCGGCCTCATTGGGTGCGTCAACATCTGGAGCAGGGTGGAAAACTGGAAGACTTGCTGATCAAAAAACACTGACCCGTGTCTGAAGGCATAAAAAAGCGGCCAATTCAGGCCGCTTTTTTACTTTGAAACAAAAGGTTGTCAATTTTATTAAAACTGATACATGAGCTTTCGCCTTCAAGCGCAGCCGCTTCAATGCGCTGCCGCAGCCCGGTATCCGGGGTTCCCGAAGGCCAATACAACACGGCTCCGCCGGGGCAATTGCGCAAGGCCTGCTGCACAGCCCAGAGTTTTGCTTCTGGCGAGCGGGCTTGCACCACCATGAAACGTGCGGGATCGATCCCCGCCTTGAGCAAGGAGGGCATGGCCGGCTGGAACGGCGGGCTCACCAGAATCACCCATTTGCGCTGACGGGTCAGGCGCGACAGGAAAGGCAGCAAGGGTTGCAAGGCCATGGGTTCCGGCGCAGCCGTCATTTCAGTCAAACCGACGGGATAGGCCCGGGCCAGCGCCTGGGGAAACACGACGGTGCCGGCCTTTTCCTTCCCTGCAAAAGCAAACAGCCGGTCATACCGGTTGCGTACCCCGAAAGCCGTTGCGGCAAAAAAACTGGTGATTGACCACATGTCATGCACTCCATTCTGAACGGATGATCCCGACCCCACGTCCTTCAATGACCAGGGGTTCCTCCCGCAAATCCACCCGGATCGGCTCGAAATCGGGGTTTTCAGGGCGCAATTCCACCAGTGCCCCTTTTCTGAAGAAACGCTTCACGGTGACCTCCTCGCCCAGCCGGGCCACCACGATCTGCCCGTTGCCGGCTTCGCTCGTCTGATGCACGGCCAGCAGGTCCTGGTCCAGGATGCCGGCATCGCGCATGCTCTCGCCCCGCACCCGCAGCAGGTAGTGGGCACTGGGGTGGAACAGGCTGGGGTCGATGCGGTAATGCCCTTCCACGTGTTCGGCCGCCAGAATGGGAGAGCCGGCAGCGACACGCCCGACCAACGGCAACCCCTCGGGTTCCGTCAGGCGGATGCCGCGCGAAGCACCGGCCATCAGTTCGATGGCGCCCTTGCGCGCCAGGGCTTTGAGGTGGTCTTCCGCCGCATTCGGGGAACGAAACCCCATGGCCTGGCACAACTCGGCTCGCGTGGGCGGAAGCCCTGTTGTTTCAAGCCGTTGGCGAATCCAATCCAGAATTTCCTGTTGCCGCGGTGTCAATGAAATCATGGGCCACCTCCTTGACTGTATTTTTATACAGTATTCACCCTTTGGCAAGCCCCCCCTAGAATCCAGGGATGAACCACTCTATGCCCGCGCTTTTCCTGGGACACGGCAACCCCATGCACGCCTTGCTGGACAACGCCTACACCCGGGCCTGGCGCCAGTTGGGCAGCCGTCTGCCCCGCCCCGACGCCATTCTTGCCATTTCTGCCCACTGGCAGCTGCCCCGTGGCGCCGTCACGGCCATGGACCCGCCGCGCACCATCCATGACTTCGGCGGTTTTCCGCGCGCCCTGTACGGCGTGCAGTACCCCTGTCCGGGGGACCCTGCCCTGGCCCGGCACGTGGCCGAGCTGCTGGGGCCTGCAAGCATCGACCAGGACCAGTCCTGGGGCCTCGATCACGGCACCTGGTCGCTGCTGTGCCATCTCTACCCCGATGCCTCGGTACCCGTGATCCAGCTGGCCATGGAGGCCAGCGCACCACCCTCGGCCCATTACGAGCGGGGACGGCAACTGGCCGCATTGCGCAACCAGGGGGTGCTCATTCTGGGCAGCGGAAACATCGTGCACAATCTGGAGAGGGCGCGCTGGGAAAAGGATCCCCAGCCGGAAGACTGGGCGCGCCGCTTTGACGGGTGGGTGAAGGAAAAAATCGCCGCAGGCGAAGACAGTGCCTTGCTGGAGCCGGAAACGGCGGGCCCGGATGGGACATTGTCCGTGCCCACGCCGGAACATTACTGGCCGCTGCTTTATGTGTTGGGAAGCCGGAAGGCGGGGGACCGGGTGAGTTTTCCGGTGGAAGGAATAGACATGGGCACCATCAGCATGACCGGCGTGCTGCTGGAAACTGCTTAATGGGTTGACCCCAGGGTATCCGGGATGCCCAGAACCATCACGTCGATGCCTTCGTCGTGCAGTTCTTCCAGGGCTTCCGCCGAGGCCACGCCGCGCACGTTGCGCGTTGCCGTTTCGCCGTAGTGCATGTCGCGCACCACATCCGAAAACTCTTCGCCCACGTCTTCCGTCATGGCCAGGACCTGCTGAACCACCTGGCGGCGCAACGTGGCCACCAGATTGCCAGCCACCATCATCATGGGCTGTTCGCTGCCATCGGCAGCAGACGGCTGCACCGCACCGCGCAGGTAAGGTGCGGACGGGAGGCGGGTAATTTCCTTGGAATTGCACAGGGGGCAGGACACGTGTCCGCCCTCGCGCTGGGCCTCGTAACTCGCAGCAGACTCGAACCACCCTTCGAAGCGGTGTTCCAGGGGGCAGGCAAGATCATAAACGACCATGGCGGCATTTCTCTCCTATTGAACCTTATATGATACCATTTTTGCCCAAAATCAATATCGGGCCCCCGGCGACCTGGAACAGCGCCTGTATTCCGGACCCCATACCCTTTAAAATGGTTCCTTTTACCCAGAAAAAATCATGCGCGTCCTTCATCGCCCACTCCTGCTGGCACTGACTGCCCTCACCCTCTCCACCGCAGCTTTTGCCGGAGAAATCCGCATCGGCCTGACGGAAGCGCTGACCGGCCCCGCCTCCCAGTATGGCGTGCCCATCCGCAACGGCTTTCTGCTGGCGCAGGAGGAAATCAACGCCAAGGGCGGCATCGACGGCAACCGGATCGTGCTGCTGGAAGAGGACGAACGGGGCAAGAAGGAAGAAGCCATCAACGTTTACAAAAAGCTGATATTCCAGGACAAGGCCCTGATGATCTTCGGCCCGACCCTGTCCAACTCCATGTTTGCCGCGGGCCCCATCGCCAACATGGCCCATGTGGTGGCTTTCGGAACCAGCAATACCGCGAGCGGCATCACGGACATCGGCCCCTACATTTTCCGCAGCTCGCCCATGGAAGCCGACGTGGTCCCGGTCACACTCAAGGCCGCCATCCAGCACCTCGGGCTGCACAAGGTGGGCATCATCTACGGCAATGACGATGCATTCACCAAAAGCGGGTATGACGTCTTCCGCCAGGCGCTCCAAGCCCAGCACATCGATGTGGTGGACACCGAAACCTATTCCAAGGGCGACGTGGATTTCAAGGCGCAACTGACCAAGATCAAGGCCCAGTCGCCGGACGCCATCGTCTGCCCGTGCCTCTCGGAAGAAGGCGCCAACATCCTGATCCAGGCCCGCGCGCTCGGCATCAAGGTGCCTTTCATCGGCGGCAACGGCTTCAACACGCCAAAACTGCTGGAAAACGCCAGGACGGCAGCGGAAGGCACGATCGTGGGGTCGCCCTGGTTTGACGGCAATCCTTCGCCCGCGAATCAGCATTTCATTGCCGCCTACCGCAAGAAATACGGCGCCGACCCCAACCAGTTTTCCGCCCAGGGCTATGACGCCCTGTTCATCGTGGCGGAAGCCATCAAGAAAATTCACCTGACGGGCCAGACAGAGCGCGATCGCCAGGCGCTGCGCGATGCCCTGCCTTCGGTCCAGTTCGCTGGCGCCACCGGCCATTTCGCATTCCGTCCGGCCCCTCAGCACGGGGGCAAGGCAGGGGGCTACGATGCCGACCAGACCCCTTTCGTTTACATCGTGAAGAACGGCAAGTTCGCGCTGCTCAAGTAGCATGTTCGCGCAACAGGTCGTCAACGCGATCAGCCTGGGAAGCGTCTACGCCCTTTTTGCCCTGGGCTTCACCCTGGTGTTCGGCATTCTCGGGGTGATCAACCTCTCCCATGGCGGAATTTTCATGCTGGGGGCCTACGCCGCCCTGCTCCTCCTCACCCGCTTTGAAATCCCGTTCTGGACGGCGCTGCCGCTCGCCATGCTGGCGGCAGGCCTGCTCGGGTTGCTGATCGACGTTCTCATCCTGCGCGTGCTCCGAAAGCGGGAAGCCCCTCACCTCATGCCGATGATTGCCACCATCGGGGCCGCCATTCTCATGACGAGCCTGTCCCAAGGCTTGTTCGGGTCGGAAACGCGGCGTTTCCCGCTTGAGCTGTTTGACCAGGAATCCTTTTCCTGGGGCCCGCTCACCATTCCCGTGCTGCAGGCCGGCATCACCGCCCTTTCCGTGCTCCTGATGCTGCTCATGATCTGGGTTCTGCGGCACACCCGCCTGGGCCAGGCCTTGCGTGCGATTTCGGAATCGCCCAAGGCGGCGGCCTTGCTGGGCATTCCGGTGGAACGCCTGTTCCATCTCACCAGTTTTGCCGCAGCCGCCCTGGGCGGCGCCGCCGGCATCCTGATCGGCCTGTCCTTTGACGCCATTTCACCGTTCATGGGTCAGCCCATGTTGCACAAGGGGATTGCCGCCATCATTCTGGGCGGCCTGGGCGATGTCAGGGGCGCAGTCCTGGGAGGCCTTTTCCTCGGTGCGGCAGAAGTGTTTGCCGTGACTTTCCTGTCCAGCGAATACCGTGACGCGCTGTCGTTCGGCTTGCTGTTTCTCGTGCTGCTCTGGAGGCCCCAGGGTCTGTTCGGCGCATCGGCCACCCGGAGCGCGTGATGGACTGGTCTTCCTGGTGGGACACCTACAGCACGCTGGTGCTCAGCATCGGCGTGTACGGCATGCTGGCCCTGTCCATTTACCTCACCCTCTCCTGCGGCTTGCTGTCCCTCGCCAACGCGGCATTCATGGGCATCGGCGCCTACGTCAGCGCGATTGCCACGCTCCAGTACGAATGGCCGTTTGCGGTTGCCCTCCTGCTGGGCACGGCCGCGCCTGCAACGGTGGCGCTGCTGGTGGGAATTCCGGTGCTGCGCCTGTCGGGCGTTTACCTTGCCATGGCCACCCTGGGGTTCGGCGAAGTGGTGCGCGTGATCTTGCTCAATCTGGACATCACGGGCGGCCCCCTGGGGCTCAACGGCATTCCTCCGCTCACGGCAGGATGGCATGTGCTGCTGGCATTGGCCTGCACCGTCGCGCTGCTCCAGGCCATGCGCCGTTCGCGCATCGGGCGCGCGTTCGAAGCCATCCGGGAAGATGAAACGGCAGCCCGCCTGATGGGCATCGCCACCGACCGCATCAAGCTGCTGGCCTTCGTGCTGGGCGCCGCCATCGCAGGCTTGGCCGGTGGCCTCAACGCCCATTACACCTTCACCCTGAGCCCTGGAAATTTCGGTTTCGAAAACGCCGTGGACATCCTGACCATGGCCGTGCTGGGAGGCATCCAGGGCCTGCTGGGACCGCTGCTGGGCGGGGCCATCCTGACCTTGCTGCCCGAGCTGTTGCGCGGCCTGCAGGAATTCCGCATGGCCGCCAACGGCCTCATCCTGATTGTGGTGGTGAGA
>JAJZPY010000090.1 GCA_021811005.1 Pseudomonadota bacterium
GTTCCTCACCAACACGGCCCACGAGGAAGAACAGCCCACGCACCTCACCCTGCGCGATCCCGAGGTTGCCATCCGGATCAATCTGAAGGTGTATGATTCACCTGAAAGCCGTTACTGCCCCGCGGGGGTGTACGAGATCGTACGGGAGGCCACGGGCCCGCGTCTGCAGATCAACGGTCAGAACTGTATTCATTGCAAAACTTGTGACATCAAGGATCCCACCCAGAATATCCGATGGGTGGTGCCTGAGGGGGGGAGCGGTCCCAACTACCCCAACTTGTAACTCCAACTGGTTAGGGAGGAGGTGCGATGAACAGTGTCAAAACGATTCTCAAAGAAAAACCTTCAACGTTCTGGGCCATCCAGCCACAGGCCAAGGTCATTGACGCCCTGCGCCTGATGGCTGAAAAAAACGTGGGCGCCCTCATGGTCATGGAAAACGACCAGCTCGTGGGCATCATTTCCGAGCGCGATTACGCCCGCAAAGTGGCCCTCATGGGCAAAACTTCCGTCGACACGCCGGTGGCCGACATCATGGAATCGCCCGTCTGGACCGTGACGCCGCAACAGACCCGGGAAGACTGCATGGCCCTCATGACGGCCAAGCGCATCCGTCACCTGCCGGTGGTGGACGGCGGGCGCGTGGTGAGCATCCTGTCCATTGGCGACCTGGTCAAGGACGCCCTCAGGGAACAGGAACAAACCATTCAGCAACTGGAAAGTTACGTCAACAGCTGACAGTCCGAAGGAGGCCATTGCCCATGATCCAAGTCCAAGACCTGCTTTCTGCCAAGCCCGGCGGCCACTGGTCCATCGCGCCCGATGCCAAGGTGATTGAAGCGTTGCGCCTGATGGCCCAGAAAAACGTGGGGGCGCTGATGGTGATGAAGGATGGGCGTCTCGTCGGGATGCTGTCCGAGCGGGATTACGCCCGCAAGGTGGCGCTGATGGGGAAAACGCCGGTGGAAACTCCGGTCTCGGACATCATGGCCTCGCCCGTGGTCACGGTCACGCTGGACCAGACGCTGGAAGACTGCATGACCATCATGACGGAAAAACGCATGCGCCACCTGCCGGTGGTGAACGGCGAGCGCGTGGTGGGCCTGCTGTCCATCGGCGACCTGGTGAAGGCGGTCATCCAGGAACAGCAGGAAACCATCCAGCGTCTCTACAACCGCTTCTAGCGGTCAGGCCACCATGCGGGCCTGAACCCGGGCCAGCACGGCTTCGGTGAGGGGCAGGCACTCGTTGAGCAGGGTGTCGATTTCCTGCTGGGCCACGGCGGCAAAGGTGGCGTCCTTGATGGACGGCACATTGATGCCCACGTTGAGGGAAGCCGTGCGCAAAGCCGCCTGCACGGCCAGCACGCCGGCCCCGGTGTCGCTGATCACGCTGCGGTTGCCGTGCTCGGCCGAACGCTGGGCCACCCGGATCACTTCGGCGCAGGCATGGGCACATGCCAGCGGCACGCGCGTGGCCTGCTTGAGACTTTCCTGGATGGCTTCGCTGCGGGCCGACTTGTCTTCCTCCGTGTCCTTGGGCAGCTTGTAGGCCGCCATCAGCTGGTTGAAGGCGTTCACGTCATCCGCCACCATGTCCGTGAGGCGCGCACGCAGCGCTTCTGCCGCGGCGAGCTGCGACTTCATTTCGCCTTCCACCGCTTCGTAGCCTTTCTTGCCGATGGTCAGGTTGGCCACCATGGAAATCAGGGCGGCCCCCATGGCGCCCATGATGGCGGCGGCTCCGCCGCCTCCCGGCGTGGGCGCCGCGCTGGCGAGTTCATCCAGAAACTGCTGGACGGGCATGTTGTGCATCGCGTTCTCTCCTTTCAACCCACCATCGTTTTGGCGATGGCGTAAATTTCCGCCGCATCCAGGCGCAGGTCGTTCTGTTCAAACAGGCGGGACACGCAGGCCCGGTGCAATGCCAGCTTGAGCGCGCCAAAGCCGATGGCCCCGAAAGCCAGCTTGCCGTGGCGCTCGCGCGCCTTGTCCATGAGGTCGATGCCGGCAATGCCGGCAGGCGGGCTGGCATTGGCATCGGCCACCAGCTTGAGCCGGGGCAGGTCCTTCCACTGGCCTTCTTCCAGCAGCACGACGCCGGCAGCCCCGGTGCCCACGATGATGTCAGCCTGTTGCGCCGCGGCTGCGCGCGAGGCCAGGTCAGGCGCCGCCAGGGCGTGCACCGTCACGCCGAAACGCTGGGCGATGGCATCGCAGGTGGCCTGGGTGCGGTCCAGCTGGCGGCCGGTGATGGTCACGCGCACGCCTTCCTGCGCCAGCATCACGGCCGCGCGCTGGCCCACGGGCCCCGTGCCGGCCAGGATCACCGCTTCCATGCCCTGCAGCGAACGCCCGTGCGACAGCCAGGCCACGCAGGCGGCCGCGGTGGTGTTGGCGCCGTTGCTGTCGAGCATCAGGGACACGCGGAAATTGCTGAAAAACTTTTTCTGGACCGCCTGGAACAGCGCTTCGCCCGCCAGCAGGTTGCCTCCGCCCACGAAAATGGCGGTGTTTTTCTTGTCCTTGGGAGCGCGCGTGAAAATGGCCCCTTCCACCAGTCCGCCCACGTTGTCCGGGCTGACGCCGCCATAGGGAATCACCTGGTCGGCTCCGCCATCATGGGCCACCACGTTGTCAAACACCGACGGCAAGGCATCCGTATCAAACTGGTACAGCAGTTTCTTCATTGCAGCGCTCCTTTTGAAGGGGAGGCATTTTAAGCCGGAAAGGAGCGCCAGTCCATGGAGGCTTTTATGCCCGCCGTCAGGGCCGTTCGGGAAGCGTGGCCAGGAAATCGGCCGCCACCGGGCCCCAGGCGGCACCCTGCCCCAGGTTCTGGTGCCCGAAGGACGGCTTGGGCGACAGGATCTGGTAGGTGCCATGCGCCACCTGCGGCATGGCGCGCGGCAGCGCCTGCAGCTCCACCGGGTTGAGCAGGTCGTCGGCAAAATTGATGGCCAGGAACTGGGTGCGGATTTTGCCCAGCTCGACTTCGGGATGGTAGTCCGCAGACGCTTCGAAACGGTACAGCACGTCGTTGGCATCAAGCAGATGCGCCGCCTCGGACAGCATGCGGTCATGGGCAATGGCCTGCTCGCGCGTGGGGGCCAGCGTCTGCAGGTGGGTGGCGCTGTCGGTCATGACGGCAAACAGCGGCCAGGTGCGCAGGAAGGATTCCGGCGGCGCGCTGTAATTGCCGCCCTGCCAGTCCGGGGCATTGCGGATCGAATCGATCATGAGCTGGCGCCACATCATGTTGCGGCCGCTCACGGGCGTGGGGGAACTGGCGATGGCCACGGCCCCGTCCATGAAATCGGGGTACTGTTCCGCAAACAGCCAGGTCTGCATGCCGCCCATGGAAGTACCGATGACGGCACGCAGGTGGTCCACGTGCAGCCCTTCCGTCAGCAACCGGTAATTGGCGTTCACCATGTCGCGGTAGCCGTAGTGCGGAAATTTCGCGCGCAGCCCGTCGCTGGGCTTGGAGGAACGGCCCAGGCCGATGCCGTCGGGAATGACGAGGAAGTAGCGGCTGGCATCCAGCGGCTGCCCCGGACCATAAAGCTGCTTGGCCAGGCCCGGAAGAAACCAGTTTTTGGCGGTGCCGGTGGTGCCGTGCAGCAGCAGCACGGCATTGGCGATGCGCCCCCGGCTGTCGCGCCGCGCTTCGCCCAGCGTGGTGTAGCCGATGGTGAGGGTGGGCATCACTTCGCCGGAAACGAGGCGGAAATCGTGCAGCACCACCTGCCCGTCCCGGGTACCCGGATACGGCTCTGCCGCCGCTGCCCCCATCATGCCTGCCATCATCAACCCTCCCAGCAACCCGATTGCGATTCGATTCATGATTGTTCCCCCTAGAAGGAGGCGGCTGCCATCGCATCGAACGATGCGCCGCCTTCCACGATCGTGGCACACAACACGTCGCACTGGCCCATGCCGTGTTCTGCATAAAACCGGGCGGTGGCGATCTTGGTGCGGTAGAAATCCGGCTCCATGGTGCCGGCCGCCAGCGCCCGTGCCGCCACTGCCGCGCTGCGCGCCATGAGCCAGCCGGAAACAAGCCATCCCATCAGGTGCAGGTAAGGCACCCCGGCCCCGAAAACCGCTGCCGGATGGCCGGCCGCCGAAGCCAGCAGGTGCGTGCTGGCCTTTTCCGCCGCCAGCACGGCCCGTTCCAGCGCGGCCGGAATGGAAGCCGGCACCCCGCCATCCCGCAGTCCGGGCAGCGAGTCGCGCACGTCCTGGCACAGGGCGCGCACCATGGCTCCGCCGTCGCGCAGCAGCTTGCGGCCCACCAGATCATTGGCCTGGATGGCGGTGGTGCCTTCGTAGATGGTGGTGATGCGGGCATCGCGCAGGTACTGCGCCGCGCCGGTTTCCTCGATGTACCCCATGCCGCCGTACACCTGGATCGCTTCGTTGGCGGCCCACACCCCGGACTCCGTGCAAAAGCCCTTGACGATGGGCGTGAGCAGGTCGGAACGGGCCTGTGCCGCGGCGCGTCGCGCGGGATCCGGCTCGGCATGGGCGCAGTCGAGCATCTGCCCGGCATGGTAGGCGAGCGCCCGGCAGGCTTCCACGCGCGCCTTGATGCCGGAGAGAATGCGGCGCACGTCCGGATGATGCAGGATGGGGGCGCGTTCCGTCATGCCCACCGGCACGCCCTGGATGCGTTCGCGCGCATAGGCGAGCGCGCCCTGGTAGGCGCGGTCGGCGATGGCCAGTCCCTGCACGCCCACGGAAAAGCGCGCCGCGTTCATCATGATGAACATGAGCTCGAGTCCACAATGGGCCCGTCCCAGCAGATAGCCCACGGCGCCGCCGGCATCGCCATAGGCCAGCACGCAGGTGGGACTGCCGTGGATGCCCAGCTTGTGCTCGAGCGACACCGTGCGCACGTCGTTGCGTTCCCCCAGCGAGCCGTCCGGCTGGACCAGGAACTTGGGCACCACGAACAGGGAAATGCCTTTTACCCCGGGCGGCGCATCCGGCAGGCGCGCCAGCACCAGGTGCACGATGTTTTCCGTGAAGTCCTGATCGCCGTAAGTGATGAAGATTTTCTGGCCGGTGATGCGGTAATGGTCGCCTTCCGGCACGGCGCGCGTGCGCAGCGCCGCCAGGTCGGAGCCGGCCTGGGGTTCGGTCAGGTTCATGGTGCCGGTCCAGCGTCCGGCCACCATGGCCGGCAGGAAACGCGCCTGCAGTTCGGGGGTTCCGGCCGCCTGGATGGCTTCCACCGCGCCGCGCGTGAGCAGCGGGCAGAGGGTGAAGGCCATGTTGGCGGCATGCCACATTTCTTCCACCGGTGCGCCCACCAGGTTGGGCAACCCCTGCCCGCCGAAGGCGGTGGGACCGGTCAGTCCGTTCCAGCCGCCCGCCACGAACTGCGCATAGGCTTCCCTGAAACCCGGCGCGGTGTGCACGCCCCCTTCCGTGAGGTGGGCGCCTTCCAGATCGCCGCTGCGGTTGAGCGGTGCCAGCACGCCTTCGGAAAAGCGCGCCGACTCCTCCTGGATGGCGTCGAACAGGTCGTCCGTGGCGTCGCCAAACCCGGCAGCCGGCTGATTTGCGCCAGCCCCAGGAGCTCCTTGACCACGAAGGCCATGTCCCGCAAAGGAGCGCGATAATCGTTCATGCCTTGTTCTCCCGATTGGTTTGCACCGTCAAAACGATTCGTCCGGCCCCAGGTAGCGCCATTGTCCCGGCGGCAGTTCCCCCAGGCGCACGCGCCCGATGCGCACCCGCTTGAGTCCCGTGACCTTGAGGCCCACCAGTTCGCACATGCGGCGGATCTGCCGTTTCTTGCCTTCGCGCAGCACGAAGCGCAGCTGATCCCGGTTCTGCCAGCGCACGTCCGCACGGCGCAGCGGTTTTCCGTCCAGCGACAACCCGAAGTTGAGCTGTTCCAGCGCTTGCTGGGACAGGCGCCCTTCCACGCGCACCAGATACTCCTTTTCCACGTCGGTGTCGGCCCCGATGAGGGTCTTGGCGATGCGTCCGTCCTGGGTCAGCACCAGCAATCCGGTGGAATCGATGTCGAGCCGGCCGGCCGGTGCCAGGCCCGACAGCATGGCCGGCGTGAAAGGTTTGTTGACCGGATCCTGGGCCCAGTGGGTTTGCGCCGTGACCAGCGTCACGGCCGGCCGGTAGCCGTCTTCCGCCTGGCCCGAGACGTAGCCCACCGGCTTGTGCAGGATCACGGTCACGCGCGCCGACTGGGTGCGACGGGCCGCGGGGCTGAGCGCGATGGACTGGGCCGGATCGATGCGGGTGCCCAGTTCCGTCACCGGCACGCCGTCCACGGACACCCAGCCTTTCGCGATCCAGTCGTCGGCTTCGCGCCGCGAACACAGACCGCGTTCCGACATGATCTTGGACAGCCGGACCTTTTCAGCGCTCATGGAGAAAATCGCGAATCAGCGCAATCTGGCCGGCATCCATCAGGGCCGGCGCATGGCCGCAGCCGGCCACTTCGTGCACGCGCAGGTCGGGATGGGTGAGCCGCATCAGCGCCACCGTGCGCGGCAGCACCAGGCCGGACTGGGCGCCGCGCAGGAGCAGGGTCGGGCAATGCACGCCGCTCCAGATCAGGCTCAAATCGATGTCGCCCAGGGTGGGGCCGGCAAACATGCCCGCGATGGCCGGGTCGTACAGCAGGCGGTATTTGCCGTCCGGCCATTTGCGCACGCCATGGACCGCCATGTGCCGCCACTGGGCGTCGGTGAGCGCGCCGAATTCGGCATGAACCTGGCGGAAATAACCTTCCGCCTCCTCGATGGAAGCGAACGCCACGGGCTTGCCCACGTAGCTGGCCAGCCGGTTCAGGGCCGCGATCGGCACCTGGCTGCCCACGTCGTTCAGCACCAGGCGCCGCACCGGCGTGCCCGACTGGGCGGCCAGCATCATGCCGATGATGCCGCCCATGGAGGTGCCCACCCAGTCGATGCTTTCCGCGCCGCTGCGCGCGATGAGGGCCGCCATGTCCGACAGGTACAGGGGGTAGCCGTAATCGGTCTTGTGCAGCAGCCATTCGCTCGTGCCGCGCCCCACCACGTCGGGGCAGATGACGCGATAGTCGCGGCACAGGGCATCGGCCAGCGCGTCGAAATCGCGACTGTTGCGCGTGAGCCCGTGCACGCAGAACAGCACGCGCGGGTTGTCCGGGTCGCCCCATTCGCTGTAGTCCACACGGTGAAACCCGTGCAGCCAGAGCGCCTTGAATGAACGGCGGCGCATGGGTTCAGCGGTAGAGGCCATCGTCGCTCACCAGGATGTCCACGGGCACGTCGTGCGGCTCCACCGGCACCTGCGCCACCAGCTGTTCCACGAACGCCACGGCCACGGTGATCGCGTGCCGTTCGGGACGGGACAGCAGCTTGTCATAAAAACCGCCGCCGTAGCCCATGCGATGGCGCTGGCGGTCGAAAGCGGCGCCCGGCATGAGGATGAAATCCACTTCGCCCAGGCTGGCCAGCGGGCAACGCTGCGGATCGGGTTCCCGGATGCCCCACACGCCGGCCTGCAGGCTGGCATCCAGATCGGCCACTGCGTGCAGGGCCAGGGTTTTGGTGGCGCGCTCCACCCGCGGCAGCACCAGGCGCGCACCGCGTGAAAGCACGGCCTGCAGCAGCGGACGGGTGTCGAATTCGGAACCCATGGGCATGTAGGCCATGACGGTCCGGGCCACGGCAAATTCAGGCAGGGCCGCCACCTGGCGCGACAATTCACGGCTTCGGGTGTCTCGCTGGGCTGCGGGAATGGCGTCCCGGCGCGCGAGCACGGCGGCTCGCAGCTCGGATTTCTGGGATGGTTTCATGGGAGCACAGTATAATGCTTCGTTCAACGAACCATCAGAAGGTTTTTTTCATGAAACGCGAAAACATTTCGAGCGGTTCCACCTGGGAACCCATCATCGGTTATTCTCGGGCCGTCAAAGTGGGCCCGCACGTGGCCGTCTCCGGCACCACCGGCACCGCTGCCGACGGCAAGCTGGTGGGTCCCGGCGACCCGGAAGCCCAGACCCTGCAGGCCCTGAGCAACCTGGAAACCGCCCTGTCCCGGGCCGGTGCCAGCCTGAAGCACGTGGTGCGCACCCGCATGTTCGTCACCCAGATCGACCAATGGGAAAAAATCGCCCGCGCCCATGGCCAGTTCTTCGGTGAAATCCGCCCCGCCACCACCCTGGTGGAAGTCAAGCGCCTGATTGATCCCGACATGCTGATCGAGATCGAAGCCGACGCCATCATCACGGAAGAATGATCACCCCGGGCGGCGCGCCAGCGCTGCC
>JAJZPY010000091.1 GCA_021811005.1 Pseudomonadota bacterium
AAAGGCCGTGCTCCACTGGATCAGATGACTGCGAATCCGGGCAGCTTGTACCCGTTGTCACGCGAGGATCTGCTGGAACAGGCACGATCGGGGCAGGTCATCGTGATCGATGTGCGGCCACGGGAGGAATATGATGCGGCTCACCTGCCTTACGCGCGTTCCCTGCCCGTTTCAGAACTGGAGCGACGCATAGCTGAGCTTCCCAGAAACAGGCGGGTCATCGCCTATTGCCGTGGCCCGTTCTGTCTGCTGTCCGAGGAGGCCATCCGAATCCTGCATAAGAAAGGCCGTCGTGCGCAGAAAATCGCAGACGGCGTGAATGAATGGCGGGCAGCTGGCCTGCCATTGGAATCCGTTTCAGCAGAGGCATCCTAACCATCCTTGAGGGGGAACTTCAACGGAGGGTTTACATGAAAACAACCTTGGTCATTCTCAACGACGCGCCCTATGGCAATGAAAGGTCATACAACGGTCTGCGTTTGGCGGGCGCCCTGGCAAGCCGTCAGGAACAACGGGTGCAGGTTTTTTTGCTGGCGGACGCCGTGAGTGTGGCAAAAGCTGGCCAGAAAGTACCCGAGGGGTATTACAACCTGCAATTGATGCTGGGCAAGGTGCTGCGCAAAGGGGAAGTGGGGCTTTGTGGGACCTGCATGGACGCCCGGGGGGTGACGGATACGGAAATCGTTGAGGGAGCCAAACGCTCCACGTTGGCACAGCTGGCCGAATGGACTGCCGAGGCGGATCAGGTGCTGGTGTTTTAGGGGGAGAAAAGGATGTTTTTCAAACAGTTGGCAACGCGGGAGTCCTCGCTGTCCTATTATTTCGGCTGCACCGGGATCGGCAAATCCGTGGCCGTGGATGTGGTGGCTGGAGACGAAGACTGGTTTGTGGAGGAAGCCCGCAAGGCGGGCGTGCCCATCAATTACGTCATCGATACCCACGTGCATGCCGACCATTATTCGGGCGGGCGGGACTTGGCGGAACGTCTGGGTATCCCTTACTGCCTGCACGAGTCCAATCGGGGTACGGTCCGTTTTGATTTCCAGCCCCTGAACGATGGTCAGCTGCTGGACATTGGAAATGTCAGCATCAAAGTGCTACATACCCCCGGGCATACACAGGACAGTATTTGCCTGCTGGTGACGGACCAACGCCGCGGTGACACGCCATGGTTCGTGGTGACTGGCGACACCTTGTTCGTGGGCGCCATTGGTCGTCCCGATCTGGCCGGGAAAGAAGCGGACATGGCTGCGCTTCTGTACGACAGCCTGCACGCCAAGCTGTTGAGATTTTCCGACGATCTGGAAATTTTTCCCGGGCACCAGGCCGGCAGCGTGTGCGGGGCTGGCCTGTCCGGAAAGCCTTCCTCAACCCTGGGTTTTGAAAAGCGCTGGAACCCGGCATTGTCCATGAAGAAGGCAGATTTTATCGCCGCCCTTGTCAAGGAGATTCCGCCGCGCCCCGAATACATGGACGCGATGGTGCGCGCCAACCTGGGCATTGCAGTGTGACTTTTCATGCAACCGCAATCCGTCTGGGGTTGCGAGCAAACCTGGGGCAATTCCTTCTGCTGCTGTTGGTCAATGCATTCGTCGGTGCCATGGTTGGGTTGGAGCGCAGCATCCTGCCGGCCATCGCCGAACAGGATTTTCATATTCTGGCGCGCACGGCGATCCTGTCATTTATCGTGGTGTTCGGAATCTCCAAGGCGTTCACCAACTATGTCGCGGGGCGCCTGTCCGACCGCTTCGGCCGCAAGCATGTGCTGGTGGCGGGGTGGTTGACGGCCATTCCGGTCCCATTCCTGCTGATGTGGGGTCCCGACTGGGACTGGATAGTGGCGGCCAACCTGTTTCTGGGCATTAGCCAGGGGCTCACCTGGTCTACCACGGTCATCATGAAGATCGATCTTGTGGGTCCCCAGCGGCGTGGCCTGGCCATGGGGCTGAACGAATTCTCCGGGTATGTTGCCGTGGCAGGCAGCGCCTTGGCCACTGGCTGGGTGGCGGCACAGTACGGACTGCGTCCCCAGCCTTTCTACCTGGGTGTGGGCTATGTGGCTGCAGGCCTGCTGCTGTCCTGGCTCGCGGTGCGTGAGACCCGGCACCATGTGACCCATGAGGTCAAGGTGCACCATGCCCATGAGGGGGCAGCAGTTCTGTCACAACGAGAAATCTTTCGCAGGACCTCCCTCTCGGATCGCAACCTGTCCAGCATCAGTCAGGTTGGATTGATCAACAACCTCAATGACGGCATGGCCTGGGGACTTTTCCCGCTGGCGTTTGCAGCGGCTGGGATGACGCTGACTCAAATCGGAATGCTGGCAGCCCTTTATCCTGCCGTGTGGGGCGTTTCCCAGATTTTTACCGGGGCGCTGTCAGATCGGGTCGGGCGCAAGTGGCTCATTGTGGGCGGCATGGTGTTGCAGGCCTTCGGCATTGCATTGACCGCGCTCGCTGATGCATTTTCCGGCTTTGCCACCGGTGCGGTTCTGCTTGGGTTGGGCACTGCCATGGTGTATCCCACGTTGCTGGCCGCCATTGGTGATGTGGCACACCCCACATGGCGTGCCTCGGCGGTAGGGGTTTACCGCCTTTGGCGTGACCTGGGCTATGCCGTCGGTGCCCTGCTGGCCGGGCTTACCACTGATCGGTTTGGCTTGTCCGCAGCCATCTGGCTGGTCGCTGTGCTGACGCTGCTGTCTGGACTTGGGGCGGCAGTCAGGATGGGAGAAACAAGGAAGAGATAAGCTATCTGTTACAACATGTCCGCTGACAATCCTCAAGTGCCGTATGTCATCAATCTGCATGCGCAATATAGCCTTGGACAGCGGGCCAAACGGACAAGGTGCACTCATGGAAGGTCTTGAATTCATTTTTTTTAATAAAGCCCTGGCAGAGCGTTTTAGGCATTTTGTGTCGAATCTTGGAATTGCAAGCCAGGTACGAAAGGATGAGATGGAAGGAGTCATTGTGGAGCTGGCCGATGAGATCGAGGATGAGATGTCAGATGCCATCGATGTCGAGTACGATTCCCTGATGAAAGAACAAATGGTGCTGGCGGAAACTGATGGGGGCGGATAGTTATCAAGTGATGGGGGTTTCTGTGGCTCTTACTGTCCGACCAAGAAATTTTCACCGATCACCGCTACAGATGAATTTTGACCACTGCTCCATCATGGAACGACGTTGTTCCAGGAGATCGGTGCGATGATAAGCGGCTTCCACCTTGTTTGGAATGCTATGTGCCAGTGCCCGTTCGGCAAGATCCCTGGAATACCCATTTTCGCTGGCCCAGTCCCTGAAACTGGATCGAAATCCATGGGCCGTGGCTACCCGATTGGGGTCACTGCTGCGCGCCTTTACTCTTCTGAGGAAACTCGTCAGAACCATATCCGATAATTGCACTTGATCCCGGGGTGATGGAAAGACCCAGTGATCATGCCATCCTTGTAAAGAGCGCAGTATTTCCAATGTCCGCTCAGTCAGGGGAACTCGGTGCTGAATTTTATTCTTCATTCGCTCGGGGGGAATCGTCCAGGTGGCATTTTCCATGTTCACCTCAGACCAAACCATTCCCCGAACTTCCTCAGAGCGACAGCCTGTGTGAATCACGAATTCCAAAAGAGGCCTCGTCACGTCACCAAATTCAGGCCGCATGAACGTGTTCACAAAGCGGGGTATGTCACGCCAGGGCATGGCCGGATGATGTTTCGTGCGGATAGACCGCTCGGGTTGCTGTGGAAGCAGGTGGGTAACCACATCCACGGGATTGGAGGAACAATGGCCATGAGCCCAGCACCAGGCCATAACAGCGTGCAATCGCTGTTTGACCCTGCTGGCCGTTTCTGGAATATCGAGCCAGATAGGACGAAGAGCCTCGGCCAGATGGGCGGGAGTGATTTCATTGACAGGTATGTGTCCAATAATCGGCAGGGCATAACAGTTCAGGGTGTTGATCCACTGCTTCTGGTGTTTCTTGTTTTTCCAGCCAGGCAGCAGGGTTTCGTGAACCGAGCGAGCGGCTTCTTCAAAGGTGGGTATATGGGCTGCCTCGACTACCAGCTTCTTTTTTTCGAGTGGGTCGTTTCCGCCAAGCAGGTCTTCGCGCAGGGCTGCAGCCTGCTTTGCGGCGTTGGCAATTCCGACAGCGGGATAGGTTCCAAGTCCCATGTTGCGACGTGTTCCGGTTACAGGGCTGACAAAGCGAAATACCCATTTGCCCTGGCCTGGACGTGAAGAGGGGTGCAAGGTAAGCCCTGTAACGCCTCCGTGGGGAAGTGGCTTCTGTCCGGGTTTGATGCTTCGGGCCTTGGTATCGGTGAGGATAGCCATCAGATCTTCCTGATTCAGTATGCCATCCAGTATGCCATTTATTCGTGGCTGGTAAAAGACGGATTTGGATTTCTATAGACAAGTATCTCTAACAAGTACAATATAAACAGTAATTTAAAAAACGCACAAAGAAGCCTGTGGATATTCGTGGACATTATATTGGCGGCCACCCTCTCCGCCACATGTTACGGATTGGAGCGGGTTTCTGAAGCATTCAACTCCCGCTCCGTCACCCATCCCCCCAAAAAATCGAAAGCGGCCGGATTTTCAGGCAGCCGCCCGGATGTCGTTTTCGCCCCGGGCGTCCCGAAGGCCCTTGGTAATGTCTTGTTAAGGTGTTGGCGCTTTAAAGCCCTTTCCGTTAGATTGTGTGGTGACAGGAACCAATGGGCGATATGCCCCTTTTGTGTTCCCATATAACCAAAAATTGAATTGCACTGACTGACTGGCTGGAATCGGGGTGGCGTACCATGAAAACATTGAGAATCGTGTTTCTGATTGTCTGTGGAATCCTGTCGCTGCAGGCGTTGGCGGATGAGGAGCATGAAACCCCGGCTGGCCTGCAGTGCAAAAAAACAGCAAGAAAGTTTTTTGAAAAGCGGTGGGGGGACGGCATGATTCCAGGAAATGAGGGCGCCACGGCGGCGACCTACGCCTACCATGCCAACAGCAGGCTTGGCCAGTGCTTCATCCTGATTGACGTCAAGACGTCGCAGGGCAAGAAAAAACTGGTCTCAAGCCATTCCCTGGTTTTGTATGACTTGTCGGAAGGCAAGGAGTACGGATCCTTTGAGGAAGAAAAAAGCACCAAGCACCTTGGAAAAACCCAGAGCAAGGTCACGTGCACCATCAATGGCGGAAAATGCGATTCGGAGTCGGAGTTTGAAGCGCTGGCCAAACCTTATATGCAGGATTGATGCCGGGTGCAGGGCTTGCTGAATTTCCGGGAATGGCTTGGAATCCCGCCGTGAATGCCGCTTCTCAAAAACCCTTGCTGGTCATTGCCGGATACGGTGATGGCCTGGGACAGTCGCTGGCCCGCCGCTTTCTGGAGGGTGGTTTTCACGTGGCCGGCATTGCCCGCACCGGCTCGGCCCGGACCCTGCCCGGCGTGCGCCTGTACACCGCCGATCTTGCGGATCCGCAAGCCGCGACCGGAGCCCTGCGCGCCATCGAAGCGGATTTCGGCAGTCCTGCGGTGCTGGTGCACAACGTTGCCGACCTGGTGCGCGGGCCTTTTCTGGAAGTGCAGGCGCCGGATTTTGAACGGGCCTGGCGCAGCAATGTGCTGACCGCCTTCAATGCCTGCCAGGCTGCGCTTCCTGGAATGCTGAAACGCGGCGGCGGCACGCTCATCCTGAGCGGGGCGACCGCGAGCTTGCGCGGCGGGGCCCGCTTTGCGCCTTTTGCTTCGGCCAAGTTCGCCTTGCGCGGGCTGGCTCAGTCGCTGGCCCGCGAGTTCCAGGGGCAAGGGCTGCACGTGGCCCACGTGGTCCTGGACGGCATTTTGTGGTCGGCGCGCAGCCGAGCGCGTTTTCCCGACCTGGTTCGCGAGCGTTGCCTGGAGCCGGACGCCGTTGCGGAAACCTACTGGCAACTGGCCCACCAGCCGGCTTCGGCCTGGACCCTGGAACTCGATCTGCGACCCAGGACGGAAACCTTCTGATGCGCGTTGCCTGCGCCATCGTGGGAGGCGGACTTTCCGGCCTTCATGCAGCCTCCCTGCTGCATCGTCGTGGTGTGGACTGTTGCTTGCTCGAAGCCCGGCAACGCCTGGGCGGGCGCATTTTGTCGGTGCAGGGGGACGGCGCCGATGCGCGCTTCGACCTCGGCCCCGCCTGGTTCTGGCCGGACATGCAGCCGCGCCTGCGTCAGCTGGTGGACGAACTGGGCCTTGCCGCCTTCGAGCAACAAACCCGGGGTGCCATTCTGGTGGAGCGCTTCAAGCTGGAAGCGCCGCAGCGCTACGAGCGGGGGTTCAACACGGAACCCCGTTCCATGCGCCTGCAAGGGGGCATGCAGGCACTGGTGGATGCGCTGGCGGCCACACTCCCTTCCTCCCGGATCCATTGCAACGCGCCAGTTTCAGCCATCCGGGAAACGCCGGAAGGAGGGCTGGAACTGACCGGACCCCAGGGGGAGTGCTGGGCAATCGCCGAACGCGTGATCCTGGCCTTGCCCCCGCGCCTCGTGAGCCGGATGACGTTCAGCCCGCCTGTGCCGGAACCCGTGGCGCGCTGGTGTGAAAACACCCCCACCTGGATGGCGGGACAGGCCAAATGCCTGGCGGTTTATGGCGAGCCATTCTGGACGGCAAAGGGATTTTCAGGCACGGCAAGCAGTTTTGTGGGCCCGATGATGGAAATTCACGATGCTTCGCTGCCCCAGGGGCAGCCGGCCCTGTTTGGCTTCATGGGCCTTTCTCCCGCTGCACGCCAGGCGCTCGGCGAGGCGGCCCTCAAGGAAGCGGCGCTGGCCCAACTGGCGCGCCTGTTCGGACCGGAAGCGCTGACTCCGGTGGCCGTTCATCTGTTGGACTGGGCGCAACAACCCGAAACCGCCACGCGGGCCGATTGGGAACCGCCCATGGGGCATCCGGCATATGGCGTTCCTGCCCCGTTCGAATCGCTGTGGTCGGGACGTTTGGTGCTGTCGGGCACGGAAACCGCGCCAGGGCAGGGCGGTTACCTGGAAGGCGCGCTGGAGGCGGCCGAGGCGGCAACGTCGCGCTTTTAACCTTGCCGATCCGTGCTGTGCGGTCGCGAAAAGGTGATGCGCCCGCGCCCGGACTGCTTTGCCGCATACATCGCCTGGTCCGCAAGCCGGAGCAGGTCGTGTCCATCGGTGCCCACATCCGGGAACAGCGCGACGCCGATGCTGGCCGATATCTGCACTTCGTGACCGCAGACCAGGACGGGTTCCCGGATTGCTGCGAGAATCCTTTCCGTCAGTTGCCGGCATTCCGCATCGTCGACGATGTTTGTGAAGATCAAAACAAATTCGTCACCGCCCAGTCGGGACACGGTATCGATGGCGCGGGAAACGGCATGCAATCTTGAAGCGATTTCAACCAGCAAGAGGTCGCCGGCATTGTGCCCCAGGGAGTCGTTGACAGCCTTGAACCCATCCAGATCGACAAAACAGACTGCGAATCTTTCCTGGTTTCGCTTGGCCAGGGCAACCGCCATATCCAGCCGGTCAGCGAGCAGATTCCGGTTGGGCAGCCCCGTCAGCGCATCGTGGTGGGCCATGCGCTCAAGGGCCTGCTGCTGTGCCTTCAAATCCGAGATGTCGGAAAACAGGGCCACGTGGCGTATGGTTTCTCCGTCTGCGTTCCTGATGGCCGAAAGCGTCATCCGGGCCGGATAGATTTCGCCATTCTTGCGCTTGTTCCAGACTTCTCCGGACCAGTGGCCTTGCACGGCAAGCTTTTTCCACAGGTCCTCATAAAACGTGGCGTCATGCCGTTCCGAGCGCAAAATATCCGGATTTTTCCCCAGCACGTCTTCGCGCTCATACCCGGTGATCCGGATGAAAGCCGGATTGACTTCAAGAATCGAGGCCCGGGAGTCGGTGATGACGATCGCTTCGTCGGCATGATGAAAGACGCTCGAAACCAGTCGCATGTACTCGTCGGCGTTTCGGCGGTCCGTGATGTCGTTGCTGACGCCGAGAAAGTGGGTCAGCTGGCCGTTCTCGTCCCGGATCGGGGAAACATGCAGCCGGTTCCAGAACAGTGAGCCGTCTTTCCGGTAATTGCGCAGCGTCGCCTTTCCCGTCCGGCCTTCCCGCAACGCGCTGCGAATTTCGTTCAGGTC
>JAJZPY010000092.1 GCA_021811005.1 Pseudomonadota bacterium
CGGCGGCCGCTTGTTGCGGCAGCAGGCCAGCCATCATGAGCACCACTCCCCCCATCAAGGCGGCGCCGACGCTGCGCGTCATCACGCGTTCAATAAATGAATTTTTCATGATCGTGACCCCTTTCAAAAACATTTCAGTTGGTTCGAAACGATACGGTTTTACTACTGGTCTTGCTCACCCAATGTCCAGCATGAAGCATGCCAATCAATATTCGGACGCCTCCAAAAAATCGAATTTCCAGGCAAACGGGGCATGGACAATTGATGTTGATGCGGCATCTGCGTGATATGCAAGAAAATATTGTATGAAAAGATGATTGCGACGAAATTTGGATTCTTGGAGGCGTCTGCTCGTCGTCAATATCTTTAAAGTCTGCGATGATTTTTGAAAATCGATTTCCCATAATTGAGAAATAGTGCATTCATGTTTTCTCAGTTTCTGAAAAAACGATGTTTGTTTTTTTGTCCCTCTCAAAGGGATAGGGGAAAATTTCACGGTGTCGTTGCGGCGTTCCTTGCCGGCTCGGACGCCCCTTTCTTGTCCGGCCCTTTCTTGCCGAAGAAACCGCCGTCCGCGGGCAGGGCGGCGGGACGATAGATGTCCACCTTGCGGAAATACTGGTCCACCATGTAAACCCGTCCGTCGCCATCCACCGCGATCCCGGAGGGAAGCATGTACTTGGCGGGCCCGTCCTTGTCCGAGCGGCCGCCCACGGCCAGCAGCAACTGCCCCTGGGGGGAAAATATCTGGAAATTGCCGAATGCGGCGTCCACGACGTAGACATTGCCGTCCGGGCCCAGGGCCACTCCCTTGGGACGGGAGAATTGCCCGCCTTGGCGCCCGACAGCACCGAAGACGCCGATCAGCGTGCCGTCGGAACGAAATTTCTGCACCCGGAAATTGCCGCCATCGACTACGTACAGCGTGCCGTCCGGAGCGACCGCCGCGTTCAGCGGCAAATTGAATTCGCCTGGCGCGGTGCCGCGCTTGCCGATATCGAACAGATGCTTGCCGGTTTGCGCGTCAAATACCCGAACCCGGTGCTCCTCGGTTTTGACTCCCCCGGTGTCTACCACGTAGAGGCGACGTCCGTCGGCATCGATTGCAAGACCCGCCGGCCGGTGAAACCAGGTGTCCCCGGCGATCGAGCGCAGAAATTTTCCATCCCTGTTGTACACCATGACCTGCTTGGTGGTGGCGTCGGCCACATATAGATTACCTTGCCGATCGACGTCCAGCCCGAGGGGGAGCGTGAGGGCGCCCGGGTCGTCCTCGCCGATCACGAAAAATCGCTTCTCCGGGATGTCGAACACCATCACCCCGCGGCGCACGGTATCCCCCACGTAGACACGCCCGTGGCGCGCCGCGATGCCATAGGGTTTGGCAAGCCCCTCGCCCTGCACCTGTTCGCCGGTGACCAGTCGCTTGAACCTGCTGCTGGATTCGTCCGGTATCACGTCCGCGCTGCTGTACAGCGAGCGTTCGTAGACGAACCGTGGTTCGTCGGGAGGGGGCGGAAAGACGGGCATTTGCTGCACCGCCTCGCGGGATTCGGGTATCGACATGCAGCCGCCCAAGGCAAGGGCGGCGGCGAGAATCAGAGTGTTCGCCAATGGAAATGCTAGAGATCGCTTGGTCATTTTCGTTCCTAATTCTCATCATTCAACCGGTCCGTCCGCACTTCGAAACACGGTAAGGTTAAGGATGTGAAGCAAAATGCATGCAAGCATGGCCGGAATTCGCCGGCACGGGTTGGCGTGGCACTGATTTTGCTACCGGTGTTTATGGAGTGCAGCGCGGCAGGAGAGCCCCCGCTCGAATCAACCTGAGGTCTTAATCCATGCATCCACCCGTCTGGCACCTCGATCGGACATTAAACAAAGAAAACAAAAAAAAACAGGCCGGCGCAGCGGCCAAGGACATGTCGGCGCTCCCCATGCCTAAAGGATCGGCGGGCGATGTCGTCAAGGGCGCCGCCTTCTACATGCAAAACTGCGCCACCTGCCATGGCGCCAGCGGCGACGGCCGCGGTCCGCGCGCTTATTCCATCAACCCGAAACCGCAGAACACGCGCTACCATACGGCGGCGAACGGCTGGCCGAACCATGAGCGCTACGCCGCCGCTTTTCCCTTCGCCACCGGCACGGTTCCGCTGGACACTCCATGGGAACGGCTCGCGCCGCAACCGGCCGCCGGCAAACGCTTCCTGGCCGCCTGCGCGAGTTGCCACGATCGCGCCCGCGTCAATCAAGAAGGGGCAAGCTGGGAGTTGCGTCCCCTGTCCTATCCGCGCAACCAGTTTTCCCCGGGGGCTTACCCATCGTGGACGCCATGACCAGCGCCACCCCCTACCTTCTGCACGATCGCCCTCTCCGCCTGAGCGGGCTGACGGCGGCAGAGCGCCACGGTGAGACTTTGATACCAGCAGAACTGCGCTTTCTGTCACGCGGCCGACGGCACTGGACGCAACTGGATCGGCAGCTTCCTGGAACCCCATCCGCGCGACCTGACCAGTTCCGCGACCATGTCCGGCATGACCAAGGCACGCCTGAAAAGGGTCATTCGGGAGGGCTTGCCCGGCACCTCCATGCCAGCGAGGAAATCGGTGCTGTCGGAACCGGACGTGGAAGCGGTGACCGCCTATGTGGGGCGCGCCTTCCACCCGCTGGCTAAGGATTGAAAACGCAGGGGAAAAACATGGCGCGCCAAATCAAATCGATGTTTGAAAAAGGCGTGCGCCTGCCCTGGTGGCGGTACCTGTCGGTCAGGCTGGGAGCCGGCGTACTGGCCGTGCTCTGCCTGGCGCTGTTCACCGGCGCGTCATGGCTCAACCATGTCGAGGAGCGCCGCTTCCGGCAGCAGCACACGGCGCATGCCGGACAGGCGGCCACCATGGTGGCCCATGCCTTGTCGCAGCCCATGCTGGCGGGCGGCGGCGCGGCGGTGTGGCGGGATGTGACGGAACTGTCCGAGGAACTGCGCCGCGCCGTCGGCGCCGCCCGCATTCAGGTCTTGAGCCGCGACGGTCAGGTCAAGGCGGCCACCGGCACGATCGAATCGCCGCACCGCTATCGGTTGCAGGATGCGGAATGCGCTCGCTGCCATGCCGGCACCATGCACCCGTTTCCTTCCGCCACCGAATTCCGCGCCGCCGACGGCAGCCATCTGCTGCGCGTCATCAGCCCGATCCCCAAGCAGACTGCCTGCGCCCGCTGCCACACCCGGCCCGAGGCGTTCCGCGGCATGATCGCGATCGATTTCGACCGCGCGCCGGCGGAGCGGGCGGCGGCGCAGCGGAACGGGCTGATGCTGACGATTGCCGCCGTATCCGTCCTGGCGATGCTGTCCCTCGTCGTGTTGCTGTTGCGTTACATGGTGCACAAACCCATGCACGCCCTGGCCGAAGCGGCATCCGCGATCACCCGGGGCGACATGGGCACGCGGGTCCGGGTGCGGCTGCGCGACGAATTCGGGCTGCTGACCACGCGCTTCAACCAGATGGCGGCGCAGCTCGAAGAGCAGATGGCGGCAATGGAACGCACCAACAGGGAACTCGGCCTGCTCTACGCCCTCATGGTGGAAGCAAGCCGCAGCCTGCACATCTCGGATGTGCAGGCCATCGTGCTCATGATTCTGCGCGACCGGCTGCCGCTGAGCCTGCTGGTGTTCTGCGTGGAAAGCGGCAAGGAAGGATGGTGCTGCAGCGTGGCCGGAACGGGCGGCGAGGAACCTCACATCTGCGGAACCGGGCGCATGGAGGAATGCCCGGCGCTGGCGCGCATTCCCGGGACGCTGGTGGACGAGGCCCGTGCCCGGCGGCAGGAGATGCAACATTCGATCGAGGGGCAATCGTATTTCGCAATTCCCTTCTTCGACGCCGAGCGTTTGGTGGGTCTGCTGGCGGGCCGCGGCTTCGCGGCCGAGGTTCTCCCTCTTCTGGACGACAAGCTGCTGCGCAATCTGTCGGTGCACATCGGGCTCGCCCTGCAGAATGCCCGCCATTACACGAATGCCATCACCGACGGGCTGACCGGCATGCACACCAAGAACTACGGGCTTACCCGCCTCAACGAGGCGATGCACTACGCGGAACGCCACTCCGTTCCGCTCGGGCTATTGATGTTGGACCTGGACCACTTCAAGGCCATCAATGACAACCACGGACATCAGGCGGGTGACCGCGTGCTGCGGGAAATCAGCGCGCGCCTGCTGAACCGGGCACGCAAATCCGACATCGTGGCGCGCTACGGCGGCGAGGAATTCATGATCATCCTGCCCGGCGCCGATGCCGTGAAACTGGCGAACGCGGCGGAGGCGTTCCGCGCTTCCGTAGCCGCCTCTCCGGTCATGATCGGCCCGGAAAACATCCCGCTGAGCATCACCGTCAGCGTGGGCGGAGCCTTGCGGTGTGCCGGCGAAAACCGGGCCGAGGACATCATCGGCCGGGCCGACGACGCCTTGTATCGGGCCAAGGCGTCGGGGCGAAACCGGGTGATGATCGACGCCGATGAAAACCATGTTCGCCGCGCGGATGTTCCGAAAACGGCGTGACGCGCGCGGCGCCGGCCGGGAAGGGCTCAATCCGGGGCGATCGCGCCATTCCGCCGCGCTGCCCGTGCTGGGGCTGGTCGTCGCGCTCGCCGCATGCACGGGCACGCTCGACAAGCATGCGAACGCTCCGGCGCTGTATTGGCCGACGCCTCCGGAGACCCCGCGTTTTGCGTTCGACGCGGTGTTGCGCAGCCCGTCGGATATCGTCGAGAACAATGAGGCCAACCGGTTCCGGCGCCTGGTCGCGGGAGACGCGGACCCGCAGCCGGCTTTCGAGAAGCCGTTCGGGGTGGCGGCGCGCAGGGGCAGGATTTATGTCACGGACACCGTCACGCGCAGCGTGGCCGTGTTCGACGTGCCGCGGCGCAGGTTCTTCCGCCTGGGACTGCGTGCGCCGGGAACGCTGCTGAAACCGGTCGGCATCGCCCTGGACGGGAAGATGCACGTGTATGTGGCGGACGTGAGCGCGCGCAAGGTTTCGGTATACGACGGCCTCGGTCTGTTTTTGCGGGAGATCGGCAACGCCGCCGATCTGGAACGGCCAACCGGGGTGGCCGTGGAAAACTCCGGCGAGCGGGTTTACGTCGTCGATCGCGGCAGCAACGAGAGCCTCAGCCATCGGGTGGTCGCCTACGATGGCACGGGGCGCAAGTTGTTCGTCATCGGCACCCGCGGCTCCGCCGAGGGAGAATTCAACGTGCCGGTGCAGGCCGCGGTGGCGCCGGACGGCACCTTGTACGTGCTGGATTCCGGCAACTTCCGGATCCAGGCGTTCGACCGGGATGGCCGGTTTCTGCGCGCCTGGGGCAAGGCGGGAAGCGGGTTCGGCGATTTCGCGCGTCCGCGCGGCATCGCGGTGGACGGGGAAGGAAACGTATACGTGACGGACGCCGCATTCGGCAATTTCCAGATATTCAACCCCGCGGGGCAACTGCTGCTCCCGGTGGGTAAGCACGGCGACAGCGACAAGCCCGGGCGTTATGCCCTGCCGGGCGGCATCGCGGTGGACGAAACCGGGCGCGTGTACGTGGTGGATCAGTACTTCCGCAAAGTGGAAGTGATCCGCCGCCTGTCGGAGGAAGAGGGCGAGCATATCGCCCATGCGCATCGTTGAACCTCTTTGTTCGATTGGAAACGGGGCGAGCGATATGGATCGCCAGAGATGCCACTGCCGGCGACCGGTTTTTGGCCGGCGGCTTAAATTCCGAAGGAGATGAGGATGGAAGAGAAGATTGAACGGCTGCTTGGACTGGCTGTTCTGACCGTGTGGGGGACGGCTGCCTTCGGCGGCGGCGATGTCCCGAGCAAGGCGCTCAACCAGGGTGGCGTCGTCAACACCCGCCATAACCTGACCCAGAGCTACCTGGGGGCAAGCAGCGTTTTCATGGATTTTGCCCGCAACAATTACGGCGAGGTCTGCGTCTACTGCCATACCCCCCACGGCGCGAGCGCGGTGGTGGCGGCGCCGCTGTGGAACCGCACCGCGACCGGCACCGCCTACACGCTATACAATCGGCCCACCAACGCGACGGTGACCCAGCCGGGGACCAATTCGCTCACTTGCCTGTCCTGTCACGACGGCACCGTGGCGGTGGACTCCATCATCAACATGCCCGGCTCGGGCAAGTATAATGCGGCCCAGGCCTCTTCACAGAACACCGCTTTCCTCAATGCCTGGTCCAATCCCAGCGGCATCGACGCGACCGACAACCACGAGGGCTTGAACGCCACCGGCTGCCTGTCCTGCCATAATCCCGCGGGGCAGGCGCAGGCGCCCGATTTTACCGTGTTCGCCATCGGCACCGACCTGACCAACGACCATCCGGTGGGGATCCGCTACCCGACGACTTTCGGGGAGGGGGGGGATTTCAAGCCGCCCGCCGTGTCCAGCGGCAACCTCGCGTTCTTCGACAGCGACGGCAACGGCCGCGCCGATTCCAAGAACGTGCGCCTGTACAACACCGGCGAAGGCTACGAGGTGGAATGCGCCTCCTGCCATGATCCGCACGGCGTGCCCAGCGGCGGCCCCGGCAGCGTATTCAATCCCTCGTTCCTGCGGGTCGCCAACACCAACAGTGCCTTGTGCCAAACCTGCCACAACAAGTGACCTCGGCAGGCGCCGCTACCCCGTGGCTTCGGCCCTGGCGCGGATCGAGTCGGTCATCTGGGCCGCGGCGAGGGGTTCCCCGAGCAGAAAACCCTGCACGCGGATTCCGGCATATTCCTTGAACCGAGCCAACTGTTCGTGGTTTTCGACCCCCTCCACCACGACCTGGATGCCGAGCTTGTCGGACATGGCGATGATGGCGCCGACGATGGCCGCATCGTCCGGATCGCTGGCGATATCCCGGACGAAAGACTGGTCGATCTTGAGGACGTTGATCGGTAGTTTCTTCAGGTAGCCCAGGGAAGAATAGCCGGTGCCGAAATCGTCCACCGAGAACCGCACGCCCCGTTCCGCCAGCGACTCCATGATGCGAATGGTGTTGTCGATTTCCTGCATGATCACGCTTTCGGTGATCTCCAGTTCCAGGCAATCGGGGGACAGGTTGCTTTTCTCCAGCGCCGCGATGACTTGGTTCGCCAGGTCGGCGTGCTGGAACTGGCGCGGGGACACATTCACCGCCATCAGCAGCTTGGGAAAGCCCATGTCGCACCAGATTTTTGCCTGGGCACAGGCGGTTTCCAGCACCCAGTTTCCGATCGGGATGATGAGGCCGGTTTCCTCCGCCAGATGAATGAACGTCTCCGGATAGAGCAGCCCGCGTTGCGGGTGGCGCCAGCGCAGCAATGCCTCGAAGCCCGTAAGCCGGCCGCTATGGAAATCGAACTGGGGTTGGTAATGCAGTACCATCTCTTGGCGTTGCAGCGCCTTGTGCAAACCGGTCACCAGCGCCAGGCGCTCGTCCGCGCGTACGCTCAGCTCCTCGTTGTACAACTGGTACCACATGCCGCCGGTGCTCTTGGCGCGATACATGGCGGTATCGGCATTTTTGAGCAAAATCTCGGAAGTGACGCCGTCGCCAGGGAACAGGCTGATGCCGATGCTGAGGGAAACGTAGACTTCCTGGCCGTCCAGCGTGAAAGACTGGCTGAAACTGTCCAGGATCTTCTTGGCGACGATCGCCGCGTCCTCCGAGTGCGCGATCTTGGCCAGGATGATGGTGAACTCGTCGCCGCCCATGCGCGCCACCGTGTCGGTATCGCGGACGCAGCTTTTCAGGCGCTGGGCGACCAATTTCAGCAGACTGTCTCCGGCATCATGGCCCAGGCTGTCGTTGACTAGCTTGAAATTGTCCACGTCGAGAAACAATACGCCGATGCTGTTCTCGGGATGGCGCATGGCCAGGGCGATGGCCTGGTTCAGCCGGTCCACGAAGAGCACCCGGTTGGGCAGATCGGTCAGGTAATCGTGGTAGATCTGGTGCAGAATGCGCTCCTCGGCCGATTTGCGTTCGGTGATGTCGCTGAACACTCCCACGTAATTGATCACCTTGCCGTATTCGTCCGACAAGCGGCTGATGCTCAGCCACTGCGGATAGATGTCGCCATTTTTGCGGATATTCCAGATTTCCCCCTGCCATTGCGCACTATCGGC
>JAJZPY010000093.1 GCA_021811005.1 Pseudomonadota bacterium
CCGTGATGAAGGAAACGAACCCGCCCACCGTGGTTTCGTCGGAACCGGCCTGCAGCGTGGCCAGCCAGACGATGGCTGCGACGGCCAGGGCCGCGAAAAACTGCACCAGGGGCACATTGGCGGCCCCGGCTGCCGCCTGCTTCATGTTGAGGCGGCGCACGCGGTTGCTGGCTTCGCGAAAGCGCTCGGTTTCCGCTTCCACGCCGCCAAACACCTTGATGACTTTCTGGCAGCTGATGGTTTCGTCCAGGACCGTGGTGATGCCGCCCATCGCTTTCATATTCTCGCGATTGGCGTTGCGCAGGCGCGCATTGAATTTCTTGACCACCCAGGCGATGGGGGGGGCGGCCAGCAGCGTGATGCTGGTCAGTTTCCAGTTCAGGTACACCAGCCAGCCCATCAGGCCCAGGACCACGAACGAGTCAGTCACCAGGTTGGTGATCACGGTGGTGGCGGCGGTCATGACCTGGTTGGCGTCGAACACCAGCTTCGAAATGAGGGCACCTGCCGTGTGATCGTCGAAATAACGCACCGGCAGCTCAAGGAGGCGGCTGTACATTTGTCCGCGCAGGTCCATGACCACCTTGTTGCCCACCCAGTTCATGGCGAACTTGGCGATGAAATTGGCGATGCCGCGAACCACGAACAGGGACAGCAGCATCACCGGAACCCACCGGATCCAGGCCGGATCCTTGTGCACGAAGCTCATGTCGAGCATGGGCTTGAGCAGTGCGGGCAGGAGGGGTTCCGTGGCCGCCGTCACGACCATGCCGACGATGGCTGCGACGAATTCCCACCGGTAGGGCAACACGTAACGGAGCAGGCGACCATAGAGGGCGGCGCTTTGCGCCGGAAAAGAAGGCAGGGACACGGGCCGTGATCCTGAAGCATCAAGAGGCTGGCAGTATACCGTACCCGGGCGCCAGCCCGAGCCATACCGGCAACAACGGGCAGGGAATCTGCTAACATGACCGGCACAACTTCACCGATTCTGGAACGACATGAACTTAGATGCCCGTGCGCGGCGAGTTGCCGCGTTGTCGCTTGGCCTGCTGGTGGCAGCCACCCATGGACAGCATGACCTGACCACCCTCCATCTCCCGCCGGCCACGTGGGCGGCCTTTTTCCTGGGCGGTCTGCTCCTGCAGCGTGCCGGTTGGTGGGTACTTGGACTGGGTCTGGTGGCGGCGCTCGACACCATCGCCATTCAATGGGGGGGCGTCAGCGATTTCTGCATTTCGCCAGCCTATCTGTTCATGATCCCGGCTTACGGCGTCCTTTGGCTGGCCGGTCGTGTGGCCTCGCGCCACCTGCACCGGCAATTGCGGGATGGATTGGTGGTGGCCGCCTGCCTGGGCAGCATCCTGGTGGCCGAAACGTTAGCCAGCGGCAGCTTTTACCTGTTTTCCGGAAAGGTGGCACAAGCCGGGCTGGCGGGTTTACCCGCTTACCTGATCACCTGGGCGCCGGCCACGCTCGAGGCGTTCGCATTCTGGATGGGTGCTTCCGCCCTGGCAGGAGGAGCCTTGCTTCTGCTTCGCGGCACCGGAGTCCTGCCCCGGCGCTCTGCCTGATTCCCACACTTTCAGAAGCGATACTTGGCCAGCAGCGACAAGGCTCTTCCCGGTGACGGGTAGTAGCTGCCGTAGCTGTTGGCATAGTCGTAGTACTGCCGGTTCAGCAGGTTGTTTGCCGAGGCCACCAGGCTCCACTGTTTCGTGAGCGTGCTGTTGTAGCGCAGGTCAGCCGTCCAGTAATAGGGGATGGGCGCGTAGGCTCCCAAAAAATCGGAGTCCACGGCCTGCGGTCCCACGAAACGGGCGGAAAGATCCACGGTTTGCCATTCCCAGGGCTTCCATTCGCCCCCTGCCTGGATATTGAACAGGGGGACCAGGGGGACACGGTGCCCCTGGTACGGGCCGTCCACGAAGGTGGCCCGGATCCATTGCCCGGAACCGCGCAGCGCGAGCCCGGGCACCATCTGGTAGCGCCCTTCCAGTTCAAGGCCTTCCCGTTGCGTGGGCGGCAAGTTCACATTGATGTATTGCACCGGGTCGAACACCAGCTCGTTGTGAATGTCGCTGCGGAACACGCGCAAGGTGGCGTTGCTGGGGGCCAGGCGGTTCCAGGTGATCCCCGCTTCGTAATCCATGGACGTCTGCGGCTGCAGGTTGGCGGCTGCTCCCCGCAGTTCGTCGATGTTGGCCACCCGGTAGCTTTGGCCGGTGCGCAGGTAGGATTCGACCGAAGAGAACAGGGTGCGCACGTACTGCAGTTCGAAAGCGCTCAGATTGGATGAGTCCGTGGAAGCCACTTCCTTCTGGATGCGTTCCGACCGTACGCCGGCGATCAGGCGATCCATGGGCGTGAGGTTCCAGTCGTCGCGCGCGTAAACGGCGCTGCTGTTCTGGATCAGGTGCTCTCCCACCGTGGAATACTGGGGATAGGCGGGATAGACCGAGGAATAGGTCCGGTCCCAACGGGACAAATCGATGCCCACGGCCAGTTCATTGCCGTGCACGAAAGCGTCGTGGATGCGGGCACGCGGTGAAAGGCCGGTGAAGTCGGCGGCAATATGGGTGTCTCCTCCCAGGCTGGGCAGGTTGGCAGACGACTGTTTGTTGCGCACGTTGGCATCGAAGGCCAGTTCAGTTTGGTCGTAAATCGCCTTGCCAAAAACCGTCACTGCATTGCCGGAAATGGTGCCGGCATCGAAAGGGGTGAATGTTTGCCGCGGGTTCTGCTGGAACTGGGCGAGCGTCAGAGGCCCCGGGAAATGGGTGTCTTCCGAGTCGGAATAGAGTCGCACGCCCAGCGTGCGGGTAGCATCGGGCTGCCATTGCATGGCGGCGCCTCCGGTGCGGACCTGGGCCTGGTTGTTGGCCCGGTAGTTGTCGGTGTTGAACGCTTTTCCGAACAGGGCGATGGACGTGCTGTCCACCTGCCGCGAAGCCCACACGTTGCCTTCCTTGGTGGCAAAGCTGCCTGCTCCGGCCGATGCGACGGCACTGTTGCCCGGGTGACTCTTGCTGACGATGTTGATGATTCCGCTGGTGGCCCCCTCGCCGTACAGGACGCTTGAACCGCCCCGGAAGATTTCGATGTGGTCGATGGATTCCACAGGAATCATGGACGTGCGGGCCGAGGCCTGTTCGATTTCGGAAAGGCGCACGCCGTCAAGCAGAACGACCACGTTGTTGTCGCTCGTGATGCCATACCCGCGCAAGTCGATGGACTGGTCCTGTGTGCCGTTGAGGTTGATGCGCGTGGGCACGTTGCCGAGCTTTTGCAGGATCTGTGCTACGTCCGTCAGCCCGCTCTGCGCGATCTGGTCAGCCGTGATGAGGGTGGTTTGCGGCAGGGATTGTGCCGGGGTTTCGTCAAAGCGGGAAGACAGCACCGTGATGGGTGCCAGATCCGGCGTGTCGCTGCCGGCACAGGCATTGCCGGTGGCGGCCAGACAGAGGGGAAGGGCGCACAGGGCGGCCCGGGAAGCCCGTGAGGGCCGCAAGAGGTGCTGCATGATAATCTCCCTGTTCATCTAGACAGGGAAACACCTGGGATAACTCAAGGCGGAGCATGCGTTCGATGAAGCTGAACGGACGAGCCTGAATACTGCTACCCCGCAGTATTTCCGGTGCGCCAGACCATTCTGGCGACTTGTTGGCTGGGGCCGGTCTCCGGGCTTGTCCGTGGCGGCTTTGCCGTCTTCCCGGATCGCGGGCATGAACCCATTCGACCCAGTGACTGCAGTGGCAAAGCATTCAGACTTACCGTTGCGGGGGCAGCACAGGCATTTCACCTGTTTCCCGTTTCACCCGGACTCGATACGGACGTCCAGGCACCCCGATGTGAACCATTCACATCTGCTGCGCGGATTGTATCGGAAGAATGTTGGCCGGCCTAGTCATGCGGCAATTGACGGCGGAACGTGCGCCCATTTATATTGCATTCATGGAAAAGTATTTCGCCAATCTGGAACAGAAGATCGATCGCGTCATCGAGCAATGCGATGCGTTGCGTGCAGAAAACCAGCGCCTTCGCCAGGAGCTGATCCTGAAAACCGATGAGGTGCGCGTGCTCTCCGACCGCATGGAAGAAGCGCGGCATCGCCTCGAACAACTCGTCGCCCAGGTTCCGGGCTAGGCATGGCTACGCCCGAATCCGTGCAAGTGGACATTTCCATCCTGGACCGGTCGTACAAGGTTTCCTGTGCGCCGGAACACAAGACGTTGCTGCAGGAGGCGGCGCAGGAGCTGGACCGGCGCATGCGCGAAGTGCGCTCCCATTCGGATGGGATCGGACCGGAGCGCGCAGCCGTGATGGCCGGCCTGAATGCCGTATACGAAATGCTGGAACAAAAATCCGTCAGCAGCTGGGATGTTGCTGACGTCAAGCGTAGAATAAAAGACTTGGAAGAGCGACTGGATCGCTGCTTCTTTGAGCAGGAATCCCTTTTTTAAGATTCCCCTGGGGTGTTCGTTACGGTTTCAATTCTTTGAGCCGATAATCATCTAACCCCGGCTGTCGACCCGATGGGTGCTGTTGTGCGCGTCCTACCTGGAATCGCCTGATGCACCTGGCAGACAGCCACCTTCTAGAGGCTTGGGTTCAAGATGCCGACCGGACGACACCTGCGGGGGACCCCCTTTCCATGGCCTTCTGGCTGATGAAATCCGAACCTTCCGAAGTCAGCATCGACGATGTCTTGCATCGTCCGGGGCAGCGCGTGGACTGGTTTGGCGTGCGCAATTATCAGGCGCGCAACTACATGATGCGGGACATGCAGGTGGGTGATGGCGTGCTGTTCTATCACTCGAGTTGCCCTCAGCCGGGCGTTGCCGGCCTGGCTGAGGTTTCACGCCGGGCCATTCCCGACGAAACCCAGTTCGATGCGCAGTCTCCCTACTACGATCCGAAAGCCACGCGCGAGCGGCCGCGCTGGTACAACGTGGAGGTACGGGCCGTGAAAAAAACGCCGTTGCTGTCGCTGGGCGCGTTGCGCAGTGAACCTGCGCTTCAGGACATGCGGCTGCTGGCGCGCGGAAACCGCCTTTCCATCACGCCGGTGACGCCCGCAGAGTGGAACGCGATCCTTGAACTGATCAACGCTGCGTGAGGCGGTTGAGCGCTTCCTGGTATTTGGCCGCAGTACCCGCGGCGATCGCTTCGGGTAATTCCGGGGCCGGCGGCTGCTTGTTCCAGTGGATGGATTCCAGCCAGTTGCGCACGAACTGCTTGTCGAAGCTTTCCGGGCTTTCGCCGACACGGTAAGTGTCGCGGGGCCAGAAACGGGAGGAATCCGGGGTGAGGACCTCGTCGATGAGCGTGAGCGTGCCGTCCCGGTCCAGCCCGAATTCGAATTTCGTGTCGGCAATGATGATGCCGCGATGCCACGCATAGTCCGCCGCCGCCTGATACAGCTCCAGGGCCTTGTCGCGGACCTGGGCGGCCCGCTCGGCGCCCACCAGCTGAACGGCTCTTGCAAAGTCGATGTTTTCGTCGTGGTCGCCCACGGCCGCCTTGGTGGCCGGGGTGAAAAGGGGCTGGGGCAGGCGCTCGGCCCGCTGCAGGCCGGGAGACAGCGAAATGCCGCAAATGGAGCCCTGGGCCTGGTATTCCTTCCAGCCTGACCCCTCGATGTAGCCCCGCACCACCGCTTCCAGCGGCAGTGCGTTCATGCGTTTGGCCACCACGGAACGACCGGCCACCTGTGTCCGTTCGTCCGGTGAAACAACGCTTTCGGGGTCGATGCCGCTGAGGTGATTGGGAACCCGGTCCTCAAAGTGCTTGAACCAGAAATTGGTGAGCGTGTTGAGGATGATGCCCTTGCCGGGAATCGGCGTGGGGAAAACCACATCGAATGCCGACAGTCGGTCCGTGGTCACCAGCAGCAGGTGATCGTCACCCACGGCATAGATGTCGCGGACCTTGCCGCGGGCCACCAGGGGCAGGGAACGGATGTCGGTCTGCAGGACGGGCTTCATGTTCAATGCAGGTCGCCGATCCGGATGATTTTCATGGTGTTGGTGCCACCCGGGCTGCCGATGGGTTCGCCGATGGTGAGCAGGATCAGGTCCCCGGCCTGCACCGCACCCAATTCCAGCAACTTGGCTTCCGCCAGCGCCATGATTTCCGCAGGTCCCAGGGTGGTGTGCTGGAAATCCACAGGGTAGACGCCGCGGAACAGGGTGACCCGGCGCTGGGTTTCTTCCACCGGTGTCATGGCGTAAATCGGGACGTTGGTGTCCGCGCGGGACATGAGCAGGGCCGTGGCACCGCTCTGGGTGAGCGCGACGATGGCTTTCACGTCCAGATGGCGGGTGGTGTGGATGACGGCACGAGCCACGGCCTTTTCCACGCGATCGATGCGATCGAGGGATTCCACGTCCGAAAAGGGCTGGACCCCCTGCTTTTCAGCTTCCGTGCAAACCCGTGCCATGGCGGCAATGGCTTCCACCGGATACTGGCCTGCCGCGGATTCGGCGGAAAGCATCACGGCATCGCTGCCGTCGAGCACGGCGTTGGCCACGTCGGAGACTTCAGCGCGGGTAGGCACCGGGCTCGAGATCATGGATTCCATCATTTGCGTGGCCGTGATGACGGTCTTGTTCATCTGGCGCGCAATGCGGATCATGCGCTTTTGCAACGCGGGAACGGCCGCGTCGCCCACTTCGACCGCCAGGTCGCCACGGGCCACCATGATGGAGTCGCTGGCTGCAATGATGTCTTCCAGGGCGTCGATGGCTTCCGCGCGCTCGATCTTGGACTGGATATGCGCATGTCCGCCGGCCTTCACCATCAGGTCGCGCGCCCACTGCACGTCCGCTCCGGAACGGGGAAAGGACACGGCCAGGTAGTCCACCTTGAGCCGCGCAGCGAGCTTGATGTCCTCCATGTCTTTTTCAGTGAGGGCGGGTGCGGTCAAACCTCCGCCGCGGCGGTTGATGCCCTTGTTGTTGGACAGGGGGCCACCCTGGATCACGGTGGTATGCACCTGGTTGCCCACGACTTTTTCGACGCGCAACTCGATTTTTCCATCGTCCAGCAGGAGGGCGTCGCCACCGGAAACGTCCTGGGGCAACTCCTTGTAATCCAGACCGACCCGCTCCTGGTCTCCCAGTGTGCAGTCCGCGTCGAGGATGAACGTGTCGCCCGCCTTGAGGAGGACTTTGGAATCGCGGAACTTGCCAACCCGGATTTTCGGTCCCTGCAAATCACCCAGGATGCCCACGGTGCGTCCCAGTTTTTTGGCGATGGAACGGATCGTCTCGACGCGTTCGCGATGGTCCTGTTCGGAACCGTGCGAAAAGTTGAGACGGGCGACGTCCATGCCCGCCAGGATCATGCGTTCCAGGACTTCCGGGCTGCTGGAGGCAGGACCAATGGTGGCGACGATTTTGGTGCGACGGGGCATCTGCTTAAAACTCCTGTAAAAACAACATATTATGGTTAATGTGTGCGGGATTCCAGCACGCGCACGGCGGGCAGTTCGCGACCTTCCAGAAATTCGAGGAACGCCCCGCCGCCGGTCGAGATGTAGGAGATCCGGTCAGCAATCCCGTATTTTGCCACGGCTGCCAGCGTATCTCCTCCTCCTGCAATGGAAAAAGCTTTCGAACCGGCAATGGCCATGGCCAGGGTTTTGGTGCCTTCACCGAACTGGTCGAACTCGAAAACGCCCACCGGGCCGTTCCACACCACCGTGCCGGCCTCCTTCAGGATTTTGGCCAATTGGGCCGCGGTCTGCGGGCCGATGTCCAGAATCATGTCGTCGTCCGCGACGTCGTCCACGGATTTCAGTGTGGCTGCGGCCGATTCGGAAAACGTCTTGGCCACCACCACATCCACCGGAATGGGGACATTGCCACCGCGGGCGCGGGCCGAGTCGATGATTTTGCGGGCTTCTTCAACCAGGTCGGGTTCCGCCAGCGATTTGCCGATTTTTTTGCCGGCAGCGAGCAGGAACGTATTGGCAATGCCGCCGCCCACGATCAGCTGGTCCACTTTCTGGGACAGGGTCGAAAGCACGGTCAGTTTGGTTGAGACTTTCGATCCGGCCACGATGGCCACCAGGGGGCGGGCCGGATCTTTCAGGGCGCGGCCCAGGGCGTCGAGTTCAGCC
>JAJZPY010000094.1 GCA_021811005.1 Pseudomonadota bacterium
CTATCACGTCCAGTTCCGCCGCGGCCACGGCGGTGCCCCGGTCGTTGTGGGGATGCACGCTCAAAATGACGCTGTCGCGCCGGGCCAGATGCCGATGCATCCATTCCACCTGGTCAGCGAAGACGTTGGGGGTGGCCACTTCCACGGTGGCTGGCAGGTTGAGGATGACGGGGCGATCCGGTGCCGCGCCCCAGGCGTCGGTCACGGCATCGCAAATTTCCAGGGCAAAGTCGAGCTCGGTGGCGGAAAAGGTTTCCGGACTGTATTCCAGCACCCACTCGGTGTGCGGCTGCTCTTCGGCCAGCGCCCGGATGAGGCGCACGCTCGATACGGCCATCTCCACCACTTCGGCCCGGCTCATGCCAAACACGATGTCCCGGAAAGGCCTGGAGGTGGCGTTGTACACATGGACGATGGCCCGGCGCGCACCGCGCAGCGAATCCATGGTGCGGCGGATAAGGTGCTCGCGCGCCTGGGTCAGGACCTCGATGGTGACGTCCTGCGGCACGTGGCCCCCTTCGATCAGCTGGCGGACAAAATCGAAATCCGTTTGCGAAGCCGACGGAAACGCCACTTCGATTTCCTTGAAGCCCACCGCGCACAGCGTGCGGAACAGGCGCAGCTTGCGTTCCGCGTTCATGGGCTCGAACAGCGCCTGGTTGCCGTCGCGCAGGTCGGTGCTCATCCAGATGGGCGGCCGGGTGATGGTGCGGCCGGGCCACTGGCGGTCCGGCAGATGAACGGCCGGAAAAGGGCTGTATTTGCGCGCAGGGTCTTTCAGCATGATGGCGGCTCCGTTGGACATGGGGCATGTTGATGTGGACATGTTACGGGATCTGGAGCGGCAGATGATTGCGTTTTTGCGTTCAAATCCCGATTGTTTGGAATTTAATTGTTATAAATGTAATATATGAAGCATAATATTTCTTTTGCACAATAATTGAGGCAATATCATGGACATCGACCGTCTGGACCAGCGCATTCTCGAAGTGCTGCAGCAGGAAGGCCGGCTGAGCAACCAGGATCTCGCCGACCGTGTCGGGCTGTCGCCCTCCCCCTGCCTGCGCCGGGTGCGCGCCCTGGAAGAAGCCGGAATCATCACCGGCTACCGCGCCCAGGTGGACCCCAAGGCGCTCGGCCTGTCGCTGATGGCCCTCATCCACATTTCCATGGACCAGCACACGCCCGAACGTTTCCGCCATTTTGAAGCGGCCGTGGCCAAGATCCCGGAGGTGGTGGAATGCCTGCTCATTACCGGCCAGGCCGCCGACTACCAGCTCAAGGTGGTGGTGCGGGACATGGAGGCCTACCAGGAACTGCTCCTCAACCGCATCACCCAGATCAAGGGCGTCACGGGCGTGCATTCCAGCTTTGTCCTGCGCCAGGTGGTGGAGCGGACGGCGTTGCCTGTGGGCGTATAATGGGCCGCCCCTTCCACGGAGAACCCCAGTGAAACGCATCGCCCCATTCGTCCTCGCCCTGCTCCTGGGCCTGTCGGCTCTGGCAGTCCAGGCTGCCGCGCTTTCTCCGGTGGGCCTGTGGCGCACCTTCGACGACGAAGACGGCCAGGCGGCCTCCCTGGTGCGCATCGACAACCTGGGCGGGGTTCTGGAAGGCCGGGTGGTGCGCATCCTGCCGCGCCCGGGACACCCCCTGGATGCCCGTTGCGACGAATGCAGCGGCGCGCGCAAGGGGCAGCCCGTAACCGGCATGGTGATCCTGTGGGGCATGAAGCAGGACGGCGACGAATACGACGGCGGGCAAATCCTCGACCCGCACAACGGGCGCACTTACCGCTGCAAGATGAAGGTCAAGGGCAACACGCTGGAGGTACGGGGCTACCTGGGGTTTTCGTTGTTCGGCCGGAGCCAGACCTGGGTGCGTGAACCCTGATGGCCGACAAATCCACCATCTTCAAGGCCAACCTGCAGGTTGCGGACATGGATCGCTCCTACTACCAGGACCATGCCCTGGTGCTGGCGCGCCACCCTTCGGAAACCAACGAGCGCCTGATGGTGCGGATACTGGCGTTTGCCCTGAACGCCCACGAACACCTGGCTTTTGGCCGGGGGCTCAGTTCGGAAGACGAAGCGGACCTTGTCCTTAACGACCTGACCGGCGTTCCCCTTCTGTGGATCGACGTGGGCCTGCCTGACGAACGGCTGATCCGCAAGGCCTGCAATCGCGCCGAACGTGTGATCGTGTATTGCTATGGCGGGCGCACGGCCGATGCATGGATCAAGCAGAACCTGGGCGCCCTGGGAAAATTCAGAAACCTGACGGTGATCAACCTGTCGCAGGAATCCACCAAGGCCCTGGTGGATCTGGTCAAGCCTTCCATGAAACTCCACTGCACCATCCAGGACGGCCAGGTCTGGCTGAGCAATGGGGAACAGAGCGTGCAGATCGAACGGCAGACCGTCCTTTCGTAAGCGGTGATCGTTACGAGATCACGCAGTTTACCTACACTTAATCACACGGCATAAGCCCCGGCTTCAAGATAATCCCTCCCAGAACATTCTGGGTGCTCAAACGCATGAGGGATTCGCTCTTACATCTGGAAACAACCGCAGCCCCCCTCCGCCAAAGGTTTCGGAGCGACACCAGCACGATCATTCTGGTCTCCGTTGCCCATGGGTTGACCCACTTTTTCCACCTGCTGCTCCCTCCCCTGTTTCCCGTCTTCTCCCAGCAGTTCCACGTGTCCTACATCCAGCTGGGCCTGCTGATGAGCCTGTTTTTTGCAGTTTCGGCCGTCGGGCAGTTTTTCAGCGGGTTTGTGGTACACCGGTTTGGCCCAGTGCGGGTGTTGTACCTGGGCATGATCATGCTGGTCTGCTCCGGGTTGTGCCTCTACCTGGCGGATCGCTATGAGCTGCTGCTTCTGTGCGCGCTGTTTGCGGGGCTTGGCAACGCCGTCATTCACCCCGTCAACTATTCCATCATCAACTTTCGCATCGACCCCAGCCGCCTGGGACACGCCTTCTCCACCCACAGCCTGGCCGGCACCGCCGGTTGGGTTTTGGCGCCTCCATTTGTTCTTTTCGTGAGCATGCATTACGGATGGCATGCGGTGGGGCTTGGCGCCGCCCTGCTCGCAATCTTCACCCTCGGCTCGCTGCTGTGGAACAGAAACCTGATCCAGGTTGAGGGCGGGCCTGTCGCTGCCAAAGTCGCACGCACGGCATCGCCCCAAGCTTCCCTGAGCGCGCGGCTGGGCTTTCTCTTCATTCCCACCATTTGGCTCAGCTTTGCCTATTTTTTCATGTCCAACACGGCTTTCGGCGCCTTGCAGAGCTACCTCATACCGCTGCTCAAGCATTACTACGGCCTGTCGTTGCACGCCGCCACGTTCTGCATGACGGCGCTGCTGGTGGGAAATGGCCTGGGCGTCATTGTCGGCGGGTTCATCGCCAACAAGCACCTGTCCCACCAGAAAACCATCGTCATCGCCCTGACGTTCTCCGCCCTGCTGGCGGTCTTGCTGGCTTCCGAATCACTGCCCCCTGCCCTGGTTTACGTGATGCTGCCGGCCATGGGTTTTTCCATGGGCCTTGCAGGCCCCTTTCGCCACCTGATGGCGCGCATTGCGGCGCAAAGCGATGAAGGCCGCCACTGCCAGAGCTGCATCTACGGTTTCGTTTATGCCGGGCAGGACATGGGAACTTCCATCACCCCGGCCTGGGCCGGGCAATTGATGGACAGCCAGCATTACATGGGGGTATTCATGTGCATTGCGGTTTTTCAGGGCGGGGCCATGCTGGCGGCCCTGATCGAATCCCGCAGAAAATAAGCCCCACAGGAGGCGCCTATGCGCTTCACCAGACATCAGGACGTCATCGGCCTCGATTCATACCGGGCTTTTATGCTCCCGTACAAGGCGCTCGAATTGAGCAACCGGCAAGGGTCTTCCAAAAAAATACCCTTGATATGTATCGCAACCGGAGTTTTCCAGAATCCTAAATTGCAGGTCCGTCTCGACCCCTTCGGCAATGGTGCTGATATGGAGGTTATGTGCCATGGTGATGATGGTGTGAACAAGGGCAATGTCATGCTGGCTGGTGATCATATCCCGAACAAATGATTGATCGATCTTGATTTGGTCTATGGGCAATCGTTTCAGGTATGAGAGCGAAGAATAGCCCGTGCCGAAATCATCCAGGATCAGGTTCACACCCAGAGTGCTGAGGCGATCCATGACCTCGACGGTTGATTCCGTATCTTCAAGCAGCGTGCTTTCAGTGATTTCCAGCTTGAGATGGCTGACACGAACGTCGTGACGGGCGACCGTGCCCCGCAGCTTTTCCACAAAGTTCGAATGGCGGATCTGCCGTGAGCTGACGTTCACAGACAAAATCAGGTCTCGGGTGGCAGGGTCTGCACTCCAGGCCGCAAGCTGGGCGCATGCGGTTTCAAGAATCCAGTCACCGAGGCCCAGGATCAGGTCCGATTCCTCGGCAACAGGGATAAACTGGGCTGGCGAAATAATGCCCTTGTCCGGGTGGTTCCATCGAATCAAGGCTTCAGCCCCCACCGGAGAACCTCTGCCATCAACCTGAATTTGGTAAAACAGCATGAACTGGCCTTGTTCCAGGGCCATGCGCAGATCCCGCTCCAGCGCAGCATGCACATTGATCGCTTCTTGCATCCGCTGATCAAAGAAACGCAGGGTGTTGCGGCCCGCTCGCTTGGAGTGGTACATCGCAATGTCGGCCTGCTTCATGATTTCTTCCGCAGTCTCGCTGCCCGAGAAGATCGTCAAGCCGATGCTCGGGGTATTGTGGTGCAAGCTGTCCCGCAGCAGAAAAGGCTTGTTCAGCTGCGCAAGCAGCACGCTGCCGATGCCCTTGGCCTTCTCGGCCACCTCCAGCGAGTCCTCCCCGAGGTCCGTCACCAGCACCACAAACTCGTCTCCACCCAGGCGAGCAACCGTATCTCCTTCCCTCAAAGCAGAGGTGATTCGCTCGGCCACTTGCTGCAAGAGGAGATCCCCCATGTCATGGCCCAGGGTGTCATTGATCATCTTGAAGTTGTCGAGGTCGAGCAAAAGAAGCGCCCCCTTGCGCCGGCTGCGCGCACTGGCGGTCATTGCCTGATGCAGCCGGTCCAACAGCAGGCGCCGGTTGGGCAGGCGGGTCAGCGTGTCGTAGAACGCAAGATCCCGGATTTCCTCGGCTGCTGCCCGATGCAGCGTGATGTCGGTAAAGGTGCCCACATAATTGACCACCGAACCGTGTGCATCCTTTACAGCGGTGATGACCAGACGTTCGAGGTACAGTTCGCCACCTTTCCTGCGGTTCCACAGCTCCCCTTCCCAGCTTCCCGTGGTCGCAATGCAATGCCACATTTCCTTGTAAAAGGCAGAGTTCTGTTTTTCTGAACGCAATATCCCCGGCGTTTTCCCGACGATTTCCTCCTGACTGTAACCGGTGATCTGCACGAAGGCATCGTTGACTCGCTGGATGACCGAATCTGCGTCAGTCACCATGATGCCTTCCTGCGTCTGAAAGGCAACGGCAGAAAGCCGCAACTCCGATTCAGACTTCTTTCGCTCCGTGATGTCCTGAAAAGTGACCGCGCATTGCCTTGGCGCCGGCTGGTAAGCCGATACGGCATAGACGAGGCCAAGCAATTCCGATTTTTGCTCCAGCTGACAGGGCTCTCCCGTCAAGGCCACTTTGGCATACGTGCCGATCCAGTCGGCTGCATCCTTTTCGATTCCCGGAACGGCTTCCGTCAAATTTTTCCCGATGGCTGCCTTCAGTTTTACGCCGGTGGCTGCTTCGAAACCCGTGTTGGCTGCAAGGATGAGCAGATCAACCGGCGTGCCTTTGGCATCCTGAACCACTTCAAACAACACAAATCCCGCATTCATGTTTTCAAACAGGGAGCGGTAGCGCGCTTCGGATTCCAGCAGTCTTGCCTGTGCCAATGCACGTTCCGTGATGTTCACCACCATGCCGCGGCTTGCCAGATAGTTGCCGTCCGAATCGTAGATGGCGCTTGCGCTCAACAGGGCCGGGAATGTGGTTCCGTCCTTTCTGAAGACTTCATAGGGGTAGTTGTAGATATAGCCCCTTTTTTTGAATTCCTCGAACAGCCGTTGAAAATTCCGGGCATCCTCGCCCGCCACGATATCCGACCATCTTTTCTTTCCAATCAATTCATCCCGCGTGTAGCCCAGCCAGGAAAGTTCCGTGTTGTTGATCCGGACAAAAATGCCGTTCCTGTCAAGCGAGTGGTAACCCAACGGCGCGTTGTTATACAGGTCATCAAGCTCTTCAGCGATCTGCTTCAGGGATTGTTCGGTCAGTTTTCGCTCGGTGATGTCCTGCGTGACACCGCGGTACCCGGTGAACACCCCAGCGGCAGAATAAACCGGCTCTCCGCTCATCAGGAACCAGCGGATCTCATCCTGCAAATTGACCATTCCCGCTTCGAGATTCCTGAACGGCTGATGCGCCGCAAGCGCCGACCGGTGCTGGCGCCACTGCTCGTCGGAAACGCCGATGAAGGGAAGCTCCCAGCGCGTCTTGCCAATGTAGCTCTGGTAATCCAGTCCCGATCGCTCCCTGATGCTGGGAGAGATGGCACGGAACCGGTATTGGTCATCCAGTTCCCAGAAATAGTCAGAGGACATGTTGGCCAGGTTTCTGAAAACCTCCCGCTCGTATTCGAGCGTGGCCTCGGCCTCCTTGCGGGCCGTGATGTCCTCGGTCAGAACGATGATGCCAGCGATTTGGCCATCGCCGGCATACCACGGGCGCACTTCCCATTTGTGCCACTGCACCGCCCCGTCTTCCCGCTCGACGCGGTCTTCGTGGGCGGCGACGGTTTCCCCGGCCAACGCCTGGCGATGGGCTTGCTTCCAGCGCTCAGGGAGGGCGGGGAACAGTGCGTAGTGGCTTTTCCCAAGAACATTCCGGTGACTGAGTTGGTGGTCTTCAAGCCAGCGGCGACTGGCGGCCACATAGCGCATATCCTCGTCAAAAATTGCAATCGCGGCGGGAATATGCTCGATCAGGAGCTTGAGTTTTTCATCACTTTCTTGCCACTCAAGCCGGTTCAGAATGGGTTCAGTCATGCCAGTTACCTGCACAGCAAGAAAATTTATTGACTGTAACTCACGGTTACCACTGATGGGCAGAGTCAGGGCATGACTCTAGAATATGCCGATTGGCTTTCCTCGTAAACAATCGCTCTGACAGGCTGCCTCAATCCCAGGACAGCGCCCCGCCCGTCTGGTATTCCGTCACCCGGGTTTCAAAGAAGTTCTTCTCCTTTCGCAAATTGGCCTGCTCATCAAGCCAGTTCAGGGCGCTTTCCGCTCCGGGAAACGGCTCTGCCAGACCCAGCTGCCGGGCCCTGCGGTTGGCAATGAAACGGAACTGGGCAATATGGACGTCTGCGTTGTAGCCCAGGATGGGTTCGCGCAGCACGTATCCGGCATAAGCCTCTTCAGCGGCGGCAGATTCCTCCCACAAGCGCTTCACGGCGTTCGGGTCCAGTTCAAGCCGCTCTTCCTGCATCAGGGTGCGAACAACCCGAATACCGAAGGCACAGTGCAGCACTTCGTCGCGCATGATGTACTGGAGCTGTTCGGCCGTTCCTTTCATCAAGCCGCGTCGCTGCAGGGAAAAAATCGGCGAGAAGCCGTTATAGAACCAGCAGCCTTCGAAAATTCCCGCAAAGAACAGATAGGACAAGGCAAACTCGTGCAGATTGTCCCGGTCCGCGAGGTCGAAATCCGACCGCATCACCCGCTCAAGGCGCTGGTTGGCCAACTGGATCTTGCCGTAGATTTCCGGGATGACCCGGTAGCGGTTGTAAATTTCCTGCTGGTTGAGCCCCAGGCTTTCGATGCAATGCTGGTAGGTCCAGGTGTGCAAGGCCTCTTCATAGACCTGCCGCGCCTGGTAGATTTGCAGTTCGGGCGCCGTCATTTTTTCCATGACGGCCAGCCCGATGTTGCGCATGGCCAGAATGTCGGAAGTCGTGAGATAAGCCAGGACATTCTCGAATACATGCTGCTCCGCCGGGGTCAGTTTGTGATGGTAATCATGGACAT
>JAJZPY010000095.1 GCA_021811005.1 Pseudomonadota bacterium
TCAGTCCCATGGTGGCCTCCCAGAAATAAACTGCGGGATTCTACCATGGCGTGCTGCGGTCCCGTGCAAATTCGGCCCGGTATTCCGCCAAACGTCCTGCCTGGATGGCCGCGCGCAGTTCGGCCATCAGGGTCTGGTAGTAATGCAGGTTGTGCAGGGTATTGAGCCGCGCACCCAGCATTTCGTTGACCTGCTGCAGATGATGCAGGTAGGCCCGTGAAAAGCGGCGGCAGGTATAGCAGTCACAGCTTTCGTCCAGCGGACGCGTGTCGGTCTTGTGGCGCGCATTGCGGATCTTGATGTCGCCGTGCCGGGTAAATAGCCAGCCATTTCGGGCGTTGCGCGTGGGCATCACGCAATCCATCATGTCGATGCCTTGGGAAACGGCGTCCACGATGTCTTCCGGCGTGCCCATGCCCATCAGGTAGCGCGCTTTGTGCGCCGGCAACAGGGCCGGCGTATGGGCCAGGATGCGCGTCCGGTCTTCGGCCGGTTCCCCCACCGAAAGCCCGCCGATGGCGTAGCCGGGAAAATCCAGCGCCACCATCTCGCGCACGGAAATCTCCCGCAGCGATTCGTGCATGCCGCCCTGCACGATGCCGAACAGGGCATTGGGATTGCCTTCATGGGCCTTGAGGGACCGTTCGGCCCAGCGCAGCGACAGTTCCATGGAAGCTTTCGCCGTGGGCAGGTCCGCCGGATAGGGCGTGCATTCGTCGAACGCCATGACGATGTCGGAGTTGAGCACGCGCTGGATGCGCATGGATTCCTCTGGCGTGAGGAACAGCTTGTCGCCGTTCACCGGCGAGCGGAAAGCCACCCCCTCCTCCGTGATCTTGCGCAAGGCGCCCAGGCTGAACACCTGGAACCCGCCGGAATCGGTGAGGATGGGCCCGTGCCACCCGGTAAACCCGTGCAGCCCGCCATGGGCCTCGATCACGGCAAGTCCGGGCCGCAGCCACAAATGGAACGTGTTGCCCAGGATGATCTGGGCGCCCAGCGCCGCCACTTCTTCCGGTGTCACCGATTTCACGGCACCGTAAGTGCCCACCGGCATGAAAGCCGGCGTTTCCACGGCGCCGTGGGGCAGTTCAAGGGTGCCGCGACGGGCGGCCCCGTCGGTGGCGTGCAATGTGAGTTTCATGAGGCCTCAGGCATTCGGCAGTCCATCAGCATGGCATCGCCGTAACTGAAAAAGCGGTAGCGCTCGGCGATGGCATGGCCGTAAGCCGCCCGGATGGCGTCCATTCCGGCAAAGGCCGACACCAGCATGAGCAGCGTGGAACGCGGCAGGTGAAAATTGGTGAAGAGTCGGTCCACCACGCGAAAACGGTAGCCGGGCGTGATGAACAGGCGCGTTTCCCCCACCCCTGCCCGCAACTCGCCGACTGCGGCAGCCCCTTCCAGCGCACGCAGGCTGGTGGTGCCCACGGCCGTCACGCGCCCCCCGCGCGCCTTGGCGCGGGCCACGGCCTCCACGGTTTCCTGCGGGATCTGGTACCACTCGGAGTGCATGGCGTGGTCCTTCACGTATTCCGCGCGCACCGGCTGGAAGGTGCCGGCACCCACGTGCAGGGTGACGGTGGCGAATTCCACGCCGCACCCGCGCAGCCGTTCCAGCATGGTTTCATCGAAATGCAGGCCGGCCGTGGGCGCGGCGATCGCCCCCGGCTCGCGGGCATAGACGGTCTGGTAGCGTTGCTCGTCCTGTTCGTCCGGATGGCGCTCGATGTACGGCGGCAACGGCAGTTCGCCGCTCGCTTCCATCCATTCCAGCAGGCTGGGCGGGCCCGCTTCCAGGCGCACCTGAAAGAGGTCGCCTTCACGGCCCAGCACCCGCAGCACGGCGCCGTCGTCAAAGAGCACGTCGCTGCCGGCCTTGGGGGCGTGGCTGGATCGGAAATGCACCCAGGCTTCCCGCGGTGAAAGCACCCGTTCCACCAGGCATTCCACCTGGCCGCCGGTGGCCTTGCGCCCGTACAGACGTGCCTTCATGACGCGCGTGTCGTTGAGCACGAACAGGTCTCCCGGCCGGACCCACTGGGGCAGGTCGGCAAAACGGGCGTCCACCAGCCGGTCTCCATCCAGGACCAGCAACCGGCTGCTGCCGCGGTCGGCCGTGGGAACCTGCGCAATGAGCTCCGGAGGGAGGGTGTAATCGAAATCGTCAGTGCGTCTCATGATCTAACCTGCTATGATAGCGGGTTCCAGCCCGGGTGGCGAAATTGGTAGACGCATCAGACTCAAAATCTGACGCTGGCGACAGTGTGCCGGTTCGAGTCCGGCCCCGGGCACCACCCCCCTATCCGTGGATCACACCACACCCACCGTAACCGTTTCCCTTGACCGCTCCTGCACAACCAGGCCCTGTCCAGAAACCCTGGGACGCCATCATCATCGGCGCCGGCCCCGCCGGACTGTTTTGCGCCGGGGTCGCAGGGCAGCGCGGCCTGCGGGTGCTGGTGCTGGACCATGCCCGGATCATCGGTGAAAAAATCCGCATCAGCGGCGGCGGCCACTGCAATTTCACCAACCTGCACAGCGGGCCGGGAAATTTCCTGTCGCTCAATCCGCATTTCGTCAAAGGCCCCCTGGCGCGCTATACCCCCACCGATTTTGTGGCGCTGGCCAAACGCCATCGCATCGCCTTTCACGAAAAACATCGCGGACAGCTCTTTTGCGACGGTTCCGCACGCGCCATCATCGACCTGCTGCAATACGAATGCGCCCAGGGGGGCGTGACCCTGCGCCACCCCGTGAGCGTCAGCGCCATCTCGCGCGAAGGCGATTTGTGGCGGGTCCAGTGCACGGGCGGCAGCGAACGCAGCCATGCGCTGGTGCTGGCCACCGGAGGGCTGCCGGTCCCCGCCCTGGGTGCCAGCGATTTCGCGCTTTCACTGGCCAAACAATTCTCGATTCCGGTGGTACCGCCGCGCCCGGCACTGGTCCCCCTGGCGCTCACAGCACAGGCCCTGGCCCCGTTCGCCGAACTGTCGGGACTGAGCGTGCCCGTGATCCTCTCGGCCGGGATTGCCCGCCAGCGCTATGGCCACGCACGTTTTGAAGAAGACCTGCTGATCACCCACAAGGGGCTTTCGGGGCCGGCCATGCTTCAGGCCAGCAGTTACTGGCAGGAAGGCGAGTCGCTCGAACTGGCGTGGCTGTCGGAAACGCACTGGGAAGCGCTCGCCAACGACGAATCGCAGCGCCTCAAAAATGCCGAGAGCTTGCTGGCCCGGGTCCTGCCCCAGCGCCTGGCTGCCGTGCTGTGCCAGATGGCGGGCATCGCGGGAAAACGGTGGGCCGAAGTCGGAAAAAAAGACCGTGCGCAGCTGACTGAGCTGCTCACGCGCTGGTCCGTAAAACCAGCCGGCACGCTGGGTTGGAAAAAAGCGGAAGTGATGCTGGGCGGCGTGGACACCCGTGCGCTGGACAGCCGCAGCCTGATGGCACGAGCGCATCCAGGACTGCATTTCATCGGCGAATGCGTGGACGTGACCGGACATCTGGGCGGGCACAATTTCCAGTGGGCCTGGGCCAGCGGCTTTGCCTGCGCCCAGGCCCTCAAAACCAGTTAGAATGCGGCCTGACATAACCTGCGGATTCCCATGAGCCACCTATTCTCGCCGCTCACCCTGCGCGGCATGACCCTGTCCAACCGCATCGTCATTTCCCCCATGTGCCAGTACTCCGGGCAGGAAGGCGCCGCCACCGACTGGCACCTGATGCACCTGGGCAAACTCGCCATTTCCGGAGCGGCCATGGTGATCGTGGAAGCCACCGGCGTCACCATGGAAGGGCGCATCACACCCTACTGCCTGGCCCTGACCAACGATGCCCAGGAAGCGGCTCTGGCCCGGGTGCTGCGCTTCTGTCGTCAGCACAGCCCGGCCCGCATGGCCATCCAGCTGGCCCATGCCGGCCGCAAAGGCTCATCCCGGCGTCCCTGGGAACCGGGACCGGCACTGACCTCCGCTGACGGCGGCTGGACTCCCGAAGCGCCTTCGGCGATTCCCTACAGCGACCAGGGCCCGGCGATCCTCGCCATGACGGAAGCCGACCTGGAGCGTGTGAAAGCCGCCTTCGTGGCCGCCACGCGGCGCGCCCTGCGGCTGGGGTTCGATGCCATCGAAGTGCATGGCGCGCACGGCTACCTGCTGCACGAATTCCTGTCCCCCCTCACCAACACCCGCAGCGACGCCTATGGCGGCAGCCGCGAAAACCGCCTGCGCTACCCGCTGGAAGTGTTCCAGGCCATGCGCGCCGTCTGGCCCGAAGACCGTCCCATGGGCGTGCGCCTGTCCGCGGTGGACTGGGCCGAAGGCGGCATCACGCTGGAGGATACCGTCCATTACGCGGCCGAATTCCGCGCAGCCGGCGCCGACTGGCTGGACGTGTCCAGCGGCGGCCTGGTGGCCCACCAGAAAATCACCGTGGGCCCCGGCTACCAGGTGCCGTTCTCGGAGCGGGTGCGGCGCGAAACCGGGGCACCCACCATGGCGGTAGGGCTCATCACCGAAGCGCAGCAGGCAGAAGACATCCTGGCCCGCGGCCAGGCCGACCTCATCGCCATCGCCCGCGCCGCGCTGCGCAATCCCCACTGGGCCTGGCATGCGGCCGACGCGCTGGGAGAACGCATCGCGGTGGTTCCCCAGTACGAACGCGCCCGCTGATTACAGTTCCTGACCTTTCCCGACATTTCCTTGCATTCGGAAGGCCGGGCATTTTGTATTGTGGCCGCCTTGACCCTTGCCAAGCGACCCTCCATGAATGCCGACAGCCCCATCCGCGTTTTTGCCGCCACCGCCAACCAGGTGATCATCTGGGGCCTCAAGGCCCTGCTCGAATCCTCGGCCCGGCCCATGGCCTGGGTCGGCAGCCATCCTTTCGACGGCGGGCTGCTGACTGAAATCCAGCGCCGCAAACCCGACATCGTGGTGGCCGACAGCGCGCTGGCATCCATACAACCCGAAGTGCCCGTGCACCTGGCCGAGCGCAACATCGGCTTGCTCATCCTGAGCCAGACGCCCGACCTGGTCGAACAGGAACACCTGTTGCGCGTGGGAGCGCGCGGCATCGTTCATGCCGCGGAGCCGGTGGGCACGCTGCTGGGGGCCATCGAGCAAGTGTCCCAAACGCGCTTCTGGCTGCCGCGCGAACTGTCCGACCGCATGCTTTCGAAAGCCATCGGCGGCCCCCTGGCCCCGAAAATATCGCTCGAGGAAGCGCGCATCGGGCAGCTCACCCACCGCGAACGGGACATCATCGCCACGCTGGCACGCCATCCCGAAGCCAAGGCGTTCACGCTCGGCACCATGCTGGCCATCAGCGAATGCACCGTGCGCAACCACCTGTCCATGATTTACCGCAAACTGGAAGTGCGCGGGCGAGCCGCCCTCGTCATGTTCGCCAACCGCCATCACCTGGCCTGACATGCGGGAATGGGCCTGGCGCCTCGGGGCGTCGGGCTTGCTCGCGCGCTTGTGGGTGGACGTCTTTTCCCTCTGGACGCTGCACCCGGCAAATCCCACCCTGCTTGCCCTGCTGGTGTCGGAAACCCTCACCCTGATGCTGTTGCTGGCAAGTACCCTGCCGGCTTCGCGCGACCTGCATCCGCTGGCAGTGGCCGCCAGCCTGGGCGCCACTTTCCATTTCCTGGCGCTCGACCTGGCCACCCCGCGCCACCTGCTGCCCGAAACCTCCTGCACGATCCTGATGCTGGCAGGCCTGCTGTGGCAAATCTACGCCAAGCTCTCACTCGGGCGCGCCTTCGACCTCCTGCCGGCCCAGCGCGGCACGGTGGCGCGCGGCGCCTACCGCCTGGTCCGCCATCCCATCTACCTGGGCTATCTCGTGACCCACTGCGGGTTCCTGGCCTCCCACGCGAGCCTGCGCAATGGTGCCGTCTATGCCGGCCTCTATTGCCTGCAAATCGTCCGCATCCGGCGCGAAGAACGGTGCCTTGCCGTCGATCCGGCCTATGCGCGCTACCGCGCCCGGGTCCGCTGGCGGCTGCTGCCCGGACTGTACTGAAGCGACCGGACAAACATCACGCGCAGCGCCGTGTACATCGGCCCCTGGCCGCAGGGGAGTTCGTGTCTGTCGGCCGCCCCGCACGGCGGGCTATCGTGTCCCGACTGCATGCGCTGTGCCATGCCTTCACCAGCCAAGGAGCCTTCCCATGAAAACTTTCACGGCCGCAATCCGGCGTTTCCTGTCCCGGGATGAAGGCGTCACCGCCATCGAATACGGCCTCATTGCGGCCCTCATCGGCCTCGCCATCATCGGCGGCATCACGGCGCTGGGCGTCAACCTGGAAACCAAGTTCAACAGCATCGCGTCCTCCGTGGGCAGCGCAGGCTGACTTCCATGATCTGGCTTGAGAGCCTGGTGCTCTACCTCATTGCCATGATGATCCAGACCGACCTGCGCCCGCGCCATTTTTCAGGGCCCCAGATGCTGTCCGGTTTTGCGTGGAGCGTGGCCTGGGCCTGGCACGATGCCACGGCCAACCTGCATGGCCTGTCGGTGCTGGCAGGGCTGCCTTCATGAACCTGCGCCGCCGTCCGCTATGGATCGCCTTCGCCATGCTGCTTTCGCTGGGCATTGCCGGCTATTCGGCGCGCTGGCTGATGCAGGCCGCGCGCGTCAAATCCGTTCCGGTGGCGGTGGCCCGCCAGGCGCTGGCCCAGGGTTCGCGGCTGACAGCCGCCTCCGTCAGCCTGTCCGACTGGCCGGACCATCTCCTGCCGCCCGGCACGCCCGTCAACCCGGAAAAATTCGAAGGCCGCGTGGTGCGCGTTCCCATTGCCGCCGGCCTGCCGATCCTGGAACAGGCCCTGGCGCCGGAAGGCAGCCGGGCCGGCCTGTCCGCCATCATCCCCAGCGGCCATCGCGCCATGACGGTGCGCGTCAACGAAGTGGTCGGCGTGGCAGGTTTTGCCCTTCCCGGCAACTTCGTGGACGTGCTCGTCAACAGTGCGGCGGAAGGATGGCCCGGCAGCGTCCGCGGCAGCCTTTCCAAAATCGTGCTGCAACGCGTGCCGGTGCTGGCCGTGGCGCAGGATGCCAATCCCGACGAATCGCGGCCGCACGTGGTGAACGCCGTCACGCTTGAAGTGACGCCGCGGGAAGCCGAACAGCTCGACCTGGCCCGCAACATCGGCACCCTCTCGCTGGTGCTGCGCAACCAGGTGGACCCGCAAACCACTGCCACCCCCGGCGTCACGCGCCAGGGCCTGCTGGGCCATGACCCTGCGACCGCCTCCGGCGCCTTCCAGCCCGCCGCGGAAATCATTCGCGGCAGCGAACGGAGCCTGTTGCGATGAAGCGCTGGCTTGCGGCCCTGGGCTGCCTGGGCCTCCTGCAATCGGTGCAAGCCCTGCCGCCCGAGGAACGCCAGCTCACCCTGACCGAAGGAAAGTCCGCCGTGATCCCGCTTGGCCGCCGCGTCGCGCGGCTTTCGGTGGGAGCGCCCCAGGTGGCTGACGTGATTCTGCTGCGGCGGCGCGAACTGTACCTGGTGGGCAAATCGGCCGGCAGCACCAACGTGCTGCTCTGGCTCGACAACGGCGACGTGCGCGTGTTCAACCTGGACGTGGAGCGCGACGTGGCCCCCCTGTCGGCGCGACTGCGCCGGCTGCTGCCGGGCGAACCGCACATCGACGTGTCTTCCAGCGGGGAATCCGTGGTGCTGTCCGGCACCGTATCGGACGTGATCCGCGCCGAGCAGGCCGTCGCGATTGCCCAGCCCTTCCTGTCACGCAAGCCCGC
>JAJZPY010000096.1 GCA_021811005.1 Pseudomonadota bacterium
CGCTCCCGGCTTTCGCGCACTTCCATGTCGGGCAGGCCCACCAGGTTGAATTGCGGCAGGCCGTTGGCAAGATGCACTTCCACCTGCACCGGAGGTGCCGCAATCCCTATCAGGGCGCGGCTGCAAACCACGGCAAAAGCCATAGGGAAAAACACCTCCCAAATGGCTCATTGTCAGGGAATGGATCGATGCTGCCCGCAAGAAAAGAAGAACAGATTGGGGCTCAGAGCATGCCCAGGGTGAGCATCGCCGCTTCGCTCATGCGGTCACGGGTCCAGGGGGGTTCCCAGACCAGCTCCACTTTGGCGCCCTGAACGCCCGGCACCTCCATGACCCGGCGCTCCACTTCACCGGGAAACGTCTGGGCCACCGGACAGCCTGGCGCTGTCAGGGTCATCTGGATGTCCACGTGGGCGGATTCGGGATCGATGGCCAGCCCGTAGATCAATCCGAGATCATAGATGTTGACCGGAATCTCGGGGTCGTAAACGGTCTTGAGCGCTTCGATGACCGACAGCTCCAGCGCTTCGCGGGCGCTGGGAGCTTCCGGCTCCGATGCTGCCGGTCCCTCCGATTTTCCCAGCCATTCATATACGGACATGATTACTCCGTCGAGACAGGGTTGGACTCGTTCTTGAGAGCCGCATTGAGGGTATGCCAGGCCAGCGTGGCGCATTTCACGCGCGCCGGAAATTCGCTGACGCCGGCCAGGACAGCCAGCTTGCCCAGGTCCACGGTCACAGGCTCTCCCATCACCATGTGATGAAATCCTTCGAACAGGGTGGCCGCTTCCGCTTCCGTTTTCCCTTTGAGCGCTTCGGTCATGAGCGACGCGGAAGCCGTGGAAATGGCACAACCGGCCCCTTCGAACCGGGCTTCCTGGATCACGCCCCCTTCCACGCGCAGGTGAAGGGTGAGGCGATCGCCGCACAGGGGGTTGAAGCCGTCGGCATGGCGATTGGCCTCCGGCAGGGCGCCGAAATTTCTCGGGTGCCGGTTATGGTCGAAAATCACTTCCTGGTACAGGTCGCGCAGATCGCTCATTTCAGGAACAGCTCCTCCACCCGTCGCAGGGCGCGAAACAGGGCGTCCACTTCGTCGGGCGTGTTGTACAGGGCAAAGGAAGCCCGCGCCGTGGCGGGCAAGTGGTAATGGTCCATGACCGGCATGGCGCAGTGATGGCCCGTGCGGATGGCGACCCCTTCGCTGTCCAGAATGGTGCCGATGTCGTGGGGATGCACCCCTTTCATCACGAAGGACAGGATGCTGGCCTTGCCAGGCGCCGTGCCGATCACCTGCAGCCCTTCAAATCCGGAAGCCAGGCGGGTGGCTTGCACCAGCAGGGCATCTTCGTGGGCTGCGATGGTTTCAAGGCCCACCGACAGGACAAAATCAATGGCGGCCCCCAGTCCGACGGCACCGGCAATATGAGGCGTACCGGCCTCAAACTTGTAAGGCAGTTCGTTGTAGGTGGTTTTCTTGAACGTGACCTGGGCGATCATGTCGCCGCCACCCTGGTACGGCGGCATTTTTTCCAGGTGCTCGCGCTTGCCATACAAAACGCCGATTCCGGTGGGGCCATACAACTTGTGGCCGGAGAATACATAAAAATCGCAATCCAGCGCTTTCACGTCCACGGACAGGTGGGCCACCGCCTGGGCTCCGTCCACCAGCACCAGCGCGCCCGCCTGATGGGCTTTGCGGATGATGTCGGCCACCGGATTGACCGTGCCCAGGGCATTCGAGACCTGGGTAATACCCACCAGTTTCGTGCGCGGGCCCAGCAGGGATTCGAATGCGCCAGGAACCAGTGCGCCACGCTCATCGATGGGAATGACTTTCAGGACGGCTCCGGTGGCTTCGCACAACAGCTGCCAGGGCACGATGTTGGCATGGTGCTCCATCTCGCTCACCAGGATCTCGTCGCCCGCCTTCAGGTGGGTGCGCCCCCAGCTGTGCGCCACCAGATTGATGGCCTCGGTGGCGCCCCGGGTGAAAATGATTTCTTCCCGATGCGGCGCCTTGAGGAAATTTTTCACCTTGTCGCGCGCCCCCTCGAAGGCGTCGGTCGCTTCCTGGCTCAGGGCGTGCACACCGCGGTGAATGTTGGCGTTCTGGAATTCGTAATAGTGCCGTTCCGCGTCGATCACCGCGCGCGGTTTCTGCGTCGTGGCCGCATTGTCCAGATAGACCAGGGGCCGTCCATGCACTTCGCGCGCAAGAATGGGGAATTGCCCGCGCATGCGCTGTACGTCAAACATGAGCGTGCCCCCGCATCAGGTGATCCATCGCGGCACGCAACCCGGCGTGACCGATGCTTGAGAGCAGGTCCAGCGCGAACGCTTCGATCAGCAGGGTGCGCGCATGATCGGGGTCCAGCCCGCGTGAGCGCAGGTAGAACCACTGGTCTTCGTCCAGCTGGCCCACGGTTGCCCCGTGGCTGCACTTGACGTCATCGGCAAAAATTTCCAGTTGCGGTTTGGTATCCACTTCGGCCTGGTCCGACAGCAACAGATTGTGGTTCGACTGCCGGGAAGCCGTGTGCTGGGCGTCCTGCGCCACCACGATCTTGCCGTTGAAAACAGCACGGCCTGACCCGTCGAGCACGCCCTTGAAATATTCGTCGCTTGAGCAGTCGGGGCTTTGGTGGCGAATGCAGGTGTGAAAATCCTGGAATTCGCGGCCGCCCACCCGGTACAGGCCATTCATGACCACAGAAGCCCCCGGTTCCAGCAGAGCCGCCTCCATGTCGTTGCGCCCGAACGCGCCGGAAAGCGCAAAACTGTGGCTTTCAAACCGGCTGCCGCCTTGCTGGGAAGCCTGCAGTGCCCCGATGTGATAGGCGCGCCCACCTTCTTGCTGCAATTTCACGTGGCTGAGCTGGGCTCCGGCCTCAAGCTGTACGCCGGCCACCTGATTGACGAAATAGGCCTCATCGGTCAAACCCAGATACTGTTCGGCCACAGCCACGCGGGATCCGGCTGCGAGGTGGTAGGCATTGACCACATGCTGGGCCTGCCCGCCACGGGTGGTGACGTAGAGAATCAGCAAGGGGTCGTCCAGCGACGCTTCCGCCGCTGCGGTAATCCATGCCCCTTCCGCCATGAATGCCGCATTGAGGGCCGCAAAGGGGGTGCGCGCGCGCACGGCCTGAAGAGGAACCTGCAGTCCGAGGCTGTCCCGGGCCGACAACGCGGACAGGGGACGCACGGCAATCCCGGCCGGCAACCCGTCCAGTTGCGACAATTGCGGGGAATACCGGCCATCGACAAAAACGGCCCGATGGCGCGCTTGCGGCAACACGGCACGTGCTTTCAGGGCATCCCAGGTCGGCTGAGGCGCTTCGGGCGCTGCCGGCGCGCAGGACAGGGCCAGTTTTTCCAGGGCGGCCAAGCTGGTGTATTTCCACTCTTCATGGCGCGTGGTGGGAAAGCCCAGGGAGGCGAAATGGGCCCAGCCCGACTGGCGCCATTCCTGCCACTGGGGCGAGTCCTGCCAGGGCAACAGGGTACCCAGCCGTTCGAATTCCGACTGGTAATGGGCGATGGCCGTGCTCATGATCCTGAAGAAACCTCCTGCCCCGATCCCTCGTTTCCGATCCAGGCGTAGCCCTGCTTTTCAAGTTCGTGAGCGAGCTCCGGTCCGCCTGAACGGACGATCCGTCCTGCGGCCAGCACATGCACGTAATCGGGCTTGATGTAATCCAGCAGGCGTTGGTAATGGGTCACCAGAATCATGGAGCGTTCGGGGTGGCGCAAACTGTTGACGCCGTTGGCCACGATCTTCAGGGCATCGATGTCCAGCCCGGAGTCGGTTTCGTCGAGGATGGCCAGCTTCGGCTCCAGGACTGCCATCTGAAGAATTTCGTTGCGCTTCTTTTCGCCGCCGGAAAACCCTTCGTTGACCGCGCGGTACAGCATGGACTCGTTCATTTCCATGAGTTTCATCTTGTCCTTGACCAGGGCCAGGAATTCCATGGCATCCAGTTCCGGCAGGCCACGGTGCTTGCGCTGCGCGTTAAGCGCCGCCTTGAGCAGGTAGACGTTGCCCACCCCGGGAATTTCCACCGGATACTGGAAGGCCAGGAACACGCCGGCGCGAGCCCGTTCTTCCACTTCCAGGGCCAGCAGGTCCTGCCCCAGGTACTCGATGGAGCCCGAGGTCACGGTCACGTTTTCGCGACCGGCCAACACATTGGACAGCGTGCTTTTGCCCGAGCCGTTGGGGCCCATGATGGCGTGCACCTCTCCCGCGTTCACGGTCAGGTTGATGCCTTTGAGGATGGGCTTGTCTCCCACCGATGCGTGCAGATCCTTGATGATGAGCATGTTGATTCCTGAATGTTGTCTTTAGCCGACGCTGCCTTCGAGGCTGACGCCCAGCAATTTCTGCGCTTCCACGGCAAATTCCATGGGCAGCTCCTTGAACACTTCCTTGCAGAAGCCGTTCACGATCATTGAAACGGCATCTTCCATGGTCAGGCCGCGCTGGCGGCAGAAGAACAGCTGGTCTTCGCCGATGCGGGAGGTGGATGCCTCGTGTTCCACTTTTGCCGAGGCATTTTTCACTTCGATGTAGGGGAAAGTGTGGGCCGCGCAGCGGTCCCCCAGCAGCAGCGAATCGCACTGGGTGTAGTTGCGCGCGTTTTGCGCGGCGCGGGCGATGCGCACCAGTCCACGGTAGGCCTGATGGCCGAAGCCTGCCGAAATCCCCTTGGATATGATGGTGCTGCGGGTGTTTTTGCCCATGTGGATCATCTTCGTTCCGGTGTCGGCCTGCTGCCGGTGGTTGGTCAGTGCCACCGAATAGAACTCGCCCACCGAATGATCGCCGCGCAGGATCACGCTGGGATATTTCCAGGTGATGGCTGAACCCGTTTCCACCTGGGTCCACGAAATCTTGGAATGGGCACCGCGGCAATCGCCGCGCTTGGTCACGAAGTTGTAAATCCCGCCGCGCCCTTCCTTGTCACCGGGATACCAGTTCTGCACCGTCGAATACTTGATCTGGGCGTTTTCCAGGGCCACCAGTTCCACCACCGCCGCATGCAGCTGGTTTTCGTCGCGCATGGGCGCGGTGCAGCCTTCCAGATAGCTCACGTAGGAATCGCGGTCGGCGATGATGAGCGTGCGCTCAAACTGGCCGGTGTTCTTGGCGTTGATGCGGAAATAGGTGGACAGTTCCATGGGGCAGCGCACGCCCGGCGGAATGTAGACGAAGGAGCCGTCGCTGAACACGGCGGAATTGAGGGCCGCGTAGAAATTGTCCTGCACCGGGACCACCGAACCGAGGTATTGCCGGACCAGCTCCGGATGTTCCTGAACCGCTTCCGAGAAGGAACAGAAAATGATGCCCTTTTCCGCCAGCTTGTCCTTGAACGTGGTGGCCACGGACACGCTATCGAACACGGCATCCACCGCGACGCCTGCCAGGATGGCCCGCTCGTGCAGGGGGATGCCCAGCTTTTCGTAAGTTTTAAGCAGCTCCGGATCCACCTCGTCCAGGCTTTTCGGCCCGTCCTTCTGAGACTTGGGCGCCGAATAGTAGATGATGTCCTGGTAGTCGATGGGCGGATGATGCACGCTGGCCCATTCCGGCGGCTTCATGTCGAGCCAGCGGCGGAAAGCCGCAAGCCGCCATTCCAGCAGGAATTCAGGTTCGTTCTTCTTGGCGGAAATCATCCGCACGGTGTCTTCGGAAAGGCCGCGCGGCAGGGCATCGGCCTCCACGGAGGTTTCGAAGCCGTGCTGGTATTCCTGGCTGATGATTGCTTCAAGTGTGGAGGCGGAATCGCTCATGGTTCATGTCACCGGTTGCGCCAACGGGCGCGCAAAAATTCGAATGGGCTGGGACGGCACGGTCATTTCAGCCAGCGTCACCCCAGCCAGGGCATCATTGACGGCCTGGCTGATGCGTTGCCAGTTGGCCTTGACGGAACACGAGCGCTCGCGCTGGCAGTTGCCGGGCTGTTTGGCCGTTCCGCAATCCGTCAGCCCGACCGGCCCTTCCAGGGCGCCGATGATGTCCACCATCGTGATGGCTTCCGGCTGACGCGAAAGGGCGTAACCCCCTTTGGTGCCGCGCTGGGAGTCCAGCAGGCCGCCCCGGGCCAGCATCTTGAGCAGCTTGTTCGCCGTCGGCAGGGCAATGCCCACGGCCTGGGCAATTTCCTGGGCGGCATGCAGCCGTTCCGGATCACGGGCCAGATAGGTCATGATGAGGATGCCGTAATCCGTCAATTTGCCTATCCGGATCATTTGACCCAACTTCCTTAAAAAAATAATTTAATATTTAACAAGTTAGCCAATACAGGACTATTATAGTACCATTTTTAACCCTTTAGCAACGCCACAGCCGGCAGCTAGAATCACAAAAAACCTGCCCACTAGGAAAATCATGGTTCCCCACTTGACGACCGCCCTGACGGGCCCCCTGCAAGCCCTGGAACGAGAAATACTGGGCGCCTTGCCGACCATCGAGCACTGGTTCCGCCAACAGTGGCAAAACCATTCCGCGCCGTTTTACACCTCGGTGGACCTGCGCAACTCGGGATTCAAGCTGGCTCCCGTGGACACCAACCTGTTTCCGGCCGGCTTCAACAACCTGCGCCCCGAATTCGAGCCCCTGTGCGTCCAGGCCGTCATGTCAGCCGTGGAAAAAATTTGCCCGGACACCCGCCAGTTCCTGCTGATACCCGAAAACCACACGCGCAACCTGTTCTATCTGCAAAACGTGGCCGCCCTCAAGTCCATCCTGCAGCGCGCCGGATTTGCGGTGCGCATCGGCAGCCTGCTGCCCGAGATCACGGCGCCCACGCCCCTGGCGCTGCCCGACGGCCAGACGCTGGTGCTGGAACCGGTGCGCCGCACGGGCAACCGGCTTTCGCTCGACGGGTTCGACCCGTGCGCCGTGCTGCTCAACAATGATCTTTCGGGAGGCATTCCAGACGTACTGAAAGGATTGTCCCAGCCCGTGGTTCCCCCGCTGTTCGCCGGCTGGAGCACGCGCCGGAAATCACGGCACTTTGCCGCCTACGACCGGGTTGCAACCGAATTCGCCGCACTGGTGGGCATCGACCCCTGGGTCATCAATCCCTATTTTTCGCACTGCGGCCAGGTGGACTTTGCCGACCGGCAGGGGCTGGACTGCCTGTCCAGCCAGGTGGAGCTGCTGCTCGCCAAAATCCGCGACAAATACCGCGAACTCGACATCCGCGACGACCCCTTCCTCATCATCAAGGCCGATGCCGGAACCTACGGCATGGGCATCATGACCGTCAAAAGTCCGGACGACCTGCAGTCGCTCAACCGCAAGCAACGCAACAAGATGGCCGTCATCAAGGAAGGCCAGGCGGTGCGCGAAGTGCTGATCCAGGAAGGGGTGTACACCTACGAGTCGGTGGAAAGCGCCGTGGCGGAACCCGTCATCTACATGATCGACCATTTCGTGGTTGGCGGCTTTTACCGGGTTCATACGGAACGCGGCATCAATGAAAACCTCAACGCCCCCGGCGCCCGTTTTGTCCCGCTGGCGTTTGAAACCAACGCCATCGCGCCCGACCAGAGCCAGGATCCGGACGCCATGCCCAACCGCTTCTATACTTACGGCGTCGTGGCGCGGCTCGCCATGCTGGCAGCCGCCCTGGAGCTGGAAGACATGGCCGCAACGCAGGAGGAGTGAGCCCCCCATGA